>DOLC01000074.1 GCA_003509545.1 Peptococcaceae bacterium
TTGGCGAAAGGCTTGAAGCTTGGCCCGAGGGCATGTATCCTTGCGGCCGGCAACTGAGGCAGGATGCTTAAATTCTTCCGGGAAGCCTGCCGGAGCCTTTAAGCCAAGCAAAAGTTCTGCCCGCGAGGAAGGCCTTTGCGAGCGAAAGCCAAGCAGGCCGGGATCAAAACTATGGATACGTCACGGCCAAAGAGGCGGCGGGATCTCATGAAAAATAAATTTTGCTTTAGGAGGTGAGGGAGGAAGGATGGCCCTACCCCGTTCCCCCGGCATGCTGGCGGCCCTGCGGAGATTAACGCCTTACCACGATCTGCTCATAGCCGGTCTGGTCCTGGCCGTGGTTATGCTTATCGTCATTCCCATCAGGCCCGTGGTCCTGGACCTGCTGCTCATCGCCAACCTCACGGTGAGCATGATTATCCTCCTGACCACCATGTTTACCACCCATAACCTGCAGTTTTCCGTGTACCCCTCCCTGCTTCTGGTGGTCACCCTGTTCCGGCTGGCCCTCAACATATCTTCTACGCGACTCATCTTGAGCCAGGCCAAGGCCGGCCACGTCATCGAGGCCTTCGGCAGCTTCGTGGTGGGCAATAACTACATAGTAGGCTTTATAATTTTTCTCATTATCACCGTCATCCAGTTTGTGGTTATCACCAACGGTGCCCAGCGGGTGGCGGAAGTGGCCGCACGTTTCACCCTGGACGCCATGCCCGGCAAGCAGATGAGCATCGACGCCGACCTCAACGCCGGCCTGATCACGGAAGAAGAAGCCAAGGAAAAGAGAAGGCTTCTGCAGAGGGAAGCGGATTTTTACGGGGCCATGGACGGGGCCAGCAAATTCGTCCGCGGCGATGCCATCGCCGGCCTGGTAATAACGGCTATCAATATCCTCGCCGGCTTCGCCATCGGCATCTGGCAGCTGGGGATGCCCTTGGAGCAGGCCCTGCAGACCTACACCCGGCTTACCATCGGTGACGGGCTGGTGACCCAAATTCCGGCCTTGTTGGTCTCCACGGGGACGGGTATCCTAGTCACCCGGTCGGGGGCCACGGACGACTTCGGCCATGAGGTAGTCCGGCAGGTGAGCGGTTTTCCCCGGGGTATAGGCCTGGTGGCGGGGGTGTTGTTCCTTCTCGGCTTGGTGCCGGGCCTGCCTCGCTTGCCCTTTTTCGTCATGGCCGCCGGTGTCGGCTACGCGGCCTACGCCCTAGCTCGGGAACAGAAGGCCAGGGAGGACGAGCGGCGGGAAGCGGCCGCCCGGGCCACCAGGGGAGAAAGGCGCCAGCCGGAGAACGTCCTCAACCTCTTTGAAGTGGATCCCCTGGAGATCGAAATAGGTTACGGGCTGGTGCCCCTGGCGGATGAAAACCAGGGAGGCGATCTGCTGGACCGCCTGGCCGCCGTAAGGCGCCAGTGCGCCCTGGAGCTGGGCATTTACGTCAAGCCAATCCGTATCCGGGACAACCTGCAGCTACCTCCCAATGCTTACGTGTTCAAAATCCGCGGCGTCGAGGCCGCCCGGGCAGAACTCATGCCCGGGCACTATCTGGCCATGAACCCGGCGGGCGAAGGGGAAATAGAAGGCCTACCGACCCGAGAACCTACCTTCGGCCTGCCGGCGTGGTGGGTCAACGCCGAGGGGCGCCAGGAAGCGGAATTGAAGGGTTTCACCGTAGTGGACTGCCCTACCGTGCTGGTCACCCATCTTACGGAGTTTATTAAAGCCCATGCCCACGAACTCCTGGGACGGCAGGAGACCAAAGAGCTGTTGGACAAGGTCAAGGAAAGCAATCCGGCGGTGGTAGAAGAGCTGGTGCCTAACCTGTTGACCCTGGGGGAGGTCCAGAAGGTGCTGCAGAACCTGCTCCAGGAAAGGGTGCCCATCCGCGATCTGGTTACCATTCTGGAATCCCTGGCCGATGCGGCCCGGGTGAATCGGGAACCGGACTACTTGATCGAGGCGGCCCGTCGGGGTCTATACCGAACTCTAGGTAAACTGTATGCTCCCGAGGGAAAGCTGGTGGCCGTTACCCTTAGCCCGCGCCTGGAGCAGGAGATTGCGGATTCGGTGCAGCCTACCCCCCAGGGACATTTCCCGGTCTTGCCCCCTGAAAGGGGCCGGGACCTGGTGGAGCGGGTGGGCCAGGCCGTGGCCAGGATGGCCCTGCAGGGCCGGCAGCCCGTAATCCTGTGCTCGGGCAGGATCCGCCTGCCCCTGCGCAGGTTCCTACAGCGCCCCCTGCCCCATGTGCCCGTGGTGTCCTATAACGAGCTGGACCCGGCCCTGGAAGTGGAAGTGGTGGAGGCGGTGAAGTTGAATGAGGATTAAGCGCTACCTGGTAAGGGATATGCAGGAGGCTTATCTGGCCATCCGGCGGGACCTGGGCCCCGACGCCGTAATCGTATCCACCCGGAAGGTCCGCCGGCCGGGCCTCAAGGGCTTCTTCCAGCCGCCCCACCTGGAGGTGACGGCGGCGGCCGAAGCCGGCCCCGCCTCTAAGGCCGGCCGAGGGGAGGAAGCCCTGGAGAGGGAGCTGGCGGAGATCAGAAAGACCCTGGAGAAGCTTACTTCCCCTACCGCGGGAGAGGACGGCCTCCTGGCCGCCTACCGCCGGCTCCTCTTGGAGCAGGACATGGGGGAAGAGCTGACGGAGGCCCTCCTGACCGGCCTCGACGGCCGGATGGACGAGGAGGTGCTGGGGCAAATCATCCTGGCGCGCCTGGCCCAGTATATGGAACCTCCCGGCGGCACAAGAGGTCGCGAGGAGCGCATCCGGGCTCTGGTGGGGCCTACGGGGGTAGGGAAGACCACCACCCTGGCCAAACTGGCGGCCCGATACAGCCTTTACCACCACCGGCGGGTGGGGCTCGTTACCCTGGATACCTACCGGATAGGGGCCGTGGAGCAGCTCAGAACCTATGCCGAGATTATGAGCCTACCCCTGGAAGTAGCCATGACCCCCAAGGAGCTCAAGGAAGCCGTTTCCAGGCTGGAGCAGTGCGACGTGATCTTCGTGGATACTGCCGGCCGTCCCCCGGAAAACAGAGCCCAACTCGTGGAAACCCAGGGATTTCTTTCCGCCATCGGGCCTTTGGATGTGTACCTGGTCTTGAGCGGGACCACCAGAAGCAGCGATCTCCTGCGGGCGGTGGAAAATTATCGCGTGCTGCAGTTCAACCGGCTTATTTTTACCAAACTGGACGAGACGTCCTGCCCCGGGGTTATTGCCCGGGTGGTCCGGGCTGCGGGTGTGCCGGTAGCCTACGTGACGGCCGGTCAAAACGTCCCGGAAGATATAGAAGAAGCCGACCCCTACCGCCTCTCCCAGCTTATATGGAAAGCGGTGACCCGAAATGGATCAAGCGGCCCGTCTGCGTGAGCTGGTACAGGGGAGTTCTCCCGGTGGGGTGAGGAGCCTGGCCGTGGCCAGCGGAAAGGGCGGGGTGGGCAAGACCAATATTGTGGTCAACTTGAGCCTGGCCCTGGCCCGGAGGCGGAAGCGGGTTATGGTCCTGGATGCGGACCTGGGCCTGGCCAATGTGGATATCCTATTGGGACTGGTGCCCCGCTGGGACCTGAGCCAGGTAGTGCGGGGGGAGAAGGAGCTGGGGGAAATAGTGATCGAAGGGCCGGCGGGAATACGCCTCATTCCCGGGGGATCCGGGGTTCAAGAGCTGGCGGAAATGACCAACCAACAGCGGGAGGGCTTGATCCGGGCTTTGAGCCGGGTAACGGAGGGAACGGACTTCTTCTTAATCGATACCAGCGCCGGGATATCCCGCCATGTCCTGAGTTTTGCGGCGGCGGCGGGGGAAGCCGTTATCGTTACCACGCCGGAGCCCACCGCCTTGACGGATGCCTACGGCCTCATCAAAGGGCTTTCCCGCCTGGGGGTCAGGCTCCACCTTCTGGTGAACCGCGCCCTGGCCCCGGGCGACGGCCGGGAGGCGGCGGCCAGGCTCCAGGCCACGGCCCGGCGCTTCCTGGCGGTGGAAGTGCCCCTCCTGGGCATCGTACCCGAGGACCGGACGGTGGGACTGGCGGTGCGGGAGCAGCGGCCGTTGGTGCTGCATTACCCCTCATCCCCTGCGGCGCGGGCCTTGGAAGAGGTGGCGGACCGCCTGGCGGGGGCGCCCCCATCTCCGACGGGAGGCAGGGGTGGGTTCTGGCAGCGTTTGAGTTTACTTTGGGGGAATAGGGGGAAAAGGTAATGGCGCGCTATCCCTTCCTCCGCATCAACCGCAAGATCACCATCGTCCAACCGGACACCGGCCGCTGTTTTACCACCTTAATCCAGGAAGTGGGGCCGGAGGAGTTCGCCGTGCTGGCACCGGAGGTCGGCGAGGTGGCCCTGGCGGTGGGGGAAAGGGTGAGGGCTGTGGTGACGTCGCCGGAGGCCAAATACGAATTTGAGACCACCCTTAAAAGACAGGCCTTTGACCCCGTATATCTCTACTACTTCCGGTACCCCGTGGAAGTCAGGCGGGTCCAGCAGCGCAGTTTTGTGCGGACCAAGGTGGCCCTGGAGGTGCAGTATACACCCCTGGCCGAAGAGTGTGGCCCGGAAACGGAGGCCGGAGAAGCGCCCCTTCCGGAACGAAAGGGCTATACCGTAGATTTGAGCGGAGGAGGAGCCCAGCTGGTCCTTAAGGAAGGGCCGGAACCGGGCAGCCTTCTCCTGTTGAAGCTACCCCTTCCCGACGGGAAGATGGCGCCCCTGGTCGTCAAGGGCCGGGTGAGGCGGGTGGTTCCTAAGAAGATCGACGGGCTGGAGAGGTATGAAGTAGGGGTGGCCTTCGAAAACCTGGCGGAAAAGGACGAAGACCGGCTGGTAAGGTTTGTTTTCCGGCGGCTGCGCGAGGAAAGACGTCAAGAGAGGTAGACGCCTATGGCCGTGAAGGACAGCGAGCTCTGGCAGGCCTTAATACATAAGGGAGAGGAGGAAGCGCGGAGGGAACTGGCCTTGAAGTACCTGCCCCTCGTCAGGTACATTGTGGGCCGCCTGGCCGTTAAGCCGCCTCCTTTCCTGGATCAAGAAGACCTCATAGGTTACGGCATTGTGGGCCTGCTGGAGGCCATCGACCGTTTCGACCCCTCCCGGGGAGTTAACTTCGAGAGTTTCGCCGCTTTACGCATCCGCGGCGCAGTCCTGGATGCGCTGCGCCGCGCCCACTGGGCGCCTCGCACCCTTATAGAGAAGCTCAGGCAGGTGAGCTCCGTTTACCGACGGCTGGAGCAGGAGCAGGGAGTAGAACCGCGGGACGAGGAGGTGGCGGCGGCGGCCGGGCTGGAGATAGGGGAGCTGCAGGATTTGCTGGAGCGCGGGTCCCAAATGGCCCTGATCTCCCTCGAGGAATTCCTGCTCAACGAGGAGGGCATGGAAACCGTTCGCCGGGGAGAAGTTACGGCCGACCCCCGGAGCCCCGAACCCGACCAGCGGCTGGAACAGGAAGAGCTGCGTAGAGCCCTGCGGCAGGCCTTGGGCGGGTTAAGGGAAAGGGACCGGTTGATCTTGAGCCTCTATTACTACGAAGGGCTGACCTTGAAGGAAATAGGCGAGGTCCTGGGGATATCCGAATCCAGGGTGTGCCAGCTCCACGGCCGGGCCATCCTCAACCTCCGGCGGCTCTTGGCCGATTATCTCTAGAAGGGGGAATGGCTACGGCTTATATCTTCTTGCTCGTCGGGCTGATTTTGATTGTCGTCTCCTGGCGGTACCTGGGCCGAACGGCCGGAGCCTTACGGCAAGGACAGGAAGCAGGCCGACCCGGCAGGGGGGAGGATATGCCGCGGCAGGAGCCGGAGGAAGAAGGATATCCGGCACGGGCAGGGGGGGCGAAAGTCGAGTTCATGATTGAGGAAGGGCGGGAAACTGCCGGGCCTCCCGGGGACCGGGTACCTCCCTATCACGGGTTTCAACATTACCTCCGGGAGGCCCTTAAGGCGCCGGCATCCCCGCCGGACCCCCCTGGTGAGGGGGCCTTGCCCTTGGAGGCCATCATCCGCGCTGTGGACGCAGGGGAAAGCCTGGAAAGCGTGGCCAAACGCTTCGGCCGGGGAAAGGGGGAGATAGAATTAATCCTCAATTTGAGGCGCTTAAAGAGCGGGCCCAGGTAGGCCCGCGGTGGCCCCTGGTGGGCCTGGGCATGGGAATGGGTTTTCTACTGGCAGGCCTTCTGCTCCTCGTGTTTCCTCCCCCCGGCCCCAGCCGGGAGGAGATCATAGACCGGGCCCGCGCCTACGGTATGGTCTTCCGGGAGGAGGTGGTGCCCTTTCCCCTGGGCGGGGAAGGGGCCGGGACGGAGAAGGAGGGCGGGCCGCAGGCGCCGCCCGGGCCGGAGCCGGCCGTGGAGAGGAGCGAGGTCCTGGTTACCATTCCTCAGGGGGCGACCCTGGAGGAGATCGCCGCCCTACTGGAGGAAAAGGGCGTGGTGGACGGGGCCCTTTTTGAAGCAGAGGCTCGCCGGTCGGGGGCGACCGGCAGGCTGAGGGCCGGCTCCCACTACCTTCCCAGGGGCGACGTAGCAGGTATACTCGAGCGTCTGACCAAGTGATGGCGAAGGGAGGCAGAAAAAGTGTTGCGAGGACTGTATTTGACGGCTACCGGCATGGTGGCCCAGCAGATGCGCCAGGAAGTAATAAGTAATAACCTGGCCAACGCCTCCACGGCCGGCTTCAAGGCCGAAATCGTCCCCCAGCGTTCTTTCCGCGAGCTGCTCCTCACCAGAATGGAGGCCGGGGCGCCGGATACGCCCGTCGGCTTCTTCACCCCAGGGGTACTGGTGGACGAATTGGTAATCGATTTTTCCCCTGGTCCGTTGGAAGAGACGGGCCGCGCTACCGACCTGGCCCTGGTGGATCCGCCTGGAAGTACGCCGGCTTTTTTTGCGGTGCTGGTGGAGGGCGAGGTCCGCTACACCCGCAACGGCAGTTTTACCCTGGGCTCCGCCGGGGAACTGCAGACCCACGACGGTTACCTCGTATTGGGCGAAGATGGTCCGATAGTGGTGGGACGGGAAAGCTGGCATGTTGACGGCCGGGGCGGGGTGTGGGCGGACGGTACCCTGGTAAATCGCCTCCTCCTGGTGACCTTTGACGAACCCCATCGGCTTGAGCGGCAAGAGGGGGTGTTGTTCGCCGCCCCTCCGGACCTGTTTCCCCAGGCGGCCGCGCCGGAGGTTAAGCAGGGCTTTCTGGAAAAGGCCAACCTTAACGCGGTAAACGAAATCGTAAACATGCTGGCGGCCCTCCGGGCCTATGAAGCCGGTCAGAAGGTTATCCAAGTTCAGAATGAGCTCCTGGGCAAATGCGTTAACGAAATCGGATCCCTGCGTTAGGAACCGCGCTTTAGGGGGTGCGTTAAAATGATCCGAGCCTTATGGAACAGCGCCACCGGTATGGCGGCTCAGGCGGCCCAGGTGGACCTCCTCGCCCACGACCTGGCCAATGTCGGTACCACAGGTTATAAAAAGAGCTCGGCGGCCTTTGCGGACCTGGTTTACCGGCCAGTAGAGGAGCGGGGCATGCCGGTCAGCCGCCCGGAAGAACCTGCCGTCGGTTCCGGCGTTCGCCTGGCAGCAACGGAGAAGGATTTCAGCCAGGGTCCCCTGGTGAACACGGGGAATCCCCTCCACGTGGCCGTCCAGGGCCGGGGTTTCCTGGCCGTGGAAGGGCCGGACGGGGGCCTTTACCTCACCCGGGATGGGGCCTTCTACCTCAACGGTGCCGGAGAGGTCGTCCACGCCAGCTCAGGCTACCGGTTGTTTCCTCCCGTTGCCGCCGACGGGGGTGAGGCACGGTTGCGGATAGACCGCGACGGGTGGGTACTGGCCGACGGCGGAGGGGTAGGGCAGGAAATCCTCTTGGGACGAATAGAGTTGTATCTGGTGCCCAACCCCCAGGGGCTGGAGGCGGTGGGTAACAATCTCTTCCGGGCTACGCCGGCCAGCGGGGAACCGGTGGCCGTGGAGCCGGGGCAGGGAGGGGCCGGGCATTTGCTGCCGGGCTATCTGGAGGCGGCCAACGTTGAAATGGCAGAAGCCCTGACCAAGATGCTCCTGGCCCAGAGGGTTTATACCAGCAACTCCCTGGCCGCGCGGGTGGCCGATGAAATGTGGAGCCTTGCCAACAACTTGCGACGCTAAAGACGGGTTCCGGGCGGGACGGCTCGACCTTAAAGGGGACGAACTAAGACTCTGGGCGGCCGGGAGGTAGCCCCGCAGAGGGGCTCTATGCTGGGGCAACTGGGTCATCCCCACTTTTTGGGCTAGAGGTCTGCCTTGACTTGAGAGCGAGCGACTAAACCCGCGCGGCTGCCAGACTTCACGAAGACGTAAGCAAAAGGACCCGAGGCACAGGTAGCCTTGCGGCCGGTAACTGAGCCGTGTGTCGAATTTGCCGGGAAGTCCGCCTTAAGGGCTGAGGCTTTCGTGCTAGTTTGGCCCGCGAGGGAGGCCTTTGCGAGGGAAAGCCAAGCAGGCTAGGCTCGAAAGTGGGGATGCGCTCGGGGGTTAGGAATTGTAAAGCTGCCGCACCCGTGCTAAAATATGGATTATTAGACATAATACGCCGTCTAGGAGTACATAGAGAAGTGGAAGAACTAAAAGTCGGCATTGGAGCGTTTTGGCTTTATCCCCAACACCATTACCATAATGAAGTGGAAGAACTAAAAGTCGGCATTGGAGAATGGAAGATCGCCCGGCCTCCGCAAAGACTGATTACTCTGGGACTGGGCTCGTGTGTGGGAATTGCCTTCTTTGACACCCGAACTTCCCTGGGCGGCCTGGCCCATATTATGCTGCCGGACAGCCGCCAGTTTCAGGAAATTACTAACCGGGCCAAGTATGCAGACCTGGCCATACCCGACATGCTGGAAGCTATGCTTAAACAGGGGGCCAGACGAAGCAGCCTGGTGGCGAAGATAGCAGGAGGGGCCCAGATGTTCGCCTCCGCCGACCGGCGCCTCCTCAATCTCAACATCGGCCAGCGCAATGTGGAGGCAACCGTGGGCGTGCTGAAGGAATTGGGGATCCCACTGTTGGCCCAGGACACCGGGGGGAACTACGGTCGGACTATGATCCTGGATACCGGCAGCGGGAAGGTGTATATTCGCGCCATCGGGCGCCCCTTAAAGGAGATTTAGCCGGAGGGAGATATGGATTTTCAAGAGCTGAAGCAGAAGGTGCACCACCATTTCGGTCTTTACCTGGAGGGCTACAAAGAACCTCAGCTTAAACGTCGGATTGAGAGCCTCATGAACGCCGTGGGGGCGGGTAGCTACGATGAACTGTGGCGCCTGCTTAAGGCCGACGGGCGGATGTGGCAGCGGTTTGTGGATAAGATAACCATCAACGTCTCGGAATTTTTCCGTAACCCGGATATTTTTCAGCGCCTAGAGAAAGATGTATTGCCCGAGCTCCTGCGGAGGCGCAGAAGCCTTAAAATCTGGAGCGCAGCCTGTGCCGACGGTCCCGAACCTTACTCCGTGGCCATTATTCTAAAAGAATTGACGCCTTCCACCCGGCACCATATTGAAGGTACGGATGTGGATGCGGGGGCTTTAGAGGCGGCCCGCCGCGCCGTATATCCGGCCCGTGCCGTCCAGGCCGTTACGCCGGAACGCCTCCGGAGGTATTTCCGGAAGGAAGGGGAAAATTTTCATTTGCGGGAAGAGATAAAGGAGATGGTGTCCTTCCGCCAGCATGACCTGCTGAGGGACCCCTTTGGACGAGACTACGACCTCATCCTCTGCCGCAACGTTACTATTTACTTTACTTCCGAGGTACAGGACAGGCTTTACCGCCAGTTTTACCAGGCCCTGGCCCCGGGGGGCGTGCTTTTTATAGGAGCCACGGAAAGTATTTTCCACTACCGGGAAATCGGGTTTAGCAAGCTTTCACCCTGGTTTTACCGCCGGTCCGAGGAGGGATAAACGTGGAGGCCTGGCAGGGTTTGAACGCTTTTCATTTGAACGTTCTTAAAGAAATAGGCAACATCGGGGCGGGCAATGCGGCCACCGCCATGGCCAGCATGCTTAACCGGCGCATCGGCATGACCGTTCCCCGCGCCGGGGTCTTGCCCCTCGCGGAAATTACGCGCCTGGTGGGCCACGAAGAAGATCCGGTGGCCTGTGTGGAATTCAATCTTTCCGGAAGGGCGCCGGGGAAGATTTTTCTGCTCCTTACCCGGGAGAGCGCCTTCTACCTGGTGGACTTCTTGCTGGGAAAGCCTCCGGGTACCACCGGGGCCTTAGACGACATGGGAATTTCGGTTTTGACCGAAGTAGGCAATATCTTAACGGG
This sequence comes from Peptococcaceae bacterium, assembly GCA_003509545.1. Classification (GTDB taxonomy): domain Bacteria; phylum Bacillota; class DSM-521; order Neomoorellales; family Neomoorellaceae; genus UBA12545. The sequence continues at coordinate 10,306 of DOLC01000074.1, forward strand.
CTCCTTTCTCAACGCCTTCGCCGATTTTTGCCGTTTAGAATTCATACCTTCGGTACCGGCCTTTGCCTTTGATATGCTGGGGGCCGTTCTGAGCTCGGCCTTTTTGGAAGGAGGTTATTTTGCCGACCGGGCCCTGGTCATTGAGACCCAGTTCTACGACGCCGAGGTAACAATCAAGGGACATTTCTTCCTTATTCCGGAAGGAGAGTCCCTCAACATAATCCTTGAAGCCTTGGGCTTAGGTGCAGGCCCTTAACCTGAGTTATCCCCAGTTTTTGCAGGGCAGGCCTGCTTGGGCTTGGAAGCGAGCGAGCAAGCCTTCGCGGCTAGCCAAACTTAAGCTTGGTGAAGGGCGGAGGCAGGCCCGAGGCTTTTGAGAGGCCAGAGGCCGGCAATGAGGCAGGAAGCTTAAATCCTGCCGGGAAGCCTGCCGGAGCCTTGAGCCAAGCAAAAGTCCTGCCCGCGAGGGAGGCCTTTGCGAGCGATAGCCAAGCAGGCCGGAATCAAAACTGGGGATGCGCCAGGCCCTTAACCTGTTGTCTAGAAACCCACGGGTACTTCGGCCAAGGAGGTTTTGGTTGGTATGGGAAAAAGAGTTTTGGTGGTGGACGATGCGGCTTTCATGCGCATGATGATTAAAGATATCCTTACCAAAAACGGGTACGAGGTGGCCGGGGAGGCGGAAAACGGCGCTAAAGCTGTGGAGCTTTACCAGGAACTCAAACCCGATGCGGTGACCATGGACATCACCATGCCGGAAATGGACGGCATAGCCGCCGTCAAGGCCATCAAGAAGATGGATCCCGAGGCCAAAATTATCATGTGCAGCGCCATGGGCCAGCAGCTTATGGTCATGGAGGCTATTCAGGCAGGGGCTAAGGACTTTATTGTGAAGCCCTTCCAGCAGGAACGGGTGTTGCAAGCCTTAAAGAAGGTTTTAGGCTGACGAAGGGGTAAGGGGTTATGGCTGAGGTTTTGTCCCAGGCCGAAATCGACGCCCTCCTGGCCGCCCTGAGCCGGGGAGAAATCAAGGCGGAAGAGCTGAGGGAGGAAAAACCGGAGGTTAAGGCCAAGAAATACGATTTCCGGCGGCCCAATAAGCTCTCGAAGGAGCACCTGCGCACCCTTTACATGATCCACGAGAACTACGGCCGGCTGGTGGGCAATTTTCTGTCGGCTTACTTGCGCGCCAATATCCAGGTCAAGATAGCCTCGGTGGAACAGATGACCTACGAGGACTTCATCGTGTCCCTGCCTACGCCCACCCTGCTGTCCCTTTTCACCCTGGAGCCTTTAAAAGGGACGGCTCTATTGGAAACGAATCTGGCCTTTGTTTTCCCCATCATTGACCTGCTTTTCGGCGGGCGGGGAGAAACCGCGGTGCGGAGCCGGGAACTCACCGAAATCGAGCTCCATGTGCTGCGGAGGCTGAACAGCAGGATACTGGAGCACCTCAGCTATGTTTGGGCCGATGCCTATCCGGTCACGCCTAAACTAGAGTCCGTGGAGACCAACCCGCAGTTCGTCCAGATAGTTTCTCCCAACGAAATTGTGGCCGTAGTAACCCTGGCCACCACGGTGGGGAAGAACGAGGGCCTTATGAATATCTGCCTGCCCTACATGCTCCTGGAACCCGTTATTTCCCGCCTGTCCGCCACCCAATGGTTTGCCGGGGCCGGGGAGGCCGAGGAAGCCGCCGGCTTCCGGGAAGGCCTGACCAAGATCCTGTTGGAAGTACCGGTGGAATTGATAGCTTTCTGCGGCCGGGCCCGCATAAAGGTGAGGGACTTCCTGCAGTTGCAGGCGGGAGACGTCATCACTTTAGACCGGGGTATCGAGGATGACCTGGAACTCTATGTGGACGGCCACCCTAAATTTAAAATTCAGGCGGGTCTGGTAGGCAACAAGAGGGCCGTGCAGATAATGGAGGTAGTTTAAATGTCCGAGTTTCTATCCCAAGAAGAAATCGATGCCCTTTTGGGTGCGTCTGCTGCCGGAGGTTCCCCTCCGGTAGACCTGACCGAAGAGGAAAAGGATGCCCTGGGCGAGATAGGCAACATATCCATGGGGAGCGCGGCTACGGCCCTTTCCCAACTCCTAAACCGCAAAGTATTGATTACTACCCCTAATACCAGGGTCACCACGCCGGAGGAACTTTTTGCGTCCTTTCAAATGCCCTACGTGATAATCGAGGTGAATTTCACCGAGGGCCTGTCGGGCTCCAACCTGTTGATCATTAAGACACGGGATGCTGCCGTTATCGCCGACCTCATGATGGGTGGAAGCGGTCAGGTGGAGCAGGAGGAACTGGACGAGATCCAGAAGAGTGCCGTGGCCGAGGCCATGAACCAGATGATCGGGAGCGCCGCCACTTCCATGTCCACTATTTTTAGCCGCAGTGTTAAGATCTCGCCGCCCCAGGTAACGCCTGTAAATTTTACCCTCGAGTCCTTTGCCCCGCCCTGGCCGGCAGGGGCTCCCATCGCCGTGGTCTCCTTCCGTATGGAGATCGAGGGGCTGGTGGAGAGTGAGATCATGCAGGTGATGCCGGTGGAAGTGGCCAAAGAAGCCGTTGGAATGCTCTTCGGTCCGTCTGCCCCTACGCCGCCCGCAGATTCTTCTGGAGATCCGGGGCAGGTAAACGCGGCTCCTGAAGTACGTGAAGAGGCCTCCCCTCCGCCTGCCGCAGAGAATCCGGCGGCTTCCGGAGAATCCGCCAGGCCGCCCCAGGTGTACGGGGCGACTCCCAGGAATCTGGAGCTTATCCTGGATGTGCCCCTGGATATTGAGGTGGTCCTGGGCTCCACCGTTAAGCCTATTAAGGAGATCCTCAACCTGGGTCCGGGCAGCATAGTCGAGCTGGAGAAAATGTCCGACGAGCCGGTGGACATCCTGGTGAACGGCACCCTGATAGCCCGGGGAGAGGTAGTCGTAGTGAACGAAAGCTTCGGGGTTCGGATAACTGATATTCTCGATCCCTATGAGCGGCTGAACAACCTGCGTAATAACCGCCCGTAAATATTAGAGGCCGGGGTTGGGGCCCCAGCCGTGGTGGGCAGCACTAAAGGCGGTTGTTCACCAGGGCTTGTTCGGCTTTCTCGATGGCCAGCCGCACCAGGTTACCACACTGGCGGGAGGGTACGGCACCCCATCCCTCGGTGGCCACAAGGTCATACACGCCGAGCTCCTTAGCCAGCTCATATTTCAGAGCTTCGGACATGACCGGCCTTCTCCTAGCCATAGATTGTGCCCCCCCTTTTAAGTTGTGCTGCACCACCTTTTTAAAGGTTGCCCCCTTAGGGCTGTCCTCCATACTAGTGTTTCTTTCCTCCGGTGAGGGATTGCGCCAAAAATAAAAATAAAGCCGGGTCCTCGGCCCGGCTGGAAGAATTAGAGGCTTTAACCGTGGGTGCGCACGTTTTCGGCCCCGTGGTTGCGCAGGATGGTGGCCGCCTGATCGGCCCGATCGCCGCTGCACCGGACGGAAACGAGGATTTTGCCCTGTCGCACGTCTTCTTCATAACGGCGCCCTTCGGCCTCCGGAATACCCCAGTCCAGCAACCCACCGGCTACGCCGCCGGTGGCCGCCCCGGAAAGCAGGCCGGCGATTGGGCCGGCGGCTACCAGAGGACCGATGCCGGGGATGACCAGGGCCCCGGCCCCGGCTGCCAGGCCGGCCAGCCCGCCCAGGACGCTGCCGGTAGTTACGCCGTCACCGATATCCCCCCCGCCGCCCATACCCATGGTTAGCCCGCCCTCGGCGCCTTCTCCTTCCTGGCGGCCTTTATCCCGGGCCAGGATGGATATCTCCTTGTCAAAACCTGCCCGCCGCAGGTCGTCCACTGCTTCCTTGGCAACTCGCTCATTGCTGAAGACACCTATCACCGTTTTGGCCAACGGTTATCAGCCTCCTATTTCGTAGAGTTTAGCCCTCACGCTATTTATTATTTTACCTTGGCCCCATTTCTATGCCTTTATGGCGATAACTGCCGTATCCCTCTAATGACCTCGATTAATTGATTTACTAATGGTTGAGGAAAATCTTTTATTTCTTCTAAGAGTTTCGCCAGATCGGGGCGCTTGTTTAAAAGAGTAAACACATCACTGTATTCTACAGGAATAATGTCCGACAACTCATTTTCATCCAACAGCAGATAGGCAACCGGTATTTCATACAGCTCGGCCAGCGTGCGGAGAATCTCGAAAGAAGGTGTACGGATGCCACGCTCGTAACCGGAAATTGTGGAAGAGTGTAGCCCGGTCGCGGTTTCCACGTCCTTGAGGGTTAGCTGTCTCTTCAGACGATAAAACCGCAGTCGTTTACCCAAATTGAACATCGTCAGGCCTCCCTGAAAGACTAAGCTGGTTATGCAAAATGTCGAAATATGAAGCAAATAGACGACAAAGTGCATAATACGCAGAAATTCTGTACAATAAAATTCAAAGTCATTCCTTTTGGCCCCTATTCAAACTTGCTTATGGACCGTTTTTAAATAAAATCTCTTAATAAAGGTGTAAAACGAGGACTGAGAAGCAACGTTGTTGTCCCCCCCCTTTTTTGTGCTTTTTTCCTACATAATACTATTATATGGTACTTTTCGTATTGTTATAGGGAGAAGCTGGAATTAATGAAGAAATACCCTGGATTACAATGCTTTTGCGAGAAAAACGGTAGAATAGCACTGAGTAAACAGCATAAAGTTTTTAGTGGGAGCGGGAGAAAGGGTTCCCGCTCTATTTTTGGTATTTTTGGGGTGTCGAAAAACGTCGATCCCTAATAACGAAAGGGGGATAGCGTACAGAAACACTGAAGGGACAGAGTAAGAAAGTAAGAATATATAGATTATACTTAATTGCATCTTATATAGATACAAAAGAACCAACAGCATTGAGGAGGTTGATGCTTCATGGATCAAGTCAAGACCTTAGCACCTTTGCCGGGAGAAAGGAAGAATGCCTCGCCCCCGAGTACGGGCTACAGCCAGGTGGGCACGGAGAAAAAACTGGCTGAAGCCAGGAAAAAACAGGCCCGTACCTTTGCCAAGCAACAACAAATAGCCGAAAGGGTGGCCAGCGCCAGCGAGCAGTTAACTTCGGGGGTGGAGCAGGCCTCAGGGGCGGTGCAAGAGCTACGGGCGTCTATGGAGCAGATAGCGCGCGGCGCGCAGGAAGCCAGCAGCGCTACCCAGCAGTCCCTGGCAGCCATCCAGGTGATAGGCGAAGCCGCTCGCGCTTCGGTAAAGTTAACGGGGGAATCTTTAGCACGCTGTCAGGCCATAAAGGGATTGATCGCCAGGACCACGGCTGACATAGAGGAGCTTATCCGGGGAGTAGATGAGAGCACGGCCCGCAATGAGGAATCCGCCAGGCTGGTGGCTCAACTGGAGGAAGAAGCGGAGAAGATAGGCGAGATAGTGCGGGCGGTGGTCAAGATCGCCGACCAGACCAACCTTTTAGCCCTCAACGCGGCCATCGAGGCGGCGCGGGCGGGAGAGCACGGCCGGGGCTTTGCGGTGGTGGCTGACGAAGTTCGTACCCTGGCGGAGACTTCCGAGAAGGCCGCCAGCGATATCCGCCAGATAGTGAACAGCATCCAGGAAGATGTCAAAGTAGTAGCTGAAGCCATCAACAGGGCGGCAGAAGTGGCCCGGGGCGAGACGGAAAAGGGGAAAGTCATAACTGCTGAACTGGCCAAGATAGAAGAGGCCATCAACAAGGTAGTAGAAGGCGCCGGCAATATTGAGCGCCTGGTGGTGGAAGTAGAGAAGGCCATAGCTGAATTCCAGAAGGGCAGCGAGCAGATAGCGGCCACGGCCGAGGAACAGGCCGGCGCCACAGAGGAAGCCTTGCAAGGTATAGAACAGCAGGCCAGGGCTCTGGCTGAAATCAGCGAGAGCAGTTCCAATCTGTCGGACATGGCCGATGAGCTAAAGAACTCCACCGATATAGCCAAGTCGGCGGAGGGATTGGCTGCGGCGGCGGAAGAACTGGCGGCAGCTATAGAGGAAGCCAGCCGGTCGGCTGAGGAGATAAACGCGGCCTTAGGCCAGATAGCTAAGGGTGCCCAGCAGCAGGCAGCAGCCGCAGAAGAAGCCTCGGCGGCCATTAAACAGATTGAAAAGTCCATGCAGATTATAGCCCGGGAGGCAGAAATTTCTCTACAGCAGGCGGCCGAGCTAAGCCAGCTCCTCGCGGCCAACAAGGAGCGGGTGACCGAACTTATCCAGGGTATTTCCCAGGCCGCTAGTACCAACCTGGAAAACATAAACAAGGTTAGTCAATTGGAGCGTAACGCCAGGCGCATAGACAAGATCGTGGACACCATTGCCAGTGTCAGCATCCAGACCAATATGCTGGCTGTGAGTGGGGCCATTGAAGCGGCCCGGGCCGGGGAGTACGGCAAGGGTTTTGCTGTGGTGGCTTCGGACATCCGCAACCTGGCCCAGGAGAGCGCGCGCAACGCCGACCAGATTAAGGAAATGGTTAAAGGCATCCAGGAGCAGGTGATGAACGTCCTGCGGGACATCACCAGCATAGGCGAAGTAATCCGGGGCGAGGTGGAGAAGGCCAAGAAGACTTCGGCAGACCTGGATACCATAGAGGCTGACATGCGGGCGGTAAGCCGGGGAGTGGAAGAAGTCAAGGAGCAGGCCAGCCAGAGCTTGACCAGGGTGGAGGAAGCTGCCAAAGGCGTAGAGCAAATCGCCACGGCGGCCCAGGAAGCCAGCGCTGCTGCGGAAGAGGCAGCCACAGCCAGCCGCCAGCAAGCGGAAGGCATGAAGGAGCTATCCCAGGCCATAGAAGAGATTGCAGCCCTGGCGGACGAGCTGCAGCAGGGATAACCGGGGATAGAAGGGAGCTCTTGGTATGCGCGAGGAAAACGGTAGCCAGGAAAGACAATACGTGGTATTCCGGCTGGCCAACGAAAGTTACGGGATAGCTATTGAGTACCTGCAGGAAATTATCCGGGTCCCGCAGGTGGTCAGAGTGCCCTTGGTGCCGCCCTATGTGCGGGGGTTGGCCAACCTGAGGGGTACCATATTGACCATATACGATACCAGGTTACGGTTGGGGCTGCCAGATGGTAGTGATGATGAAAGCAGCCGCGTGGTAGTGGTAAGATATAACAACCGCCAAGCCGGCTATATAGTAGACCGCATCGAAGGTGTACGGGATATTTCCCCAGAAGCTATAGAAGAGTTCAGGGCCGAGGAAACTGAAGGGGAAAAGTCTAAGCTCGTCACCCGGGCGGCTAAGCTGGAAGATAACCAACTCGTCCTGCTGCTGGAAGTGGAACGTATGTTGGAGACAGCAGCTTCTCCAGGGGAGAGGGGAGGAGCTATTAGCCACTCGATTTCGGGGCAGGTTCGCCGGGAGACGGTTCAGCTGGAGGAAGAGAAGCAACTTTTGACCTTCCGCGTAGGCGGCGAAGAGTACGGGCTAAATATTGCGGATGTGAAGGAAATAGTGCACTTGCCGGATCGTGTGAACGTCCTCCCGGACGCCCCGCCCTATATCCTGGGCGTCATATCTTTACGGCAAAGGGTTCTTCCCCTTCTAAGCTTAAGGAGAAGGTTTGATTTACCCGAGAAACAAGGGGACCGGGTGGTGGTGGCCTACCTGGGCAGCGGACGGCGGGTGCTGGCAGGGCTGGTCGTGGACAGCGTAGCGGAGGTGCTCAGGGTCAGCGAGCGGTTGCTGGAGCCGGTGCCCAAGTTGTTCCAGGCAAAGGGTGAAAATGAAGTAGCGGCTATTTGCCGTATCGGTGAAGAACGGCTGGTTTTCGTGCTGGACGCGGCGAAATTGGTTTTGGAAGAAGGAGTCCTGGAGGAAGCCTCCGTGGAAGAAGAAAGGGAGGAGGTTGCCAAGCGACAACTGGAGGCGGAACAACAACTGGTAACCTTCTTCTTGGAGGGAGAAGAATTTGCCCTACCCATAGCCAGCGTGCGGGAGATCATAAGGGCCGGCAAGGTTACAGCTGTGCCGGGTACCCTCCCCTTCGTCAGAGGTGTACTGAACTTGCGCGGGAGCATCATTCCGGTGGTAAATCTGCGCCAGCGATTTGCCTACTCTCCCCGAGAAATAGACGAGCAGACCCGGATTCTGGTCTGCGAGGGGCGGAATACGGTATTGGGGCTTCTGGTGGATGGGGTAAAAGAAGTGCTGAAAGTACCTGTTACCCAGGTGGAGCCCACGCCGGATATCCTGGTAGCGGACCTGGAACGCCGGTTCGTGAGCGGGATAGCTAAAGTTAGTTCCGAACGCAACATCATAATCCTCGATGCAGCTCAAGTACTATCCTGGGAAGAAGAGAGGCAAGTGGCAGCTTTGGCAGAGGCGGGGGAACTTGAAGAAGATACGAGTACTGGTGGTCGATGATTCCGCTTTCATGCGGCGGGCTTTGACCCAGATTTTGGAGTCAGCAGACGAGATTGAGGTAGTGGACACTGCTAGAGACGGCGAGGAGGGCCTGGCTAAAGCCCTGGCCCTCCAGCCAGATGTGGTTACCCTCGACATAAATATGCCCAAGATGGACGGGCTTACCCTTCTTTACCACCTAGTGGAGAAAACAAAAGCCAGAGTAGTGATGGTTTCCTCCCTGACCCAGGAAGGGGCGCTGGTGACCCTGGAAGCCTTGGCTTTAGGCGCCGTAGACTTTGTAGCTAAACCAGGTGGGACCGTGTCCCTGGGTATAAAAAAGCTGGCGGAGGAAATTATTGCCAAGGTGCGGGCCGCGGCGCGGGCGCGCCTGCGGCCAGCGCAAAAGGTAAAGCCGATTCGGACAGCTGGCCCTCCAGTAGTGGTCCCCCCCTCTGCTCTAAAGTGGCTGGTGGTTATAGGCGTTTCTACCGGGGGGCCGCGCACCCTGGAGGAAATACTCCCCTACCTTCCCCCCGACCTGCCGGCCGGTATAGTGGTGGTGCAGCACATGCCCTCGCAATTTACCTCGAGTTTTGCCCAGCGGCTGGACCACCAGTGCCAGCTTAAGGTAAGGGAAGCGGTGGAGGGCATGAAGCTTGAAGCAGGAATAGTGATTATAGCCCGGGGAGGCTATCACCTGGCCTTTCACCAAACCAGCCAAGGTCTATCTTGTCACCTTACCCTAAAGCCGGAAGATGCCCTCTTCCGTCCTTCAGTAGATGTCACGTTAAGGGCGGCCATGGAAGCTTACGACCCGCGGAGGATTATAGCCGTGCTCCTTACCGGCATGGGAGACGATGGCGCCTCAGCTATGGTAGAGCTGCGGCGCCGCGGGGGCTACACGGTGGCCGAGAGCGAGGAGACAGCTATTGTATGGGGTATGCCCCGGGCGGCCATTGAGCGGGGCGGGGCTGAAGTGGTGGCTCCCAGCTACAGGATAGCCCGGATTATCGAGGAGAGGGTGAGACGGGGATGACACTCTTGAATAATGAGGTAACGTATCTGGCCCAAATGTTGGAAACTTCCGGCGACGGTGGAGAGAAGGTGGACGCTGCCTGTCGACTGGCGTCCTTCGGAACGGCCGAGGCGGCTGCCGCCTTAGCCCGGGCGCTGCAGAGGGAAAAAGACCCCCTAGTGAGGGAAGCGGTGATCGGCGCGCTTCTGGTCTGCGATACCCGGGCAGTGATTGCAGAGATGGCCACGCTATTGCGGAGCGAGGACGCTACCAACAGGAGCGCGGCTTTTGAAGTGCTGACTTACAGGTGCGACGATGAAGTCATAGAAATTTTCGAGCAACTACTGCAGGACGGCGACCGGGATGTCCGCGTAATGACGGTGCACGCCCTGGGGAGGAGCAGGTGCGGCCGGAGCGCGGAGCTATTCCGGCGGGTAATACGGGAAGACGGTGACGTCAACGTGGTGGCGGCTGCCGTGGAATACCTGGGGGAGATGGGAGAGCCGTCCGATGCTGCGCTCATCCAAAAAGCGCTGGAGCGGTTCCGGCACCCGTATTTCGAGTGGATAGCGCGGCGGGCCCTGGGCCGCCTGATGGGTGATAATGAGGCGGGCTAGCGTGGGCCATCTCGTGATTTAGTGCCAGGCAATACACAGGAGGAATGGAGATTGCGGCAGGCGGATTTTGAGAAACTGAGGGAATACCTGTACCGGCAGACCGGGATCTACTTTGAAGACCAGAAGCTTTACTATGTGGAAAAACGTGTGGAGCAGCACATGACCGCCAGGGGTTTTAAGGACTTCCGGGATTATTTTAGCGCTTTGAGGTTTGATCGCACGGGCGCCCTATGGCAGGAATTGCTAAATACCCTGACGGTAAATGAAACCTACTTCTTCCGGGAGTACGACCAGCTTAAGTGTTTCGCCGAAGAAGTGATACCCTTGTGGATGAAAAACGGCGTGGGAAAGTACGGTGTAAGGTTATGGTGCGCTGGCTGTTCCACAGGGGAGGAAGCTTATACCCTGGCTATTATCTTGAAAGAGATGGCCGAGGACCTGTATTGGGAAGTACATGCTACGGATATAAATACAGCGGTACTGGAGAGGGCGGAGCGCGGTATCTATAATAACTATGCTACGCGGCAGGTGCCTGAGGTCTACCTGGAGCGCTATTTCACCCCCATAGGGGAGAACTACGCCATATCTTCCCTGTTAAAGAAGAAAATAAAGTTTTACCAGGTAAACCTAATGGATGACCAGGCCATGCAAAAAATGCGGAACTTTAATGCCATTTTTTGCCGCAATGTATTAATCTACTTTGACGATCTCTCCCGCCGGCGGGTGGCCCTGCACTTTTACCAGGCTCTAGAAGCGGGTGGATACGTATTCTTAGGGCACTCGGAATCCATGAGCCGTATCACCACCCTTTTTAAGCCGGTAAAGTTCCAGAACGCCATTATTTACCAGAAAGGGAATTAAAATATCGTCCTGACCAAAAGGGGGACTGGGGTTGGCACGGGTTTTGATAGTGGATGATTCGAGCGCTGTACGTGCCTATCACGCCGAAATCTTACGCGCTGACGGTTTCGAGGTAGAGGTAGCCGATAACGGTTACGAGGGACTGGAGAAGTTCCTGACAGCAGACTACGACGTAATGCTGGTGGATGTAAACATGCCGCGCATGCACGGACACGAACTCATCCGTGAAGTCCGCCAAGCGCATAACGGCAAGGAGATCGGCATCATAGTCATTTCTACCGAAGCCGGCCCTAGAGACCGCTTGGAGGCTTTTAAAGCAGGGGCCGATCTGTACCTGGTCAAGCCAGTGGAGCCAGAAGAACTGCGCCGCGTGTGCAAGATGGTGGCAGGAGCAAAGGGTGACGGGAGCTATGACACCAAGTGAATCCGCAGGGGAAAAGCACATCCTTGAGCTGGACCTTAGCCGGCTGGAGGGTAGAGATCTTTGGCCCGTATTAGTAGAGCTTGAGCGGCGGGGATGGCTGGAGAAAATAGACGTAGCTGTGGGAGAAGATGATTTAAGGGTAAAGTTGCTTCTAAAGGAAAGTGTACCTCAGGCTGCCGCCCGGGAGACAGTAGAAGTGTTGCTACAAGAAGAAGTCCCGGGCGAAACAGAACGGTTAAAGCAAGCCGGGACAGAGCAGGCCAGGGAAGGGGTGGAAGCCCAGACCGTGAGAATAGAGCAATCCAAGATTGATAAGCTGCTTTCCCTGGCTGGCGAGTTGATTATCAGTAGCAACGGGCTTATGTATTTTTTACACCGGTTGGAAGAACAAGGGGTGTCAGCGGAGGTACTGCGAGAACTCAAGGAGCACTATTCCCAGGTGGCCCGTACTAGTTGGGATATCCAGGACGCGGTAATGGACATGCGTCTGATGCCGGTGGGATTGGTTTTTGAGCGCTTCCGGCGGGTAGTACGGGAGCTGGGCCAGAGCCTGGGCAAGAAAGTACATTTGGCCGTACAGGGAGAAGAAATTTCCGTCGACCGGAGTGTGGCCGCCGCTATCTATGATCCCCTGTTGCACCTGGTGCGCAATGCCCTGGACCACGGCCTGGAAGACCCGAAAACCCGCAGGCTTTCAGGCAAGCCGGAGACGGGCCAGTTGCTCCTGGCAGCCAGTCGGCGGGGCGAGAGAGTGATTATACAGGTGGTTGACGATGGTCGGGGGATAGACGTAGAAACTGTGAAGGCCAAGGCCATCAGCAAAGGCTGGCTTACAGAGGAGCGCGCCGCGAGATTAAGCTCAGAAGAAGTGTTCAATTTTCTTTTCCGGCCCGGCTTTAGCACCAAAGAAGTTGCCAACCAGGTGTCCGGACGGGGTGTGGGGATGGACGTGGTACGCGATACTGTCCAGTCCCTGGGAGGAAGGGTAACTTTAAGCAGCGAACCCGGCCGCGGCACCGAGGTAACCCTGGAACTCCCCGTGAGTATGAGCATCACCAAGGTGTTACTACTGGAAGGCGGCGGCCTGTTCGGGGTACCGGTTGGGGAGATCAAGGAAATAGTAAAAGTGCGCCGCGAGCGCATAAGGCGCTTCAAGGGTAAGGAGCTGGTAGCCCTCAGGGAAGAAGTTTACCCGGTCCTAAGGCTATCTGACGTGTTGGGGCTAGAAGCGCTCCAGGCGGTGGAAGGAGCGGAAGAAGTTACATTGGTGGTCTTATTAAACGGGATAGCCCTGGCGGTGGGAAAGCTATTGGGAGAACAGGATGTAGTACTCAAAAACCTTCCACCGGAAGTAGCCGGCGCCGGTATTTTCAGCGGTGCGGCCATTCTCGGGAGCGGGGATATTGCCCTCATTATAGATGTAACTGCCCTGGGAGGTGCTCAAATTGAGTCTTGATTTCCTAAACCTTTTTCTGGAGGAAGCGGAGGAGCAACTCGATCTTCTGGAAAAGTTGCTCCTGGAGTTAGAAGAAACTGGTAGCCAGGAAGTCTTAGATGCCATATTCCGGGTGGCCCACACCTTAAAAGGTTCTGCGGCCTGCGTGGGGCTGAAACAGGTATCCGAGTTTGCCCATAAAATGGAGAACCTGTTGGATAGGCTGCGGCGTTCGGAAGTACCCTTAAGCCCTAATATATGCAGTCTTCTTTTACAGGGAAGGGATGTCCTCCGCTCCCTAGTGCGCGCGGCCAGGGAGGGGGATCCGGAGGTCATACTAGAAGAGGCCGCGGTTGTAGGTAAAAGCTTTGAACACACTATTAAAGGAAGTTTGGACGGTGAGACGCCAGGAGCGTTTCGTTTGGTGGTAGAGGTGAGGCTGGACCCCGCTTCTTCTATGAAAGAAGCCCGGGCCTTTGTGTTACTAAAACGTTTGGAAGAAGTAGGAAACGTAGAGGCTTCTATTCCAGAGGCTGAGGACCTGCTGCGGGGAGGTATATCTCCAGAGCGGGTGACCGCTATAGTGAATACTGAAATAAGCGAGGAAGACATAAGGGGCTGTTTGGCGGGTTATCCGGATGTGCTGTCTGTGGATATAATGTACGCTGTGGAATTTGATTGTCAGAACTGGGAGAGCTGTAGGCAAAAGGCAGAAGCTCTGTCTGCTTCAGGAAAAAGAGTAGCACTGAAACTGGAGAGGGAAAAGGTGCGGTTGGATGCTGAGGCTTTAAAGCGGCTGGCGGCCGCGGCCTTGAAGGGTTATAGCATCTATGCAACCGATCCTTTCTTCCAGGGTATTTTAAATCGTATGACTTTTTACCGGACATAGGGCATTATGAGTTTGCGTCCAGGCGGAGGTCATATGCTTTGCAAGCTTTAGGTATACCTCTATCTTTTGTACACCATACCACAGGTTACCTCCTGGACCAGCTAGCGGCCAAGGATAGGGTAACGGTAGTTCACAGCGTGCATGTCGCCCTAGTGGCGTCCAGGCTAGCGCGGGAGATGGGTTTAAAAACCGAAGCGAAGTGGGTCTATGAAGCAGGTCTCTTGCACGACATCGGCAAGTTGTACATATCAGAAGAATTGCTGGTTACCAGAAAAGTTTTTAGCCCTCAGGAAAGGCAAGCCATGCAGCTACACGTAACATATACCCAGGGGATCTTGAAAGGTTACAATTACCCTCACCAGCTTATCGAGGCCTGCTACCAGCACCACGAGCGGCTGAACGGGTCGGGCTATCCCCTGGGGTTAAAAGGAGACCAAATCTCGGTAGGAGGCAGGATCTTGGCCGTCGCTGACGTGTTCACGGCCCTGGTAACTCCTCGGCCCTACCGCAACGCGCTCTCAGTCAAGCAGGCCATAGAAATAATGTTGCAGGAGACCAACTCCGGCCGGCTGGCGGTGGAGGTAGTGAGTTGTCTGGTGGGGAGGGCCAGCGAGTACGCCGACCTGTGCAGGCAAATTTAGTGAGCCCTGCTATGGGGAACAAGGATGCTTTTACCGCGCCCTGGCCGAGCAGGGCTAACTTTTTGGAGGAAAAAGAAGAACTATGTAGAAATCAACACTAAGACCTTTTATTATACTACGAGTAGTGGAGGGAAATAGTTTATGGATACAGGGCAAGTAACAGGAATAGTGGGTAAACTCTCAGCGGAAAGCAGGCAGAGGGACTTGTGGCGCCAATTCTTGGAGGCAGCCTTGGCCGGTAGCCAAGACGAAAAGGCTACATCTGGCATGGCCGAAGCTTTACGCTCTTTACTGGAAGAGCTGGGCGAAAAAGAGGTAGCGGACAGGATAATAGATATTGGTAAGGAGGAACCTTCCTTCCCAGTTACTGACATGCTCAGGGCCGTAGTAGAGATTTCCGGCGAGATGCGGCGCGAAAATGAAACCACCTTAAAGCAGCTCCGCCAAATGCTGTCGGAGCTGGCCACCCCTATTATCCGTATATGGAAGGACATGCTGCTTGTGGCCATGATCGGCAACATAGATAGCCAGCGAGCTCAGGACATCGCGGAAAGGTTACTGCACCGGGTAAGCTCTTCCAGAGCCAAGGTGGTGCTGGTAGACGTTACGGGTGTCCCCATGATCGATACAGTGGTCGGGGGATTCCTTATAGAGATGTTTAATGCCATAAAGTTCCTGGGGGCGGAAGTGATTCTTACAGGTATTAAACCGGAAGTTGCCCATACCCTTGTCAAGCTAGGGGTAGATTTCCGGATGGTTTCCATAGCCAGGGATTTGGAGGACGCCCTGCGTAAAGGAATAGCTATTACCATGGAAGAAAGGAACAGGCGCAAGCAGCTGGCCCTGAGCCTGGCAGGCAATGAGGCGGGGGAAAGCGGTGAAGATGATGACCTATAAGGATAGGGTCGTGCCCATCCTAAGGGTGGCCGACTATCTCCTGGTGCCCATCCAGATCGACCTGGATGACAGTACGGTCGGCCGGTTGCAAAAACAGCTCATGGAAGAAATCGAGCGGACGAGGGCCAGGGCAGTCATCCTGGATGTACGGATGGTAGAGGTGATAGACAGCTATATCTCTTATACCCTTTCTGAAACTGCTGCTATGGCCCGTCTCATGGGATGCCGCACTATATTGTGCGGCATCCAGCCTCCTGTAGCTTTGACGCTGGCCCAAATGGGCGTGGTATTGCAAGAACTCGTGGTAGCGCGGGATCTCGAACATGCCCTGGTACTGGCCAGCCTGTCCTAGGAGTGGGGTTAAAGTTGGTGGGGGAAAAGATAGAAACTTTGCTTGAGAGCCCGGCCCACGAGTTTGATGTGGTAGTCCGCATCGCTCGAGAAGAAGATATTGCGGTAGCGCGGCAGATGGCCAAGCAGTTGGCCCAGGAAACGGGTTTTTCCCTGGCCGATGTTACTAAGATAGCCACGGCCGTCTCCGAGCTGGCTCGGAACATATACAGATACGCCAAAGAAGGCAGGATAATGATAAGGAAGCGGCTGGAGGATAGAGACGGCCCCTGTATAGAAGTAATTGCTGCCGACCGTGGCCCCGGCATCTCGGATGTAGAGCTCGTCCTGACTAGAGGTTACACCACTTATGAGCGCAGCCTGGGTATAGGCCTTTCGGGAGTAAAGCGGCTTATGGATTCCTTCGAAATTTACTCGGAAGTGGGGAAAGGTACAGTGGTCATTACCGAGAAGAGGAGGCGCAAATTTTGACCTTATCTAAACGGGCCACGGAGGGTCACGGGTGGAAGGTGTGGTCGTGCTGGAGACCGCGAACGGGGTATGCAGTGGGTGGCGACTTGTGCTACGCCTATAGTGTAAAGGATAAGCTTTTTATTGCCGTAGTGGATGTGCTGGGGCATGGTGAGGAAGCTTACCGGAGTGCAGAAGGGCTGTATAAGATTTTGGAAGAACATAAAGAAGATTTGCTGGTAGTGTACAGTAATATCGAGAGGGCCGCTGCCCAAGCCCGGGGCTGCGCCCTTTTTCTGGGCACCTTGAGCGGGAGCACTTTAAGTTATATTATGGTAGGGAACATAAGGGGCTGGGTGATCGAGGATAAAAAAGGGCTAGAGGCTTTGCTGGGACAGCCTGGAGTGGTAGGGGGAAGGAGGCTTATACCGGTCGTGCGGGATATCAAGACCGGGGATTCTTCCCGCATAATAGTGTGCTCTGATGGAATTAGGCGCAGCTTTGTGCCCGGCCGGGACAGTGGGCACCTTTTGGAGTGCGATGGAATGCACGTAGCGGTAAGAATATTAGAGGAGTACGGTATTCCAGAAGATGACGCCAGCGTGCTGGTAGGGAGGAGGTGCAGCTAAAGTTGGCTTCAGAAACTTTTTATACTACTTACAAGAATTATCTGGAGCGGTATGTCTGCGAGGGCGGGACGGAGGGAGTACTGCTGGAAGCCTATCAGGACCTGGCCTGTAGCCTGGATGATAACCACGTGCAAGCGGCTAATATTTTAGATATACATACCAGGGCCCTCCGGGAAGTAATGGGTATCAGGCGGGATAGCGATTCCATCCAGTGGATATATATTGACCGCGCTACGGAATTCCTGGCTCAGATATTAGTAGTCATAGATACCTTTCTCTTGCAGCTCAAAGACAGAATAGAACACGACCCGCTTACGGGACTGTATAACCGCCTAGCCCTATACCCTATATTGAACCACCTGCTCAAAGAGGCCCAGGAAAAGGGAAAGCCTCTGGTAGTGGCTATGCTGGACCTGGATAATTTTAAAGTGATCAACGATCAGTTTGGCCATCGCGTAGGCGATGAGGTGCTACTGGCCACGGCTGGCATTATAAAAAAGGCGTTGAGGGCTGGGGACAAGGTGGTCCGGTACGGCGGAGAGGAATTTGTTATTATACTGGCAGATACCAGTTTGCACAGGGCCCAGATTGCTTTGGAACGCATAAGGTCCCAGATAGCAGGGCAGCGCCTCCTACCTGGCCTTGATGTCCCTATCACTGTCAGTATAGGAGCTACGGAATTTAGCGGCAAGGGAACCACTAGCGTCAATGACTTGATAGCGCAGGCTGACGAAGCCATGTACCGGGCTAAGAGGGAAGGAAAAAACAGGGTTATCTGCGGGGAGCTTGGGTGTACGGAAGAACATTTGCCAGGCAACCCGTAGCTTTAAAGTGGTTCAAGGTGGAGGTATTTTCAGCACTCATGGTTTCTAAGGAATTCCTGACAGAATTGTTAGAAATACTTCAAGGAAGCAATGAAACAACTGCTGGCCATACAGACTTGGGGGCAGACTTGAAGTGTCTGCTCCACCAGATGTGGCATTCTATCGGAAACATATCAAACTTTTTAGAAATCTGCCAGCGGGCTATGGAAATTGGCCGGCTATTTTATGGCCGCGAGGTGCCTACGGAGCGGGTGCTTAAAGAACTTGTCGCCCTAGCAGATATTGCTTTAAGGGATTATTTTAGTTCTCAGGAGCTTCCCCTTCAGGAGGGAGAGCGCCTAAAACAATTCCTGATCGGTGCCATTCTGGAGCTTGGTTGCGTATCCCTGGGCTATCAGGATGAGGCGTTCAGGATCCTGAAGATACTTTCTGAAACGGATCCCTTGACCGGCCTCTTGAGCAGGGAGCGCTTCCAAAGGGAAATCGACGTAGGGCTGGAGTACGCCAAGCGGGAGCGGGAAACTTTAAACGTCATCTGGGCCGACGTGGATGACCTGAAGCTGGTCAATGATCTCTACGGTTATGCGGTGGGCGATGCAGTCCTGCGCGCCGTATCGGACGTTCTTAAAGAAGTGTTTTCTTCTTTAAATGCGGTAATTTCCAGGACTGGTAGTAATTCCTTTGGCGTCATTGTACCTACTAAGGACCTGAGCGAGGTGTTGGTCCTCGCTGAAACCTTCCGGCAAGCCGTAGAACACCAGCGCCCTATAGAGGACGATTTTGGGGTTACGGTTAGCATCGGAATATCTTCCTACCCTCTGCACGGTATGGCGGCCAACGACCTCGTGGCTGCGGCGGAAATGGCCGCTATAAAGGCTAAACGATTGGGGAAGAACAGGATAGTGGTGCTGGACGTTAACGCAGGGACTGCGGACTTAACTGTGCTGCATGAGAAGAGCCTTATCTTGAAGGAAGCTTTGCAGAGGCCGGAAGGAGTTATACCGTATTTCCAACCCATTGTGGATATCGAAGCGGATAACATCATTGGATACGAGGTCTTGGCGAGGATACAGTACCAGGGGCGGGTCTTGCCAGCTGCAGCTTTTGCCGAGCTCGCTGAAGACATAGATGTCATCCACTCCCTTACAGAACGAGTGCTGGAAAAGGCGCTCTGGAAGTTTGGCCAAAAAGACAGCGACCATTTGATCTTTGTAAACTGCGCCCTCCGAGAGGTAGAACGTGAGGACCTGGTCGAGAAGCTTTCTCGCATGTTAAAACATAACGGGATAAGGCCCGACAGGCTGGTAGTGGAGTTAACCGAGCGCCAGGCGGTAAGGGACGTCGCCAGGGTACATGCCTTTGCGGCCGAGCTGCAGAATGCGGGTATGAGGCTAGCCCTGGACGACTTCGGCAGCGGTTTTTCCTCGTTTTTGTACCTTCGCCAGTTCGATTGTTACTTTGTAAAAATCGAGGGTTCATTGATCAGGGATATCACCAGGAGCGCCAGGTGCAAGCTGATAGTGGAGCATATCGCCGCGTTGCTGCGCAGCCTGGCCATTGAGCCCATTGCTGAGTGGGTGGAGACGGCAGAGGCCTGCGCTATTCTCAAGCGGTTCGGGGTAAATCTTTGCCAGGGTTACTATCTCGGGCTGCCTTCACCAGATATATAATCCTGGCTGTCAAGACTGTTAATGGCCGGAGGGATTGACTTTGGAAGAAGCCGCCAAGGATATTATCGTCCGGTACGAGACACTTCTTAAAGAAATGTGGTCGGAGTCGGCAAAATACCTGGGAACACTTTCTACCAATCTGCTGGTAGAACGGGTGGTTTGGGAACTATCCCAAGAGTACCCGGCTGTCCGGCTCCTCAAGTACGGGCCCGAGGGTATATCTTGCGCTCCCATGCAGGTAAACGAGGAGAAGAGCTTTAATGATCTTGAGGAGATGTTCATGAGGTTTGTTACCAGATATGTTTCCATCCTGGCCAAGTTATTGGGCCACGAGAGGGCAGAGGAGATCAGGAAAAAGATAATCACGGAGTTCGGCGGTGCTTGCTGATTTAGGGAGGGGCGAGAAAATTATGGTCAGGCTGGTCACGGGGATAAAAAATCTCGACCACATCCTTGAGGGAGGAATCCCGGCCTATTCTATAAACATTGTTTCCGGTGCCCCCGGCAGCGGTAAAACGATTTTAGTCCAAAACATCATATTCAACTGTGCCAGGCAGGGAGTGAAGACCCTATATTTAACTACTATATCGGAATCTCAGTTTAAGATGGTGCGGAACCTGGAAAAATTTCGTTTTTTCCAGGACGAATTACTGGGTGATAAGATTGTGTACGACGATCTGGGCATGATACTGCGCACACAGGGTGCCAGTCAGGCTCTCCAGTATTTGGGCGACTTGGTTAAAAAATACCTACCAAATATAGTCGTCATCGACAGTATAAAGGTTATTAGGGATTTATTTCCGGATGAGAAGAATTTTCGCATGTTCCTGTTTGACTTGGCCGCTACCTTATCCGTATGGGAGATAACCTCTTTCCTCATCGGAGAATACGAAGAGCAGGAGCTCACGCGTCTGAGCGAGTTTGCTATCGCTGATGGAATTTTTCACTTGTATGGCCAGGAAGAAAAACGTTTCCAGAAACGGTATATGCGTATCTTAAAAATGAGGGGGACTAATTATCAACAGGGCGAACACCTCTTTCAGATCAGTTCCAATGGTATAGAAGTTTATCCCCGGATGAAACCGGAAGGAGAGGAGCTGCACTACGAAATCAAGCACGGGAGAAAAAAGTTTGGTATTCCGGGGCTGGATGAAATGTTGGGGGGTGGCCTGCGAGAGGGCACGATTACCCTTGTTTCCGGCGCCACGGGCTCTGGCAAGACCCTTCTAGCCTTAAAGTTTTTAATAGAAGGGGCTTCTCGCGGGGAACAAGGTGTATTTGTCTCCTTTGAAGAATCAGCGAGACAGTTACAAAATACTGCTAGCCAACTGGGGTGGGATATAAGCAATTTCTTACACAGCGGCCAGTTAGACATCAGGTTTATTTCCCCGGTGGAGCTGGATGTAGATAAACACGCCTTTGAGATAATGGAAATGATAAAAGAGAAAAGCGTAGAAAGGTTTGTCATAGATAGCATTTCCTCTTTTGAGAACAGTGTCTCTGACCTAAAGAAGTATAAAGACTATCTCTGGGCTATCGGACAAGTTCTGCGCAAGCAACATGTTACTGCGATATTCACCTCAGTAAACGAGAACCTGTTTTCTTCTCTCGTCGTGTCCAAATCTCAAATATCTCTTATCGCGGACAATATCATTTTCTTGCGATACGTAGAAGACCGCGCGGGCATAAGGAAAGTGCTGGGAGTATTAAAGGCCCGCGGTAGCAACCACGATAAGGATTTGAGAGAGTACGAAATTACTTCAAGCGGCATAAATATCCTGGGCAAGCTAGACAAACCTGATATGCTGAGGTAAGGTGGTAGTCCAATTGGCCAATAACCTGTTGCTCACTCTTTCAGTAAGATACTGGCAGGAATTCCAAGATACTCTGTCCAAAGTCATGGACGCTAATATTTACATCTTTGATGCCCAAGGCAATCCTTTTTCCCAATTTAGCCTGCCTATTGAGTTGTGTCGAGAAATAAACAAAGGGGAAACAGTCACAGACAGCGCTTGTCTAGATTTTTATAGGACAACCTTTAACCAGTTAAAGGATAGAGAACTCCTTACCTGCCCCCGAGGTATTAAGCTGTGCGTATACAGTCTAGGTAACTATATGCAAAACCTGGGATACATGCTCGTGACCCTTGACACGGGGACAGCACCTTTCGACCGGGAAAAGGAAATGGTATTAAAGGCCAAGGCCTATAACGCTTACCGCACTATTAACGAGGTTCTGAGTGCCCTCTTGGAAAAGAATTTGTTAGGTTTACAGCGTCTCGAGCTCAACAGCATTTATGAAATCAGCCGCTTAATGACCTCCATTACCGAACTAGATAAAGTCTTAGATCTCATCACTAACGCCCTCATTATAATCTATCAAGCAGACTTGTGCTTTGTGGGCCTGAGGATAGGGGACAAAATAAGGATTGCTCAGGCTAAGGGTGAGTCCGGACACCTTTTAGGAGGAAAAGAGTGGGCTTTGCTCCACCCAGTAATCGAGCGGGTATTTTCTCAAATAGAGCCCTCCCTACTGACGGTAGATGAACTAAGAAAGCTAACCGGCGTCTCCCACTTGGAAGTTTCCTCTCATACCGAAATTATCTTGTACCCTCTATGGACTGCCCTGGGAATAGTGGGGCTCCTAGGTATAGTGGTTCCTATGTCCTTAGGGGAAAACGGGAAGAGAAACTTGCAAATTTACGCCAATTTTGCTGCTGTAGCACTGGCTAATGCCACCCTTGTCAGCCGGCTGGAAGAAGAGGCTAAGACTGATTTTCTAACCGGTTTTTTAAACAAGCGAGCCCTCGGGTTTGCCTTAGTTGAGGAACTTCAGCGGGCAGCTACATATGGCTATCCGGTGTCCGTCATATTTATAGATCTCGACGACTTCAAGTCTTACAATGATACTTTTGGTCACCTAGCGGGCGATGTTGTCCTCCAAAAGGCAGCAGAAATAATAAAGAGCTGCATAAGGGTTACAGATATCGCCTGTCGCCACGGCGGTGAAGAATTCGTGATCATTCTCCCAGGTACGGGCAATGAAAACGCTTTGAAGGTAGCTGAAAGGATACTGAATTCCCTGGAAAATCATCCTTTCCCCCACCGGCGAATTACAGCGAGTATAGGTGTCGCCACCTCAAGAGTAGGTGATTCCCTCGACTCTCTTTTGCGAAGGTCAGATGAGGCTTGCTATATGGCTAAAAAGATGGGGAAGAACCGGGTTTATAACAATAACTAGCGGCTAGTTTATGGCTATATTTGGATATGAACGAGGCTTGCTTTGGCTTGGAAGCGAGGATCTTTTCCCGAGCGGCAGCCAAACTTAACGACGCCGAAAGCGGAGGCGGGGTCGAGGCAGCCTTCTCAGCCCTTGACAGTTCAGAGGCAAGGTTGTTAAATGATAATAGCCCCAGAAGGATTGTCTTATAGAAGGAGAGTCTTGCCTTTGCACTATGATGTGGTGGTTTGCGGTGCCGGTCCGGCCGGAGCTACGGCTGCCAGAGAGTTAGCCCGAGCAGGGGTTAAAGTATTACTCTGCGAAAAACAAAAACTACCGCGTTACAAACCTTGTGGTGGAGGCCTGACGGGGAAGACCTGGGAGGAGCTAGAGCCCGGTTGGGAAGAACTAGTAGAGGATACTGCCTGTCGGGTTATTTTCTATCACCGGGAGGATGACCCCATTGAGGTAGCCTTTGACCGGCCGGTGGTCAAGCTGGTTATGCGCGAGCGTTTTGATGAGTTGCTGGTGAGGCAGGCCGCTGCTGCCGGCGCCGAGGTTCGGGATGGCTGCCGGGTGGAAGGAGTAGTGGAAGAAGAGCCGTGGGTGCGGGTGTACACGGGGCAAGAGGTTTTACTGGCCAGGGTGATTATAGGAGCCGACGGTGCCAGAAGCCTGGTAGCAGGCCAGCTTTCCTTCCGGCCGTCACGGGCCTTGGGAGTGGCCTTGGAGTGTGAACTGCCGGTATCCCCGTCGGTTTTAGAACAATATCGCCACAGTCTGCTTTTGAGCTACGGCAACATAGCTAGCGGCTATGGCTGGGTCTTCCCTAAGGGCGACCACTTGTCGGTAGGCATCGGTTCTTTTAGCCGCAAGGTGAAGGATCTGAAAGCCCTCTTTCAGCAATTCTGCCGCAGGCTGGGCCTTCCTGTGTCCCCTGAAGCTTACTGTCGGGCGGCCGTTATCCCTTCGGCTCTGCCGGGTGAACCGGTTTTACATACCTGCCGGGGATTGTTGGTGGGTGACGCCGCGGGGCTGGTGGACCCCTTCTCCGGGGAAGGTATTTATTATGCCTTGAAGAGCGGACGCCTGGCGGCCCAAGCCGTAATATCTTTCCTTCGGGGTGAAGGTGATTTACGAAGCTATTCCAGTAGCGTGCAAAATGAATTGCTTCCCTCCCTTAACTACGCCGGCCGAATCGCTAAAGTAGTGTACTCCCTGACGCCGGTAATCCACCGCCTGGTGCGATCCCACCCCGAGGTGGCCCGCCGCTTGGTCGAGGTGCTCCTGGGAAGCCGGACCTATCCTGAACTGTGGCACTACCTTAGGGCCCGGTACCGGATTTTCCGTTAGGGGCTTAGTCGGGTACCATCCAGGTTAAGAACGCGGCCAGGGGTTTGATAACCGCCAGGGCGGCGAGGGAAGAAAACAGGTTAAAAAGGGTGTGAAAGTGGGCGACCTGACGGGCCGCGTCTCCGGTTAGGAGGGACAGGAGGGGGGCCAGGCAGGACAAGAAGGGGAAGAGGAAGAAGGCGCCGCCGAGGTTAACGAAGAGGTGGGCTATGGCCGTACGTTTTGCCGCCCGGGAGGAGAGGAGGGCGGCCAGAACGGCGGTAAGGCAGGTGCCTATGTTAGCTCCCAGGACCAGGGCCAGGGCGGGCAGCAGGGGTACTACTCCCTGGGAAACCAGCACCATGGCCACGCCGGTCACCACGCTGCTTGAGTGCAATAGGGCGGTAAGGACGGTGCCGGATATTAAGCCCTGTAAAGGTGTGGCGGCCACGGCCGAGAGGTAGCCGCGGAAACTCTGGCTTCCCTCGTAGGAAGTAAGGGCGGCGTCCATGAGGCCCAGGCTGCCGAAGATGAGACCGCAGCCCAGGGCGGCGAGGCCGGCCGGACGGGTGGGGCGGGCTAAGGCCAGGAGGGCTCCTGCCGCAAGGGCGGGGGCGGCCAGGGCCTCCAGGTCCAGGGCCAGCAGCTGGACGGTTACGCAGGTGCCCACGTTGGCTCCCAGGACGATCCCCAGGCTCTGGTAAAAAGTAATGGCTCCGCCGTCCACCAGACCGACGGCCAGTACGGTAACGGCCGTGCTGGACTGGACCAGGGCTGTGGCTAGGGTACCCCAAAAGAATCCCTTTAGAGGAGTGCTGGTGGCCCGGCGGAGGATGCGCTGCAGCCGGCTGTGGCCCCAGTTGACCAGACCGTTGCGCAACATCTGGACGCCCAGGAGGAGTAAGACAATGCCGATGTTAAACTGTACCAGAGGGTTCAACATTTTCCCACCATAAAAATCTCTACGGCAGGGATGCGGGTTTTAGACCCTTCTTTTTTTAGGGGGAAAAGAGGATTTTGGCCGACAAAAAAGAATAAGAGTTAGAAGCTTGTTCTTATAGTGATTTGCGGTTTGGCAGCGGGGTGTGGAAAGCAGTACATTCTCTTTTGCATTTTACAGAAAAGGGGTGGGAGAGGTTGGAACCCTTGGAATTGAGCGCTGCTTTGGAGGGCAATCGGGACCTCAAGGAGAGGGTGGAACGGGCCAGCGGCGTGCATATAGAGGATTGCTACCAGTGCGGCAAGTGCTCGGCCGGGTGCCCGGTGGCCGCTTGGATGGACTATACGCCGCGCCAGGTGATCCGCCTCCTGCAGCTCGGCCTGGGGGAGGAAGCCTTGAAAAGCCGTACTCCCTGGCTCTGCGCCGGTTGCCAGGCGTGTTATACCCGTTGCCCCCGGGAAGTGAACCTGCCGCGGCTCATGGAAGCCGTGCGCCAGGAGGCCCGCCGGCGGGGCAGGGTCAACGACCGCAAGGTGGACATCTTTGACCGGGCTTTCTTGCAGAGTGTGGAGCGCTACGGCCGCGCCCACGAGATGGGGCTGATCGTCCAGTACAACCTGCAGTCGGGCCAGCCCTTTAAGGATGCCCTTTTGGCGCCTCCCTTACTGATGAAGGGCAAGATAAGTCCCTTGCCGGCCAAGATCAAGAACGTCGCCGAGGTTAAAGAAATCTTCGCCCGGGTACGGGCCAGGGGAGGTGACGGACATTGAGGTACGCCTATTACCCCGGCTGCTCCCTGGAGGCCACGGCCAAGGAGTACAACCAGTCGGCTAAGATGGTGGCCCGGCACCTCGGGATTGAACTCTGGGAGATCCCCGACTGGAGCTGCTGCGGTGCCTCCGCCGCCCACAACACGGATCACCTCCTGTCCATGGCCCTGCCGGCCCGGAATCTGGCCCTGGCGGAGGCTGAGGGATTGGATGTGGTCGCGCCCTGTGCTGCCTGCTTCAACCGCCTGCGGGCCGCCGAGGAGGCCGTACGGGAATCCGAGGCCATGCGGGCGACCATCGGGGAAATCATCGGCCGCGATTACCGGGCCACCAATAGAACCCGGGCCCTCCTGGACGTTATGGTCAACGGGGTCGGCACGGACAAGATAGGGGAGCAGGTGGTCAAGCCTTTAACCGGCCTTAAACTTGCGTGCTATTACGGCTGCCTTCTGGTGCGGCCGCCCAAACTTACGGCCTTCGATGATCCGGAAGACCCCACCACCATGGACCGCTTGGTAGCGGCCCTGGGAGGGGAAGCCGTTGTCTGGTCCTATAAGACGGAATGCTGCGGCGGGAGTCTGGCCGCGGCCCGCACCGATATTGGAATACGTATGATATACCAGATCCTGCGCCGCGCCCGGGATGCCGGGGCGGAAGCTGTAGTTACGGCCTGTCCCCTCTGCATGCTAAATTTGGATATGCGCCAGGGGCAGGCGGCAGCGGTCCATGGAGACCGGCTCAATTTGCCCGTCTTTTACTTCACCGAGCTCATGGGTCTGGCCCTGGGTTATGCGCCCAGGGATCTAGGGCTCACCACCCATTTCGTGAACCCGCTGCCGTTGCTTGAGACCAAGGACGTCCTGCGGCATCCTGCCACGAGGAGGGAGAGGGCATGAAAAGAGTAGGCGTTTTCGTCTGCCACTGCGGGACCAACATCGCATCGGTGGTAGATGTCAAAGGAGTGGCCGAGGCTGCCCGGTCTTTTCCCGGGGTGGTCTACGCCACCGATTACCAGTATATGTGCTCCGATCCGGGCCAGGAATTGATCCGCAAGGCCATTAAAGAGCACCGCCTGGACAGGGTGGTGGTGGCTTCCTGTTCGCCTCGGCTCCACGAGCCCACCTTCAGAAGGACCTGCGCCAGCGCGGGAGTGAACCCCTACCTTTTCGAAATGGCCAATATCCGCGAGCAGTGCGCCTGGGTGCATGCCAAGGATAAGGAAGGGGCCACCCGCAAGGCCGTCGATCTTGTGCGGGCGGCGGTGGCCAAGGTATGCCGCAATGTGCCCCTGTCGCCGGGGACCATTTCCATTACCAAGCGGGCCCTGGTCATCGGAGCGGGCATTGCCGGCATGCAGGCGGCCCTGGACATCGCCGACGCCGGCTACAAGGTGGTACTTTTAGACCGCGAGCCGACCATCGGCGGCAACATGGTTAAGCTGGACAAGACCTTCCCGACCTTAGACTGTTCGGCTTGAATAAGCACGCCGAAAATGGTTGCTGCGGCGCAGCACCCGAACATTGAACTGATGACCTATGCCGAAGTAGAGAATGTGGCAGGTTATGTGGGCAATTTTGAAGTAACCATCCGCAAAAAGGCCCGCTCGGTGGACCCGACCAAGTGTACCGGCTGCGGTACCTGCTGGGAAAAGTGCCCCACCAAGGTGGACAGCGAGTTCGATCTGGGTCTGGGCAAGCGCAAAGCCATTTACCTGCCCTTCCCCCAGGCGGTGCCGGCGGTGCCGGTCATCGACCGGGAGCACTGCCGCCAGTTTACCAGGGGGAGATGCGGCGTCTGCCAGAAGGTCTGCCCGGCCAAGGCCATCGATTACGATCAGCAGGACGAAATCGTCACCGAAAAGTTCGGGGCCATCGTAGTGGCGACGGGTTATGAGCTCTTTAAGTGGGAAGAGGTCTACGGCGAATACGGTTACGGCAAATATCCCGACGTCATAACCGGTATGCATTTCGAACGCCTGAATAACGCCTCCGGCCCGACGGGGGGGAAGATCGTTCGTCCTTCGGACGGCAAAGAGCCGAAGACGGTAGTCTTCATCAAATGCGTGGGTTCCCGGGATGAGGCCAAGGGTAAGAGCTACTGCTCCCGGGCCTGCTGTATGTACACGGCCAAGCATGCCCACCAGGTTTTGGAGAAGATTCCCGGGGCCCAGGCCATCGTGTTCTATATGGACATCCGCACCCCGGGCAAGGCATACGAGGAGTTCCTCCAGCGGACCGTCCATGAAGGGGCCGTATACGTCCGGGGTCGGGTGAGCCGGGTCTTCCAGGAGGGAGACAAGCTCATCGTCCGCGGCGAGGATACGCTATTGGGACGGCAGGTGGAAGTGGCGGCCGATATGGTGGTCCTGGCCACGGCTATGGTCCCCAGCAGCGGCTGGGAAGGAGTGGCCAAGATGCTGGGGCTGCAGACGGACAAGGACGACTTCTTCCAGGAAGCCCACCCGAAACTCAGGCCGGTGGAAACCTTTACGGCCGGCGTATTTTTGGCTGGCGCCTGCCAGGGGCCCAAGGACATCCCTGACACCGTGTCCCAGGCCAGCGCCGCGGCCGTCAAAGTATGCCAGCTCTTTACCCAGGACGAGTTGGCCACCGATCCCATGATCGCAACGGTGGATGAAAGCATCTGCGCCGGCTGCGCCATGTGTGAAAAGGTCTGCCCGTATAAGGCCATTTCCATGAAGACCATAACCGAACGCGTGGCCGGTAAGCAAGTAGCCCGCCGGGTGGCGTCGGTGAACGGCGGCCTCTGCCAGGGCTGCGGCGCCTGCTCGGTGGCCTGTCCGTCCAGCGCCATGAATCTCAAAGGCTTTACCAACGAACAAATCCTGGCGGAGGTGGATGCAGTATGCCTGTAGCGGCCGAAGCAAAGGGCTGGGAGCCCAAAATCGTGGCCTTCTGCTGCCACTGGTGCGCCTATGCCGGCGCCGACCTGGCCGGCCTCAACCGGTTGCAGTACCCGGCCAACGTCCGGGTTATCCGGGTCCCCTGTTCCGGCCGGGTGAATCCCCAGTTCGTCCTGCGGGCCTTCCAGCGCGGCGCCGACGGCGTGTTGGTGGCCGGGTGACACCCCGGCGACTGCCACTATGTTAGTGGCAATTATTTCACCCGCCGTCGTTTCCTCTTGATGCAGCGGGTTCTGCAGTTTATGGGCCTGGAGCCGGAGCGCTTTCAGGCAAGGTGGGTATCGGGTTCCGAGGGGCCGCGCTTTGCCGAGATAATCACCCAGATGACCGAAGACATCCGGGCCCTGGGGCCCAACAGAAAGCTGAGGGATGGCGCATGAGCAGAATCCAGGAACGAATGCGCGCCCGGGCCAGGGAGCTCTTGGCCCAGGGCACCGTTCAAATGGTTATCGGCTGGGAAAAGGGTACCTTCTGGTACCTCTCGCCCCCGGTTTTCATCACCGACGCCGGGGAATGCGACCGCCTGGTGTGGGACGAGTTCTGTGCCAACAACCTGGCCAAGTATCTCCTGGACTACAAACACACCGAAGATAAAATCGCCCTCTTCGTAAAGGGGTGCGACGCCCGGGGTGTTGTGCGCCTCCTCCAGGATAACCAGATCGAGCGGGAGAAGGTGTACCTTATAGGCATCAAGTGCCCCGGCATGAAGGACGGGCGCCTGGCCGACGCCCTGGGTGAAGAAAGGCGCCATGAGGTGCCCCTGGTTGCAAAATGCCGCTTCTGCACCCACCCGGAGCCGGTCATCTTTGACGAGCTCCTGGGCGAGGACGAGGGGGCGGCCGCCCGGGACGCGGCGGCCGCGGCCGAGGGGCGCTTCGCCGAGGTGGAGAAGGTGGAGGCCATGTCTCCTGACGAGCGTTATACCTTCTGGACCTCGGCCTACGATCGCTGCCTGCGGTGTTACGCCTGCCGGAACGTATGCCCGGCCTGCAACTGCCGCGAGTGCATCTTCGACCGTTCCCAGTCGGGCTGGTGCGGCAAGCAGATGAACCGGGGCGAAAACATGTTCTTCGCCATAACCCGGGCCATGCACGTGGCCGGACGCTGTATAGAATGCGGGGAGTGCGAGCGGGTGTGCCCCGAAGGTATACCCATCATGACCCTCAACAAGAAGATAATTAAAGACCTCAACGAGCTTTTCGGCGAGTACGAGGCCGGAATCGACCTGGAGGATCTGCCGCCCTTGGGCCGGTACAAACTCGACGACCCGGACGAATTTCACTAGGAGGGGGGTGGGGACATGGTGAAGATCGCCAAGGAGAAACTACCGGTACTCTTGCAGGCCTGGGCGGCAGGGGCCATGGTCTTTGTGCCCCAAGAGAGGGAGGGGACAAGGGTTTTCCTCCCGTGGAACGGAGAAGGCAAGCTGGCCCTGGGTGAGGAAAATACTTTGGAGCCGCCAAAGGACCTTTTCTTCCCCCGTACGGAAACCATGTACCGCTATAAGGTACAAGGCCAAGACGCCGAGATAACCGAGGTTCCGTCCTTTGAGGACAAGATGATCCTGGTGGGGGTCCGCTCCTGCGACGCCCGCAGTTTCGCCCTTATGGATGACGTTTTCCTGACCAAGGGCTATGTAGACGAATTCTACCGCCGGCGGCGGGAGAATACCCGCGTGGTGGCCTTGGCCTGTACGGAGGCTGCTCCTACGTGCTTCTGCACCGCCTTCGGCATCGATCCCGGCCGGGCCGAAGGGGTCGACGTCCAGATGAGGCCTTTGGATGACGGGTATCTCCTGGAGGCCGTGACCGAGGCAGGGCAGGAGCTCTTAAACCAGGCCGGCTCTTTATTAGAAGAGGCCGGGAAGGCCTCGCCGCCGGGTGCGGCCCTGCCTTCCCTGCAGGTGGACGTGGGTGGAGTAACGGAAAAACTCCAGCAGATGTTCGAGCACCCTTACTGGACCGAAGTGAGCCGTAAATGCCTGGGGTGCGGCGCCTGCACCTATCTCTGCCCTACCTGCCACTGCTTTGACATCCAGAGCGAGAATCTAGGCAACACAGGATACAAGTTCCGCTGCTGGGACTCCTGCATGTTTTCCGAGTATACCCGGATGGCGGGCGGCCACAACCCACGGCCTTCGAAAAAGGAGCGCCTGCGTAACCGCTTCCTGCATAAGCTCCAGTATTTTCCGGAGCGGTACGGGAAATTCGCCTGCGTGGGGTGCGGCCGTTGCCTTGACCGCTGCCCCGTGAACGTCGACATTACCCGCGTAATCCGCGAGGTCAAGGAGGTGACCCTGTAATGGCAGTAGAGGCACGGGTCAACCCCCTAGTGCCCATGGAGGGCCGGATCGTCAAAATTATAGAAGAAACTCCCGATGTGAAAACCTTTCACGTGACTACGGAAAAGGGCAAGCCCTTCACTCCCATGCCGGGGCAGCTGGCCATGCTCTCTTTGTTCGAAGTGGGAGAGGCCATGTTCTCCATTACCTCCCAGGGACCGGAGCACCTGGAGATAGCCATCAAAAGGGTGGGCATGCTGACCGAAGCCCTCCACGAGGCGGAGCCAGGGCAAACGGTGGGCATTCGCGGTCCTTACGGCAACGGTTTTCCCCTGGATATGTTTTACGGAAAGGACATCCTTTTTATTGCCGGCGGCATCGGCCTGGCCCCGGTCCGCTCCCTCATCAATTACTGCATTGAGCACCGGGAAAAGTTCGGCCACCTGTGGATTATCTACGGCGCCCGCTCTCCGGCGGACCTGTGCTTTAAGCAAGATCTCTTTGAAAACTGGCCTCGGGTGGAAAACTGCCGGGTGGACGTTACGGTGGACAAAGGGGACGAGGGTTGGAAGGGACATGAGGGATTCGTACCGGCTTTTGTGGAAAAGCTAAACCCGTCACCGGAAGGCAAGGTGGCCGTAACCTGCGGCCCCCCAATAATGATCAAGTTCGTCCTCCAATCCCTGGAGAAGCTAGGATTCAGGGACGACCAGATAGTAACCACCCTCGAGATGCGCATGAAGTGCGGTATAGGCAAATGCGGAAGGTGCAACCTGGGTAGCCGCTACGTGTGCCTCGATGGGCCGGTGTTCACCCTGGCCCAACTGAAGGAAATGCCCAACGAATATTAATCGAGGAGGGCTAAAGGCCATGGAGGTCCCCGTTAACCTGCGTTATTCCAAGGACCACGAATGGGTGGAAGTGGAAGGAAATAGGGCCCGCATAGGCATAACCGATTATGCCCAGCAGTCCCTGGGAGATATTGTTTTCGTGGAACTTCCCCAGGTGGGAGACGAGCTCACGGCCCAGGACAGCTTCGGCGTAGTGGAGTCCGTTAAGTCGGCCTCCGATGTCTACACTCCTGTTTCCGGCAAGGTGGTAACCGTAAATGAAGCGCTTCTGGACAGCCCCCAGCTTATAAACAGCGATCCCTACGGCAAGGGGTGGCTGATCGAAGTAGAGATGAATGACCCCTCCGAGGTAGACAACCTCCTGGATGCCGAGAGCTACCGGAAGCTCATCAGCGAGTAAGGAGGACCGGAGCCGGTGGGAGGGGGAAAAGGGGCGGATTATCACCTCCATGGGTTGGCCCATGGAGGTCTGCCCCATACACTGGAGAAACTGTGGCCTTACGTAGAGGCGGCCCGGAAGGCCGGCCTGGACGAGATCGGTTTTGCCGAACACGACCGCTACCTCACGGAGCTTGATTTCGAGGTTTTTGCCGAGATAAGGCGCTTCGCTCCTTTACCCGTACGCCAGGGCATCGAGATCGATTTTCGCCCGACCAGGTCTGATCTGCGGGATATCGCAGCCCTACCCTGGGATTACATCATCGGCTCCGTTCACCACCTCGGCGATTGGGCCTTCGACGCCCCGGGGGAAGAGGCGCGCTTTGAGGACTGGGACCCAGACGAGCTTTACCTCAGCTATTTCGACCTGGTGGCCAGGGCGGCCCGGACCGGGTTTTTCCAGATTATAGGACACCTGGATCTTATAAAGATTTACGGCCACCGGCCGCGCAGGCCGGTGGTGGAGCTGGCCGAACCTGCCTTAAGGGCCATAGCGGCGACCGGGGCGGCCGTGGAAGTCAATACGGCAGGGCTGTTTAAACCGGTGGGGGAGATCTATCCCTCCCGGGAACTCCTGGAGCGCTGCTTCGTCCTGGGCATCCCCGTAACCATTAGCTCCGACGCCCACAGCCCGGGGGAGGTGGGCAGGGCGCGGGAAGAGGCCCTGGCTTTGGTGCGGGAGGTCGGGTATGACCGGGTGGCCACTTTCCGGGGCCGTCAGCTGATACCTGTTCCCCTGAACGGATGAACCCGGGGCTTGGCGCTTCTCACCACCGGCGCGACTTGGCGGTGGGCAGAAATTTGCGGGCCTCGGCTCCCGCGGGGGACGCGGTTTCCTGCTCCTGTGCCCCGGGCAGCCGGGCCGGGGGTGAAATCACCCCTCATTTTTTGTTTTATGCTAAGACACCCATGCCGCCGAGCGGCACCAGCACAAGGATGAAGACAACGGGCCGGCATGCAAACAAAAACAATGCCGGCCCGGAGAGAAGTTATTTTCGGGGTAGACGTTCATGCCGCCTGCGGCGGCACCAGCAGGAAGATGAAAATGCTAAAGCGTATTTTCTGGGGAGGCTAATGCCGAGGAAGAATCCAAGTATGGTCGAGGCGCCTGCTCCTTGGATACCGGCGCCGGTCAGAATACCTCGTTTTAGGCAGGGGAAGGGGATTATTTAGCGAATATTTTAAAGAGGAGCCCGGACTGAGGGCCGGTTTGGCCTGCTAAGGAAACCATAAGCGAGCAGAAACCGAGCAGGCCTGGAATCAAAATGGATGGTCGGAACAGATACGCCAGAAACCATCGGTTGACACGGATAATAAGAAGGGGGTAAAATAAAAAAACTAAACAGTAACTATTGCTAATTGAAAAAGGGAGTAAGGTGAAATAAAGTGGAACGCGAAAGCCATTTGAAACGGGCGGCCAGGCGCATGACCAAACAGAAAAAGACCATTTTGGAGATCCTCCGCAGCACCACGTCGCACCCTACAGCCGACTGGATCTATGCCGAAGCGCGAAAGGTCTTGCCGGACATAAGTTTGGGCACCGTGTACCGGAACCTGCATGTTTTAAAAGAAGACGGGGAGATTATGGAGCTCAATTACGGCAGCACCTATAGCCGTTATGACGGCAATCCCCAAAATCACTACCACTTCGTCTGCGTGAATTGCGGCGCCGTCCGGGACGTGGATATGCCGGTGCTTCCGGAACTGGAAAAGAGGGCGGAGGAAGTGGGCGCAGGCGAAGTGTTCTATCATAGATTGGAGTTTTACGGGCTGTGCCCTCACTGCCGGAAAGAAAAGAGGATGTAATTAGAGTTTGAGGGCGTCAAGGGGTTGCGCCGGTGGCCGAAAATAGAGAGATGAGAGGTTTCCAATGGAGGGGGCGGCACCGGTGGGAGAAGCGGTAAAGATAGAAGCTGCTACGGTTGAAGAGGCCATAAGGCGGGCCATGGAATTGCTGGGCGTTTCCCGGGAGGAGCTGGAGGTGGAGGTTCTGGACGAGGGTTCTAGGGGGTTCGCGGGCCTCGGACGCCGTCCGGCCGCGATACGCGCTCGGGTTAAGGCCGAAGGGGACGGCCGGGGACACAGGGAGGGGGAAGAAGAGGAAGGAGGAAAGCCCGAACGGGGCTTGCAGGAACTCGAAGAGGAACCTCGGGGGATCGGCCGGATCCAGAACGGCAGGTTGTTGGTGGAAGGCGGCGGCCCGGTAACCGTGATCCCTAATCCCCATTTCGAGCTTTATGTTAACGGGAGTCTGGTGGAAGGGGAGGCCCAGGTGACCGCCGGGGACAGTGTAGAGATTAAGGGGAAAGAGGAATGGGAACCGGGCCGGTGGCAGGTTACCGTCCGGGAGGGAGGGTTGGTGGCCGTGGTCTCCCTTTTTCCCGCCCGCAAG
Source organism: Peptococcaceae bacterium (assembly GCA_003509545.1). GTDB lineage: Bacteria > Bacillota > DSM-521 > Neomoorellales > Neomoorellaceae > UBA12545. The sequence continues at coordinate 44,516 of DOLC01000074.1, forward strand.
CGCGTTTGGAAGCCCGTGGATCAGCCTCCCTCCTGGAGGCTGGAATTGAGGGGCAGGGCTTTCGAGGAACTCCTACCGCCCGTAACCCGGGAAGAATTGCAGCAGGAACTCCTGCGGCAGAATATAGTGTACGGTGTAGATTACGAAGCCCTGGAGGAAGTTTGCCGGCGGGTAGAAGCTGGGGAAGTGGTTATCGCCCGGGGAAGGCCACCCAGTCCCCCCCAAGATCCGTGGATCGAGTATTTCTTCGACTTGAGGGAAACCAGCCGGAGGGAAGTAGGGGAGGACGAGAGGGTCGACTACCGGGAGCTGGTGGTGCGTTCTTCGGTCCAGCCGGGGGACCTTTTGGCCGAATGGCATCCGGGCAAGCCCGGAGAGGCGGGCGTTACGGTGACCGGTCAACCCATCCCGCCGCGCCCCCCAAAAGAACAGGTTTTGGTGGCCGGACGGGGGACGGCCTTGAGGGAGGACGGCCGGCGGTGTGTAGCGGCCGCCGAGGGGCGCCCGGTGGTGGCCAGGCGCGGGCCGAAGGTCATTGTAGAAGTGGTGCCTGTTCTGGTACACCAGGGAGATGTGAACCTCGCTTCAGGCAACCTCAAATTTAAAGGTAATATCGTCATCAGCGGCAATGTTACCGAGACCATGACGGTAGTGGCCACGCGGGACGTGGAGGTCAACGGGGATGTCACCCAGGCCATCGTCCGGGCGGGGGGATCCATCCTGGTGCGCCGCAACGCCATAGGGAGCACCTTAGTGGCCGGGGGTAGGGGATCCCTTCTGGTCCAAATGGCCTGCCTCCTTTCCGACCTGAAGGAACAGATGGACAGTTTGGTACAAGCCTTAATGCAGTTGGAAAATATCGTAAAGTCCCGGGACGGGTATGTAATAAATGTGCTCATAGAAAACAAATTTAAGAGTATCCCGGAATTGATAATCAAGCTGGAGGCGGCCTCTAAAAGCATTGACATGCAAGATGAAGAGGGACAGAGGTTGTGGCGGCTTATACAGACCTTGATACAAGCCTTCCGCTCTCCTGCCGCTCGTCAGAGTCTGACCCTCCCTTCTTTAAAGGAAATGTTGGTTGACGTGGAGGAAATGGCCCGGTACTGTTGCGAGGTGCCCCAGGACGACGGCCACGTGACCGTTAGTTACGCCCTGAACAGCAAAATTCAGGCCCAGGGCCGTGTCAAGATTGTCGGGCGCGGCTGTTTTAACACGGAAATAGTGGCAGGGGGCGACGTGGAAATCAACGGCGTTTTCCGGGCCGGCAGTCTTTACGCCGAGGGCAACGTATTCATTCGGGAAATGGGTTCCGGCGGAGGGGCCAGGACGGTTGCCCGGGTGGCCGCGGGGAAGACCATCAAGGTGGGCAAGGTATGGCCTAACTGTGTGCTGCAGATAGGGAAGCGGACCCACGCCGTCGACGGCGAAGAACATCAAGTTATGGCCTACCTTAACAGCGAGGGAGAAATAATTTTGGGCACCTTTTAGACGAGGAGTATAGGCTAAGGAGGTTACCAGGCGGGTGCAGGAAGCTTGGACTTATCTGCGCCAGATCCCCCTCTTTGCGGATCTTACCGAGGAAGAACTTAAGAAAATCGCCGACTTGGCCATCACCAAGCGCTACCGCAAGAATATGTATATCTTCCTGGAGGGAGAGCCGGGCACGGCCTTTTACTTCGTAAAGTCAGGGGCCATCAAGCTCTTTCAAGTTCTGGAGGACGGGCGGGAAAAGATTCTGCACTTCGTCCGGGAGGGGGAAATTTTTGCCGAGGTCGTCCTCTTTGACGGCGGGCCGTATCCCGCCACCGCCGAGACCCTGGAAGACACCGAAGTAGGCTGCATCCGCAACCGGGACATGGAGGACCTGCTGCGCCGCAACGGTGATATAGCCGTGAAAATCATAAAGGTTATGAGCTGCCGGTTGCGGCAGGCCCAGACCCATATTCGAGATTTGGCACTGAGGGGTGCCTACGGCCGCATGGCCAGCGCTCTGCTGCAGCTGGCCCAAGAATACGGTAGGGAGAAAGGTGGTAAAATACTTATCGATCTCACCTTAAGCCAGCAGGAGATGGCCAATCTCATAGGTACCTCAAGGGAGACGGTGGCCCGCATATTGGGTGAGTTCCGGCGCCTGGGGGCCATTCGGATGGAAAAACAGCGTATCACCATCGTGGAGCCCGAACAGCTCAAGGCCTGGATTTAGGCCGTTTAGCCCCGCAAACCTGCTGCCCGGGCCCAATAAAGTACCTTTTAAACTAAAGCTCTTGCGAAAACCGTGCAAGGCATTATAGAATAATTAGCAGTAAATCCACACGTCCGGTTTAGGAGGGTGTAAGGATGAACTACGAAAGGGAAAAGGGTAGCTATAGAGATCTTTCCCAGGAGGCCTGGCTGGAGCGTTTGCAGTGGCTGGGCATCACGGTGGAAAAAGTAGAAGACCACGGTTAAACTTTTAGGTACAACCTCGGTACCGCCTGCCCCCGTCCGCGGGGTTTTTTGTTTTTATACGTAAAGGTTCCTACCCAGAAAATAACTTCTCTCCGGGCCGGCATTGTTTTCGCTCGCTAAGTGGTCCTCGCGGAGCAGCCTACGGCTCAGCCTCGGGCTCGGGCGGGGTTCCCGGCCTATTCAGCATCCACTCTTCAGAGGCCGGCCTCGGACTTCCTGTCCTCGGCCCCGCCCTCCCTCCTCGGCTTCGCCAAGGCTGCTCACCCGCTCGGACCAAATCGCTCGCAGGGGAGAATTGCCGGCCCGCTATTTTCCTCTTTCTGCTGGTGCCGCTCGGCGGCATGAGCGTCTACCCCGGTTTTCCGAGTTTTCGGCGGCGGTTGGAAAATGAATTGTCTTAACGGGGAACACCTTCTTTATTGACAGCGAAAGATACAGATAGTAAAATAGGAGACGGCGAAGAACGAGACAAAAAAACTTAGGGGGTGATAGGGTGCCCACCTACGAGTTTCGCTGTCAGGATTGCGGGCATCGCTTTACCGTACAGCTTTCCTGGCGGGATAAGGACAAGGCCTCCTGCCCGTCCTGCGGTGGACGGCAGTTGCAGCAGCTTTTTACGGGCATAACGATATTGGCCGGAGGGGGCGGAGATGGGAGTTGCGCTGCCCCTGCCGGGAGCCGGTTCAGTTGAGGATAATGCCTAGGGCCGGCGGTCCTAGCGATCCAATAAGTCCGGGTTGCCTGAGTTATCCCCACTTTTTGCAGGGCAGGCCTGCTTGGGCTTGGAAGCGAGCGAGCAAGCCTTCGCGGCTAGCCAAACTTAAGCTTGGCGAAAGGCGGAGGCGGGCCCGAGGGCATGTATCCTTGCGGCC
>DOLC01000073.1 GCA_003509545.1 Peptococcaceae bacterium
AAAGGTGCGGAATGTGGGATAGAAAAATACCGGCGGGCTTTAAGAAAATCCTAATCAAACCTCAATAAAGCCTTAACATAAGGACGGCTAGCCTTGACAGACGGGTATGGCGTTTAGTAAAATAAACATTTACCTTGACACCTTGTCCCTGGCATAGTATAATAAATTATGTATGCCGGGAAGGGGTGGTTTTATGGCCGGTAAGGAAGTCCTGGCCACTATCAGACGGGATTTGGAAGCCCGGGTGGGCCAAAAAATTAAACTCCGGGCTAACCGCGGGCGTAAGAAAATTATAGAGAAGGTCGGGATTCTGGAAAAGACCTATCCCAACATCTTCATCATCCGCCTAGAAGAGCAGAAGGTACCTGAACGCCGCGTCTCCTTCAGCTATGCCGACGTCCTTACCGATACCGTGGAACTCATGGTGGAAGGAGAAGAAGGGGATATTAAAATAGGTGCCAGGTCTTAAGGAGCTTTGGGGAAACCCGGAGCTCCTTTCCTTTATTTCCGGGCCTCGGGGTCCTTTATTTTTATCGCCGGGCCCCGGAGGGGTCGGCGGTCAACCTTGGCCGGCGGGAGCATAAGATATTATAAAAAGGCCGGAGGTAGGCGTCGATGCGGTATGTTTGTGGGGCGATGAAGGACTAGGGCGGCCGGCCGAAAGGAGGCACGGTGCGGGGGTGGGGTTTTATGGAAAGGGAACTACAACCGGCCGAGGTACTGGCCCGGTGGCAACACGCGCTCCTTGCGAAGGATAATGTGGTGGCCGTGGGCTTGGGCTACAAAACCAGGGGCGGCCGGTCCACTTACCTCCCGGCCATTGTTGTTTATGTAACGCGGAAAGTACCCCTCCGGCATCTGGCGCCCCGCCAGCGCATTCCGCCGAGGCTGGAAGGCATACCTACCGATGTGGTCGAAGTAGGGGAGGTGCGGGCTCTGGCGGCCGGTGCCTCTTGCCCGGAAGACAGAGGCGAAAAGAGGTGACGCCTCGCGAAAATATCGTTATCCGAGATAAGGGGACTACCGTTTTCCTTCTTCCGTTTTGTATGTCCCTACGGGCACCCGAAGGCCGCCCTTGAGCCGCCCGAGGCCCGGCGGAACCCCGGACCTAACGGCGGTGGCCACCGGCCGCCTGCCTCGGTACAATGAAAGTACAGCCTAGTCTGCCAACCGGCGGGAAGGGGTGGCAATTATGGCCGGGCGCATCGGCCTGGATCCCGGGCACGGAGGCTCCGATCCGGGGGCTGTGGCCCCCGATGGCCTTCAAGAAAAGGAAGTAACCCTGGCCGTGGCCCTGCTGGCGGCAGGGTTCCTTTCGCAGGCGGGGATAGAGGTAGTCCTGTCCCGCAAAGAAGACGTGGACGTCTCCCTGGCCGAGAGGGCGGCCCTCTTTAACCGGGCCGGCGTAGACCTGGTGGCAAGCTTACACGTAAACAGCTCGGAGAATCCCCGCGCCGACTACCTGAGCACTTATATCTTGGGCCCGGGCGGCCGGGCGGAGAGGGCTGCCGGGATTCTCCAGAGGGAACTGGTCCTGGCCCTGGGGTGGCCGGACGGCGGGGTGCGGCAGGCCAACTTCTACATCCTGCGGGAAACGGAGGCCCCGGCGGTGCTGGTGGAAATGGGCTTCCTCAGCAATCCCCGGCAGGCCCAGGCCCTGCGGGAGGGGAAAGTACGCCGGGCTTTAGGACTGGCCCTGGCCCGGGGTATGGCCCTCTACCTGGGGGTCGATCCCGCGGGATTTTCCTCCGCCGGGGATATCGCCGGCCACTGGGCCGAGGCCGCCATCCGGCGGTGCCTGGAGCTTGGCCTCATGCACGGCTACCCCGACGGCACCTTCCGGCCGGATAATTTCGCGACCCGAGCGGAGCTGGCCGTCACCCTGGTAAACCTTCTGGACAAAGTAAAAGCCGGTCACCTATAATTTAACTGGGGAAAACCAACATCCGAGGTGATCCGGTCCCCTTGCAGGTACGCTACAAGATATGGCTGGAGGAAGGAGAACATATTTTCGGGGAGGGGTTATTTTCCCTTCTGCGAGAAATAGACCGGCGGGGCTCCATCAACCAGGCTGCCCAGGAGATGCACATGTCTTATCGTCAGGCCTGGGGCAGGATAAAAAAGGCAGAAGAGCGGCTGGGCTTCCGGCTGCTTACAACCCGGATCGGTGGAGAGGCCGGCGGCGGCGCCGAACTGACCCGGGAAGGGCGAAGGCTGGTGGAAAACTTTCATCGCTTCCGGGAAGAAGTAGACCGGGCCATCCGGGAAGCCTTTGCAAGAAATTTTGGTTAGCCCCTGTGGGGGTATTTATTTTTTAAGGGCGTTATGTTATCATGAGCATAAAGATCCTGAGTACACGAATACATAGGGGAAAGGGGATATTCGTGTACCTCCTTGGCGGCGGAAGAAGGTTCTTAATCTTAAGGTCTGTAGTAGCGGGAATCTTGTTAATAAGCCTCGTGGCCGGCTGCGGCCGGCAGCCTTCGGGGGAGGCCGCAGGGGAAGCCCTGCCGGCGTCTACGGCCAAGAAGCCCGTGATCCTGGCCACCACTACCAGCACTATGGACACCGGGCTGCTGGACGTACTGATTCCCTTGTTTGAAAAGGAGACGGGCTATACGGTAAAACCCCATCCGGGGGGGACGGGCCAAGCCCTGGCCATGGCAGAGATGGGCAACGCCGACGTTTTGTTGGTCCATGCCCCGGAAGACGAGAAAAGGCTGGTGGATGAAGGCGTAGTGATAAATCGGCGGCTGGTCATGTATAATGATTTCGTTATCGTGGGCCCTCCGCAGGATCCGGCAGGGGTTAGGGAGGCCGGATCCTCCGTCGAGGCCTTCTGGCGGATTGCGGCCCGGGAAGCCCTCTTTATTTCCCGGGGAGACGACTCCGGAACCCATAAGAAGGAAAAGGCCATCTGGAGGGAAGCCGGAATTCGGCCTTCCGGCCGGTGGTACCAGGAGGCCGGGGCCGGTATGGGGCAAACTCTGAATATAGCCTCGGAGAAGGGAGGCTATACCCTCACCGACCGGGGAACCTACCTGGCCCTTAAAGCAAACTTGAAGCTGGACATCCTCCTCGAGGGGGAAAAGTCCCTCCTCAACATATATCACGTCATGCAGGTTAATCCCGATAAGTTCCCGGGTATAGAAATTAACAGCCATGGAGCCAGGGCTTTTGTTGACTTCCTCTTGAAGGCGGAGACCCAAGAAATAATCGGCAGTTTCGGTAAGGACAAGTACGGCCAGCCCCTCTTTTTTCCCGCTGCCGGTAAGGACGAGCACAGCCTCGGGGTGTGAGGGCCGTGGGAGCGACCTGGGAGGGGCTGGTCAGGGGTATAGAGCTCCTGGTGAGGCTGGATCCAGGGGTCCTGGAAGTGGTATGGCTCACCCTGAGGGTTTGCGGCCAGTCCACCTTCTTTAGCGTCCTGGTAGGCGTGCCCCTGGGCGCCTTTCTGGCCTTTCGCCGGTTCTTAGGCCGGGGGTTGGTAATAAGTGTAGTAAACACCCTCATGGGGATTCCGCCCACGGTGGCCGGGCTTTGGGTGAGTTTCCTCCTGTGGCGCAGCGGGCCCCTGGGGCGCCTGGAATTGATCTATACCCCTACGGCCATTGTCATAGCCCAGGTAGTTATCGCCGTACCGCTGGTCACGGGGCTGTCCATGGCGGCCTTCCAGCAATTACCCCCGAAACTGCCGGCCCAGGTCCTGGCCCTGGGGGCTTCCCCGGCACAGCTTTTCTGGACCCTCCTCAAAGAGGCCCGGCTGGGGTTGCTGGCGGCCGTTATAGCCGGGTTCGGCGGAGTGGTTTCCGAAGTGGGGGCGTCCATGATGGTGGGCGGGAATATCCTCCACCACACGCGGGTGCTGACTACGGCCATCGTTATGGAAGTAGGCCGCGGGAATTTTGCCATGGCCTGGGCCTTAAGCTTTATCCTCCTGGGCTTGACTTTCACGGTTACCGCCGTTCTTACTGTGCTACAGCAGGGGAGGCGCAGGTATGGGGGTTGGCCTTAGGGCAGAAAGGATTAAAGTAATTAAAGGGCGGGTACAGGTACTGGCGGTGGATGAACTGGAAATTGCCTCCGGTGAGATCTGGGGTATCATAGGTCCCAACGGCGCGGGCAAGAGCACCCTGCTCCACGTATTGTCCCTGCTGGAACGGCCCGACGAGGGCACCGTCTATTTCGACGGCCGGCCGGTAAACTGGCGGCGGCGGGAGATAATGGAGCTGCGGCGGCAGCTGGCGGTGGTTTTCCAGGAGCCCCTCTTACTCAATACCACGGTGTATCAGAACGTAGCCCTCGGGCTGCGCTTCCGGGGAATAAAAGGCCCGGAAGCGGGGCGGCGGGTACAGAAGTGGCTGGAAATCCTGGGCATAGCCCACTTGGCCTTAAGGAAGCCCTGGGAGCTTTCGGGCGGGGAGGCCCGGCGGGTCAGCCTCGCCCGAGCCCTGGTGCTGGAGCCCCAGGTTCTTCTCCTGGATGAGCCCTTTGTGGCCCTGGACACGCCGACGCGGGCGGCCCTGCTGGTGGAACTCCGCCGGCTCTTAAAGGGCCGGGGCATTACCGCCCTCTTCGTGACCCACGACTTCATGGAGCTTCCCCTCCTGGCCGACCGGGTGGCGGTCCTCTGTGATGGCAGGATAGTAGAGACCGGCCGGCCCCGGGATATTCCCTGGTCCTCCTGGGGTCCCTACCGGGGGCAGACCGGGGAAGAGAGCCCCTATCCCTGGCCCTGGCCGGGAGTCTGGACAAGAGATGAGGGGGCAAAGTAGAATAGAAGTAAGAACGGTCTGGGTTATCTCCACTCCTGGGGCAGGGGCTTGCCCGGGCTTGAAAGCGGGCAACGAGACCCGGGAGGCTTTTGCGGGATAAAGCGGAGCAGGCCTGGGCCCGCAGGTGGAGAGGGGCCGGAGGGATAGTTAACGGCATCGCCGCCCTTCCGGCTGCGGCCCCGGAGCCGGCTGCCGGGAAAAACGGCCCAGTGGGGCGCGGTTTCCGGGCCGTGCCCGGGCGGGGAAAGGGGAGGGAAAGGGAAAATGACGGCCAAAATCCTGGTAGTGGATGACGAACCCGCCATCCTGGAACTGGTAACCTACAATCTGGAGCAGGCCGGGTTTACCACCATCACCGCGGCCGACGGCGAGACGGCCTTAAAACTGGTGGAAAAGGAAAAGCCGGATCTTGTCGTCCTGGACGTTATGCTGCCCCGGCTCGACGGCTTCGAGGTTTGTCGGATCTTGCGGGCCCGCACGGGCATCCCCATCCTCATGCTTACTGCCCGGCGGGAAGAGGTGGACCGGGTGCTGGGACTGGAGCTGGGGGCCGATGATTACCTCACCAAGCCCTTCAGCCCCCGGGAACTGGTGGCCAGGGTGAAGGCCATCCTGCGGCGGGTAGCGGAGAGGAGCAGACAGCCCGGGGACAGGGTGGTGGTGGGGGACCTGGTCATCAACCCCGACAGCCATGAGGTCAAGGTGAGGGGCAAGCCGGTGGACCTGACCTTGAAGGAATATCAGCTGCTGAAATTCCTGGCAGAAAACCCCGGGCGGGTTTTCAGCCGGGAGGCCCTGCTGGACCGGCTGTGGGAGGGCGACTACTACGGAGATACCCGCACCATAGACGTGCATATCCGGCACCTGCGGGAGAAAATCGAAGAAGACCCCGGTAATCCCCGCTATATTTTGACGGTGCGGGGAGTGGGCTACAAATTCCGCGAAGCCTGAAGGGAAGGAAGCCCGGTTGAGGCGGATAGATGTGCCCCGGGGAAGCGGCGGCGAAGAAGGAGAACCCGCGCCTTATTTTAGTGGCGCGGGTTCTCCTTTACCTGCATCAAGGCTGCCGTAAGGGCGGCATAAACGTCCGCCCGGTACTGGGCCTCCAGCATGGCGAGCTTGGTGTAGACCGCGCCCTCCTCCCTCACCACGTACCGGGGCGGGAGCCGGTTGAGGGCCAGGGCCGCAATATCGTGGCGGCAGACGTCGCACTTACACGCTTCGGGATCTTGGGCCAGCACGTTATCCAGCAATTCCCATACACAATCTTCCATATAGTTCTTCAAGACTATTTGTCGGGCCATGGTGTTCCCCCATTTCTACCGGAAAGGATTCGCCTTCTGTGGGTACTATTCCTGCCGGAAGGCAAAAATAGTTAGGGGGGAGAGGCATGGCCCTTTATATCATCGGCGGCAACGAGGACAAAGAGGGGAGCTGCACGGTCCTGCGCCGCTTTGTCGAAGCGGCGGGTGGCGAGGAGGCCGTCCTAATCGTCATCCCGGCGGCCTCCGGGGACCCGGCCGGGGCCGGGGAAGAATACCGGCGGGTCTTCACCCGCCTGGGCGCCGCCAGGGTGGAGGTCGCAGCCTTCGCTTCCCGCCGGGAGGCGGCCGTCGCCGACCTGGTAAATATCCTGGAAAGCAGCACCGGCATCTTTCTAACCGGCGGCGACCAGCTGCGGCTCACCGCCCTTTTAGGGGGCACGGAGCTGGACCGGGCCCTCCACCGGGCCTATCGCCGGGGCGCCGTGGTCGGGGGTACCAGTGCGGGTGCCGCGGCCATGGGCACCACCATGATAGTGGAGGGGCCCGGGGAGGAGGCTCCCCGGGCCGGGGTGGTGCGCATGGCTCCGGGGCTGGGGCTCATCCGGGAAGTCATGGTGGACCAGCATTTTGCCCAGCGGGGCCGCCTGGGACGGCTGCTGGCAGCCGTAGCCCACAACCCCTACATCCTCGGCCTGGGCATAGACGAGGACACGGCGGTGCTAGTGGACGACCGGCAGCGCTTCATGGTCTATGGGTCGGGGGCCGTGACGGTGGTGGACGGCCGCGAGATTGAACACAGCAACATCTCCGACGCCGGGACCCGCCCCGTTGCCCTGACGGGTTGCCGGCTCCACGTCCTGGCCGCGGGTTACGGTTTCGACCTGGCCCTGCGCCGACCCCTTCTGCCGGAAGTATAATTTCGGTCCCCGCGGTTAAACTAGCTTTTGGTAAAAGGGGGAATAAATGGATAGATGGAGATTAAGGGCCTGCGGGCCCTCGAAGGGCCCAATATTTTTTGCCTCCGGCCGGTCCTGGTGGCCAGGGTGGACTTACAGGACCTGGCGGGAGTTAAGACCGACGATCTACCGGGCTTCGCGGGCCGCCTGCTGGCCGCCCTGCCCGGCCTGGGAGAACACTACTGTTCCCGGGGCTACCCCGGCGGCTTCCGCGAGCGGCTATCCGAGGGGACGTACCTGGGCCATGTGTTGGAGCATGTGGCCTTAGAACTGTTATGGCTGGCGGGGGAGGACGTATCCTTCGGCAAAACCCGCACCACTTCCCATCCCCGGGAAGTAGAAATTGTTATAGAGTACGACTGCCGGCCAGCGGCCGAAGAAGCCCTGCACCTGGCGGTGGAGTTGGTTTCCGCCCTTGTGAATGGGCGGAACTACGACGCGGAATCCGCCCGGGAAAAACTGGCCGCCGTCCTGGATCGGTACCGGCTGGGACCCAGCACGGCGGCCATTGTGGCCGCCTGTTGGCGCCGGGGCATACCGGTGCGGCGCCTGGGAGACGGCAGCTTCCTCCAGCTGGGCTACGGGTACAAGAGCCGGCGGGTCCTGGCCACCATAACCGAAAACACCGGCTGCCTGGCGGCCGACATTGCCGGGGATAAGGCCCTGACCAAGGAGCTCCTCCGGGAATTCGGGCTGCCGGTGCCCCGGGGCGGTGTGGCGAAAAACGCCGGAGAGGCCGTGGCCCTGGCGGAGGAGTTGGGCTTTCCGGTGGTGGTCAAGCCGGTGGCCGGCAACCAGGGAAAAGGAGTGGTGGCCAACCTGCGGACGCCGGAAGAGGTGGAACAGGCCTATCGCGTGGCGGCTCCCGGCGGCGGCCCGGTCCTGGTGGAGGAACACCTGGAGGGCCGGCAGTACCGCCTCCTGGTGGTCAACGGCCAGCTGGTGGCGGCAGCCGAGCGCCTGCCCGCCCGGGTAATAGGCGACGGCCGCCACACCGTCGAAGACCTCGTCCGCCTGGCCAATCGGGATCCCCGGCGGGGGGAGGGACACGGCCGGCCCCTTACCAAACTCCCCCTGGACCCCATCGCCCTCTTCACCCTGGAGCGCCAGGGATGGAGATTAAAGGATATTCCCCCGGCCGGGGCGGTAGTGCTCCTGCGGGAGAGCGCCAATTTGAGCACCGGCGGGACGGCCGTGGATGTGACGGACCGCGTCCACCCCTACAACGCCTTCCTGGCCGTGGAAGCCGCGCGGGTAGTGGGACTGGATGTAGCCGGGGTGGACGTGATCTGCCCGGACATCGCCCGGCCTATACACCGGGGTCAGGGAGCCCTGCTGGAGGTCAACGCCGCACCCGGCATTCGCATGCACCATTTCCCGGACGCCGGGCGTCCGCGGGACGCAGCGGGGGCCATTGTAGCGGGGCTGTTCCCGCCGGGGGATGACGGGAGGATACCCCTGGTGGCCGTCACCGGAACCAACGGCAAGACCACCACCGCCCGGCTGATAGCCTACATGCTGGGTTTGACCGGCCGCAGGGTCGGGCTTACCACTACCGACGGAATCTACATAGGAGGGACTTTAGTCCAGGCCGGGGATGCCGCGGGGCCGGCCAGTGCGCGCCGGGTGTTGGCCGACAAGAGGGTGGAGGCCGCCGTCCTGGAGACGGCCCGGGGGGGTATACTGCGCTCCGGCCTGGGGTACGACCGGGCCGATGTGGGAGTAGTGCTCAACATAGCGGAAGACCACCTGGGCCAATACGGCGTGGAAACCCTGGAAGACCTCGCCCATGTAAAATCCCTGGTAGTGGAGGCCCTCAAGGAGGATGGCCATGCCGTCCTCAACGCCGACGATCCCCTGACCGTCCGGATGCTGGAGAGGGCCCGGGGGCGGGTCGTCTTCTTCAGCCTCAAGGCCCGCAACAAGGTGGTGCAAGAACACCTGGCGGAAGAAGGGCAGGCGGTCTTCGTCAGGGCGGGGAACATTTTCATTGCCTCGGGAAAGGAGGAGCGGCGGCTCCTGGCGGTGCGGTCCGTGGCCTGCGCCTGGAAGGGCTTGGCCCGGCATAACCTGCAGAATGCCCTGGCTGCCGTAGCGGCGGCCGTAGCCCTGGGCCTGCCGGACGAAGTCATCGCCAGGGGCCTCAGGGAATTCGGCCGGGAACCCGGCCACAACCCCGGCCGTCTCATGTATCGGGAGGTGGCCGGGGTTAAAATAATCATCGACTACGGTCATAATCCCGCCGGCTACGAAAGCGTCCTCAGGTTGGCCTCGCGCCTTTCACCGGAGGTTATAGGGGTCATCGGGGTGCCGGGGGACCGGCCGGATGCTTCCATTCTCAAAAGCGGCCGGGTGGCGGGCTGCTTCTGCCGGAAAGTAATTATCAAGGAGGACGCCGATAAGCGCGGAAGGCGGCCCGGAGAGGTGGCCGAACTCCTGCGGCAGGGAGCCCTGGAAGGGGGGATGAAGCCGGAAGACGTTTATGTGGAGCTCGATGAGGCCCGGGCGGTGGACAGGGCCATGGATCTGGCCGTTTCCGGCCAGTTGGTGGTCGTCTTCTATGAAGATCTACCCTCGGTTTTAAAGGTAATAGACAAATCCCTCAGGATCACCGCGGGAGCCGGCTAAAGGCTTTTTCGCCGGGCAAAGAGGATTTTAGTCGAATATGATGTATAATTTAAAAGGCGGGAAGAACACCCCTATCCCGACCCGGGAGCGATTTTCTTTGCAGGAGATCAAAATACGGGCCTATGCCAAGGTAAACTTGACTCTGGAGGTCAAAGGCCGCCGTACCGACGGCTATCACGAGATAAGCACCATTTTTCAAAGCATTGACCTCCACGATACGGTTTTTTTAATTCCCGGCCGGGGTATAGAGCTGGAAGTCAGGGGCCGGGGGGGGCCGGAAGGCCCGGCCAACCTGGCCTACCGGGCGGCTTCTCTGCTGCAAGGGAAGTATCCCTTTCCCGGCGTTAGAATAATCTTGGAGAAGAGGATACCCCTGGCCGCCGGGTTGGCGGGGGGGAGCGCCGACGCGGCCGCGGTCCTGGTGGGTCTGAACTATCTTTGGGATCTGGGCCTTACAGCCGGGGCCCTGGCCAGCATAGGGGCCGAACTGGGTAGTGATGTGCCCTTTTGTGTTTTAGGGGGGACAGCCCTGGGGAGGGGACGGGGTGAACGGCTGACCCTCCTGCCTTCCCCGCCTCCCCTCTGGTTGGTCCTGGTCAAGCCGCCCTTCGGCGTCAGCACCGCCGCCGCCTACCGGGCGTGGGACGACGGCCTGGCTTCCGGATGGGAGGGGGACCGTCCCCGGGAAGAGGAGGCCGTGGCGGCCCTCATGACCGGCGACCGGAAAGGCCTGGTGGGAGCCCTGGGAAACGCCCTGGAGGGAGTGACCTCGCGCCTGCACCCGGAAGTGGCGGCTATCAAAGAAAAGCTTATGTCCTTGGGAGCGGAGAAGGTCGTTATGTGCGGTAGCGGACCCACCCTTTTCGGGGTGGCTCCCGCCAGGGAAGAAGCGGAGAGGATGGCCGCGGTCCTCCGGGGGGAATACCCGGAGACCCTGGTCGCCCGCACCCTTTCTCCCTAAGGCCGGTCCGGGCCGCCGGATCTTTTGGCTCCCACGTCTCCCTGGCAGGAGGTGATTGGGTGAAGAATCTTTTGGCGGGCAAGCTGGAAAATTACAAGCCCTTGCGGGAGATAGTCTTTGAGACCCTGCGGGAGGCAATTCTGAGCGGACAGCTTAAGGCCGGAGAGCGCCTTATGGAGGTCCAGCTGGCTGAGGAAATGGGCGTGAGCCGTACACCGGTGAGGGAGGCCATTCGCAAGCTGGAACTGGAAGGCCTGGTGGTTATGGTACCCCGCAAGGGCGCCTATGTGGCGGGCATATCTACCAAGGATATTACGGAAGTCTTTGAAATCCGCTCCGCCTTGGAATCCCTGGCCGCAGCCCTGGCCTGCGAAAGGATCACCGAAGAAGAACTGGAAGAGCTGGAGCGGCTGCTGGTCCAGGTGGCCGAATGCGCCGAAAAAAACGACCTGGAAACCCTCATCCAGGTAGATACCCGCTTCCACAACGTACTGTACAGGGCCAGCCGGAACGAGCGCCTGGCCCAGATCATCAACAACCTAGGGGACCAGATCCAGCGCTTCCGGACCACCTCCCTGGCCACACCGGGGCGGATGAAGGAAGCCCTGGAGGAGCATAAGGCCCTGGTGGAGGCCATTACGGCACGGGATGTGGAACTGGCCCGGCGCCTGGCCGAGGAGCATATTGAGAATGCCGAAAATCGCCTGATGGAGGCCCTAGGGAAGGAAACGGACCCCTCCCGGGGAGAGGCAGCCTCCTAAAGCAGGGCAGGAGGAGGCGGGGCTCTTGCTGGTAGACGGAGTAGTGCTGGCCGGGGGGATCGCAGGTAAGGAGGATCGGCTGGGAGCCGGCACCAAGGCCCTGGTGCCCGTGGCCGGCCGGCCCATGGTGGCGTGGGTGCTCCAGGCCCTGCGCCGTTCCGGCGGCCTGCGGCGCCTGGTCCTGGTGGGCCCGGAGGAATTGGCCGGGGTCGCCGAGGAAGAGAAGATACCCCTGGTACCGGCCGGACGGACGGCGGTGGAGAGCGCCCTTAACGGCGCCGGGGCTCTTCCGGGGGCGGAATGGCTCCTTTTGGTCACCGCCGACATTCCCATGCTCACCCCGGAAGCGGTCCTGGATTTCCTCGACCGCTGCCGGGAAACTTCGGCCGACCTTTATTACCCCATCGTCACCCGCCGGGAAAGCGAGACGGCCTACCCGGGCGTCAAGAGAACCTACGTTTCCCTTAAGGAGGGGACTTTTACGGGTGGCAACATGGCCCTGTTTCGGGCCGACGCCCTGCCGAAGTGCGCCCGGCGGGGGCAGAAACTGGTGGCCCTGCGCAAAAGCCCCTTGGCCCTGGGATGGCAGATAGGCCCCTTTTTCATCCTGAAATTCCTCCTGCGCCGGCTTTCCCTGGCCGAGGCGGAAAGGCGGTTTTCCGAACTTTTAGGGGTGCGGGGAAAGGCCGTGATAACCCCTTATCCAGAGATCGGGGTGGATGTGGATAAACCCACTGATCTGGAACTGGCCTGGCGGGTATTATCCGCCCAGGCCGCCTGCCGTCTCCGGCCGGGCTCCTCGGGCTCGCCTTAAGAATGCGGTAGGGCCTGAATTTTTGGGGGGAGGGTTTCTCTAGTGTCGAAAGTGGTGGCCGTCGTGCTGGCGGCCGGTGAAGGGAAGAGAATGCGCTCCGACCGCCCCAAGGTCCTCCACCGGGTGGCCGGTCGGAGCCTGGTAGAGCACGTCCTGGCCGCGGTGGAAGCGGCCGGGATCACCGAGTGCGTGGTGGTAGTGGGCCACGGGGGAGAGGAGGTACGTGAGGAGCTGGGGCCCGGCTTCCGCTACGCCTGGCAAGAAAAGCAGTTGGGCACCGGCCATGCCCTGGCCCAGGCGCGGGACCCGGCCGGGGAGGGGGACACTGTGCTGGTCCTCTGCGGGGATACACCCCTCCTGCGCGGGGAAACCCTGGCGCGCCTGGTGGCCGAGCACCGGGAGCGCGGCGCGGCCGCCACGCTGTTGACCGCGGCCGTAGAAGATCCCACGGGCTACGGCCGGGTGATCCGGGACGGGGAAGGACGGGTACTGAGGATTGTAGAAGAGGGTGACGCCGACGCCGCCACCCGGGCCGTGAAAGAGATCAACAGCGGGACTTACTGTTTTGCCGCTTCCCTCCTGTGGCCCGCCCTGGAAGAGCTCCGGCCGGAAAACGCCCAGGGCGAATACTACTTAACCGACGTCATAGAGCTCTTCTGCCGCCGGGGATACCCGGTACATGCCCTCCTCGCCCCAGA
This sequence comes from Peptococcaceae bacterium, assembly GCA_003509545.1. Taxonomy (GTDB): domain Bacteria; phylum Bacillota; class DSM-521; order Neomoorellales; family Neomoorellaceae; genus UBA12545. The sequence goes on from DOLC01000073.1 coordinate 12,859, forward strand.
CCCCGAGGAGGTACTGGGGGTAAACGACCGGGTGCAGCTCGCCAGGGCCGGGAAGATCCTGCAGCGCCGCATAAACGAAGGTCTTATGTTAAAGGGAGTAACCCTGGTGGATCCGGACAATACCTATATCCACGCAGGGGTGGAGATAGGCAGGGATACCGTAGTCTGGCCCTTTACCTTTCTGGAGGGGAAGACCCGGATAGGCTCACGCTGCGTCATAGGGCCCCACACCGGCATCCGGGACAGCCGGATAGGCGACGAGACCGTTATAAGTTATTCGGTAGTCCAGGAGAGTACCGTCGGCAGCCGCTGCCAGATCGGCCCCTTTGCCTACTTGCGGCCGGGGACCGTATTGGAAGATCGGGTTAAGGTGGGAGATTTCGTGGAAATCAAGGCTTCCCGGGTGGGCGAGGGCAGCAAGGTTCCCCACCTGACCTACCTGGGAGATGCCACGGTAGGCAGGGAGGTCAACATAGGGGCCGGCACTATTACCTGTAATTACGACGGCCTCCGCAAGTGGCCTACGGTGGTGGGCGACGGCGCCTTTATAGGCAGCAATACCAACCTGGTGGCCCCGGTGGAGGTCGGCGAGGGCTCGGTCATCGGGGCCGGGTCCACCATTACGGAAGATGTTCCTCCGGGGGCCCTGGCCATAGGACGGGCCCGCCAGGTAAACTTGGCCGGGAAAGGGCTGGAGAAATTAAACGCGAAGGGTCGGGTGAGGGATGACCAACGATAACGGCATGTTAAAAATCTTTACGGGCAACGCCAACCCCAAACTGGCCGAAGAAATCTGCTCTTACCTCAAAGTGCCCATGGGTGCGGCCAAGGTGGGACGCTTCAGCGACGGGGAAATCAGCCTGGCCATCAACGAGAGCGTGCGCGGGGCGGATGTCTTCGTCATCCAGCCCACCTGCAACCCCGTCAACGATAATTTAATGGAGCTGTTGATTTTAATCGACGCCCTGCGCCGCGCTTCGGCCCGGCGCATAACGGCGGTGGTACCTTACTACGGCTACGCCCGGCAGGAGCGCAAGACCCGCGCCAGGGATCCCATTTCCGCCAAACTGGTGGCTAACCTGATTACCGCCGCCGGGGCCGACCGGGTGCTGGCCATGGACCTCCACGCCGGCGCCATCCAGGGCTTCTTCGATATCCCGGTGGACCACCTTACCGCGGTGCCCATTCTGGCCGACTACTTCAATTCCCTGGGGCTTAAGGATGTGGTCGTCGTTTCGCCGGACGTGGGCGGGGTGACCCGGGCCCGGGATTTTGCCGAGAGGCTGGGGGCCGAAATCGCCATTATCGACAAGCGGCGGCCGGAACCCAATGTGGCGGAGATCATGGATATTATCGGCGACGTGGAAGGCAAGACGGTCATCATGATCGACGACCTCATCGACACGGCCGGCACTATTTGCCTGGGTGCCCGTGCTTTAAGGGAGAACGGGGCCAGGGCTATCTATGCCTGCTGCACCCACCCGGTTCTGTCGGGGCCCGCTGTGGAACGGCTGGGGGAGGCTTCCCTCGAAGAAATAGTAATCTGCAACACCATTCCGGTGCCGCCTAGCAAAGAGATCCCCGGGATGCGGTCCCTCTCGGTGGCGCCCCTCCTGGGAGAAGCCATTATGCGGATCCACCGCGACGAATCTGTGAGCACCCTTTTCGACTGACTAGCTGCCGTCCCTGTTCCTCCAGGGCAGGCGCTGGAGGTAGCCTCCCAGGCGCTGGCTGATTTTTTCGCCTGCGGCTGCAGCCCTTTCCCGGTAACCCGAAGAGAAGAGACTCTTGGGCCGCTGGAGGGAGTTCTCCGCCCCCGCCCGGGCTATCAAGGCATCCCGGCCGCAAGTGCGGATGAATTCGGCCGGCAGCCGGGTCTTGCCCTGCAGCAGGTGGCCCTTTAATTCCAGATAGCATATCTTGCCGTCCTGGGGTTGGAACCAGAAATCTTCCACCACACCCAGCACGGCCCCTTCCTCGGTGATGACCTTGGTCCCCAGCAGGGGCACCGGGTTCTTCGAAAGGCCCTCGAGTTCCGGGACCGAGCTTAACTTCACCACCGCCGAGGCTTGGTCTACGGTTACGGCATGGCTGCCGACATTGTTTACGCGGCCGTAAGGGACCACCGCCTGTTCCTTAAACCATCCTTTGCGGTCCAGGATAAGGCCGGCCACGGTCATATCCCGGTGGTCTATTAACAGGCGTTTTATGCGGCCCAGGGCCTGCCCGTCGGCCAGGCTGATGACCGGCATGCCGGCCAGTTTTTTGCTCCTCTGGTACAAGCTTACTCACCTCCCGCATAGAACATGGGTATGCGGGTGTGGCTCATTTTATGAGTGCTCTTTGGGGGAATAAAGCCAACCTTCAGGGAAAGGGAGTGAATAAAATGGCAAGAGCGTCTTTGACCCTGCGGGTAAGGGAAGAAGTGGGGAAGGGACCGGCAGGAAGATTGCGCCGTCGGGGCCTGCTCCCCGGCGTCCTTTACGGCCGGGAGGTGGGCAACCTGCCGGTAGAAGTCGACCTTAAGGAAATGAAGAAGGTCCTGGGGCGGGAAGGGGAGAGCGCCCTGGTCCAGGTGAAGGTGGAACAAGGGGACCAGGTCCGGGAATACACCGCCCTGGTGCGGGAGGTCCAAAGGCATCCCATACGGGGCGAATTAATCCACATCGATTTCTTCCAGGTACCGGCCGGGGAAAAGATCACCGCCAATGTGCCGGTGGTCCTGGAAGGGGAGCCCAGGGGCGTTAAGGTCGGCGGTATTCTCCAGCACGGCCTCGACGAGGTCGAAGTGGAGTGCCTGCCTGAAGACCTGCCGGAGGCCATTACCGTCGATGTTAGCGGCCTGGACATCGGCGACAGCCTAAAGGTGGCCGACATTACCCCTCCGCCGGGGGTAACCCTTCTTTCGGAGCCCACCAGCCTTATAGCCACCGTGGTCACCGTCAGGGGTGCCGAGGCCGAAGAGGCGGCTGAAGAAACCCAGGAAGGGGCCGGAGAAGGCGTTTCCTAAAACCCATGTCGCCTTAGGGCCGCATAAAACCTAGAGGTGGCGGAGAGGATAACCGGTGAAAATGGTGGTAGGCCTGGGCAATCCCGGGCACCGCTACGAGACCACGCGCCATAATGCCGGCTTCATAGCCCTGGATCTGTTGGCCGACGAGCTGGCCGTAGAGGTCGGCCGCAGGCAGGGGGACTCCCTGATAGGCACCGGCCGCGTGGGGGGAGAGCGGGTGCTCCTGGTCAAGCCCCTGACCTTTATGAACCTGAGCGGCCGGGCCGTAGGCCCCTTAGCCCGGTGGTACGGCATCCGGCCGGAGGACATCCTGGTATTGATGGACGACCTGGACCTGGAACCGGGCCGGCTCAGGGTGAGGGCCAAAGGGGGCTCCGGCGGCCACCGGGGCCTGCAATCGGTGCTGGCCTCCCTGGGCACCGACTTGGTCCCGCGGATAAGAATCGGCATCGGACGTCCCCCGGCGGGCCGGGATCCCGCCGACTACGTCCTGGAGCCCTTTACCGAGGAGGAGTGGGCCCTGGTGAGGCCCGCACTCCTAAAAGCAGCCACGGCCGGCCGGCTGTGGTTGGAAGGCCTCGACCTGGAGGAGGTTATGAACCGCTTTAATTGCTAGGGGAAGAGTATCTGCTATCTGGTCTCCTGGCCGCCGCCCTGGCCTGGGCGGGCAACCGGTTCTTGTTTTCCCTTTGCAAATTCGACGGCCTTCTTTGGGGCCCCTTGTTGGAGGAGGCCCTGAAGACAGGGCTGGCCCTGGCCTGGGGGGCTCCTTTACTCCTGGTGCACGCGGTCTTCGGCCTGGTGGAGGCCGTATGGGAGCTCACCAGGGCCCGGGGAGGCGCCGCCCTGGCGGCCGTAGCCGGCCATTCCCTCTTCGGCGCCGCGGCCGCCGCCCTCTGGGAAGGGACCGGCCGGGCCGCTTTAGCCTGGGGCGGCGGGTTCCTCCTCCACTTCCTCTGGAACGCGGCCCTCTGGCGGCTCCACCGCAGGGGGGGATAGGCCCGGATCCCTGCGCGGTGCCCCGGGGAAGGCCGCAGACCAGGGGGGCGGTGGGCGGTAGGCACCGGGCTAAGACACCGGTGCCGCCGGGCGGCACCGGCAGAAGGATGAAAAGGACGGGTCGGCATTTGTTCCGAGGGAGGGATTTGGTCCGAGCGGGTGACCAGCCTTGGCGAAGCCGAGGAGGGAGGGTGGGGCCGAGGACGGGAAGTCCGAGGCCGGCCTCTGAAGCAGGGATGCTGAATAGGCCGGGAACCCCGCCCGAGCCGAAGGCTTAAGCCGTAGGCTGATCCGCGAGGACCACTTAGCGAGCGAAAACAATGCCGGCATGGAGAGAAGCTATTTTCGGGGTAGACGTCCATGCCGCCGGTGCGGCACCAGCAGAGGAAGGAAAATACCTAAAGCGTATTTTC
>DOLC01000034.1:0-22125 GCA_003509545.1 Peptococcaceae bacterium
CTCTATCTGACGCTGTAGTAATAGGTGACCTTATCATTAATTTGGGGGGCGACCAACAATTCTAACCCGAATTCGTCATGTCCTGCTACATAGGAGTAGGTGCAGATAAAAGCTACGTCCACTCCCCCGGCCCGCAACAAGTCGTTAACTTCAGCATAAGACCTCCGTTGCAATACTTGTACCGGGCGATGGAGGCGACGGGACAAGTAGTCTAACAGTTCTTCATAATAAGCACGGCTGTAACCCGGCGAAGTGATAGAAGAAATGGCCACTTTCAGGGGTTTATCTAGAGTGCTATCCTCTGACGTTACAGGCTTAACCCTGGTAAGATCTATTACAGGAGCAGAAGGCTTCTTGCAGCCATTAATAAGCAAAGCTAACAGAACAAGGGCTGAAAGGTATATAATAATTGTAAGCTTCCTTAAAAAATCCATATCTTTTGCCCTCCCCCATTTTTACTTTACTAAATCGCTCGGTTCTTGTCCAAAGGATCTGTTAGCCAAGACTTTTCCATAGGGAGCCAAACAGGGCTAGGCTCAACACTCGGGGTACACTAGGCTACTGGAGCCAAAAGCGGCCGTGTGAGAATTATAAGGCTAGGCTCAACACTCGGGGTACGCCAGGGCCGTTTTCCCTTGACACATGACAAGTAGAATTGTTAAATTTAAATATACCCGGTGATGGAGTCCACCGAAAATACCCGCAAGGGTTGATGACTCCTACCATGGTCAATCCGTGGTAGGAGTTTTTTCTTTGCTTTGACTTTCACCGGGAAGCTAGGGGAGGAGTGTTTATGCCTCAAGTGAGAGATCCTAATACTTCCGACTTGCTAGCTCTTCTGCAACAAGCTTTAAACTTTTTAACCACCCTTGAGCCCCGACAGGACGGCGCCTACCACAAATTAGAGGCTCTAAAGAAACGACTATTGCAGGAACGATTCCATCTTGCCGTTCTGGGACAGTTTAAACGCGGTAAGAGTACCTTGCTTAATGCTCTCCTCGGTGCAGAGCTTCTGCCCACCGCCGTTCTCCCCCTGACGGCCATCCCTACTTTTTTACTATGGGACACTGAAACCCGTGTCCGCGTACTTTATCAGAAGGGGTATAACGAAGAAGTTTCTTTTCCCAATATCGAAGACTTAACTTCCTTCCTGTCGCAACTGGTCACCGAAACAGGTAATCCCCACAACCATAAAGGAATATCTGCTGTAGAAGTGTACTATCCTTCTCCCCTTCTGCGGGAAGGGGTGGTGTTAATAGATACTCCGGGTATCGGTTCGACCTTCCGCCATAACACTGAAGTAACTCTTAATTTTTTGCCCCAATGTGACGCCGCCCTGTTCCTGGTCTCTGCCGATCCGCCTGTGACGGAGGTGGAAGTGGAATTCTTGAAGGCAGTACGCGCCAAAGTTTCCCACCTGTTTTTTGTCCTGAACAAAATAGACTACCTGAGCGAAGAGGAAATAGCTAGTCTTAAACTTTTCCTTAAAAAGGTATTGCGGGAACAAGTAGGAATGGAAGAAAACCCGATCATCTTTTGCGTATCGGCCCGCCAAGGGTTAGAAGCCAAGAAATTAAATGACCCCTCCCTCTGGGCTCTAAGCGGTATGCAAGAGGTTTGGAATCACCTCGTTGACTTCCTGGCCCACGATAAGAAGAGGGTCCTCCAAGAAGCCTTGGCTAAAAAGGCTTCGGATGTAATTGCCGAAGCCCTGATGCAACTGGATCTTACTGTGCGTTCTCTGCAAATGCCCCTTGCCGACCTGGAAAAACGCCTCGGCCTCTTCGAGGAAAAATTGCAAGAAGCTGAACGACAGAGGGTATTAGTGGGAGACCTTCTGGCGGGAGACAGAAAACGGTTGTTCGCCTTCCTAGAGGAACAAGCCGAATATCTTCGCCAGAAGGCCCGCACACACTTTGAGGGAATTGTCCAGGATTATATAACCAGAACAGGTAATAAATTTAGCGAGCAAGAAATCCGCGAAACCCTGGCCGAGGCCATTCCTAGCTTTTTTGCCCGCGAGCTCGAGGAAATATCCCGCACCGTTGAAGCACGACTAACCGAGGTTTTACGGCCTTACCAGGAGCGGGCCGAAGAATTGATCGAAGCTGTCCGCAAGGCAGCTGCCGAACTTTTCGATATACCCTATCATCCTCCCCTTGCTTCCGATACCTTTGAGAGGAAGCGACAGCCCTATTGGGTGACTCACAAGTGGGAGTCTGGCCTGGCCCAGCTCTCAGAAGGCCTACTTGCTAGGTTCTTGCCCTTGAGTCAGCGACGGGCCAGGATGATCAACCACTTAATGAAGCAGATTGAAGCTTTGGTGCTGCACAATGTAGAAAACTTACGTTGGGCGACCCTGCAAAACTTGGAGGAGGCTTTCCGTCATTTTGAAGCCGCCCTGTATGAGCGCCTCCAGGCTACCGTCTCAGCCACCCGTGGAGCTATTCAAGCAGCACGTACCAGACGCCTGGAGCAAGCACAGAACTTATCCCAGGAGATTGCCCAGCTTCAATCCAAAATCAATGAACTGCAGGAAATACGGGCTCAATTGCTGGCCCTGTTTGCGAGCGGCGGTGACTTCTAAAGTTACCCTTCTTCTCTCAAGTCTTCTTCATATGGGGGTTTAACCTGTTCTCCCGGCTCGGGCAGAAGATGTTGGGGCAGAAAAGCCAATCCGGCAATGAGGGTTGGAACTACTGCGCTGGCAATAACTACCGCCACCAGAAAAGAATATTGCTCCTGCGTAACGATTCCATGGGAGTAGCCGTATAGTGCCGAAATGGTTCCGAAGGTTAATCCGGTGGACATCAACAGAGTGTAATACCACCGCTCATTGCGCTCGCGCCGGAACAGGCCGATAAAGGGATATAAGCCGAAAATCTTCGACAGCACCTTGCCTGCCAGCAACACCAAGAAGACTAAGGGGGCTGCAATCAGGGCAGATAAAGAAACAAAGGTTCCCGCACGAATGAAATAGAAGGGAGTAAGAAATCCAACGGTCAGGGTCCGTAGTCTCCGAAGCCAAAAAGTATCTCCATTGGAGAATTCGGCCAGAACCATACCTATGAGATATGCAGGAAGCACCGCCTCACTACCCGACCAGAGAGCCAGAGCGCCCAGACCAAAAAGGATGAATATTACCCATTTTGTCCTAATAGCGGCAGTCCTGTAAGCATAGATACGGGTCAGCCAGCGGGTGAGAAAGGGTAACAAGAACAAAACAACAGCAGTTACTGCAATAAAAATAACCGTTCTGTAGGTAAAGGGGGCAAATAAGAGACCAAGGGCGATGACTGTTCCCAGGTCGTTTACAAAACAAGCCCCCAGAATCCCCTTGCCAAATTCGGTCTTGTTCAAGCCAGTTTCCAGCATGACCGCGTAGACAACTGCCATTGAGGTGGTGGAAAGCGCTACGCCGGCCAGCAAACTAGCCTGCCAATTCCAACCGAGCAGGTAATAGGCTACCGCCGTGCAGCCCAGAAAGGGTGCGAAAAAGCCGACCAGACCGACGACCGTCACTTCCTTCAACTTTTTTTGCATTACGTCGCGCTCAAGTTCGGCACCGGCCAGGAAAGTCAGCAAAACAGCTCCGGAAGAAGCCAGAAAACGCAACCATTCCTGATCAGAGCCTAGAGCTTCCACCTTACCGAAAGCAGCAGCTACAGCGGCTGCAATTATTCCAACGCATATTTCTACTAATGCAATGGAAATTCGCAGGTGATAAGCGATGATAGCAGAAAGAACGGCCAATCCCAGCCATAGAGAAGCTAGCATAAAGATTTGTTCCATATTGCACCTCGCCTTTCATTCCAGCTACTTGGAATAATTAAAGCCTCCACCCTTATCCATCAAGGGGCATATAATAAGATTGTCTTATTCATTATTCGAACCCCCCTTTGCTACGGCTACCGGCCCTCTACTTTTGGGTAATAAAATAAATAAGGCTCCTCCAGGACCAAAAAAATCCTGTAGGAGCCATTAGCCAGAGGCAATTGTACGGCGAGCTCCATCGCCGTAGATTTGCTTTCGTGCTTTCGTGAAGTATTCTAGCAGGAGTTAGTACGTATGTCAAGTCCAACCAGTTTCTGGTTCTAAGGTATATTATAGCCCGAGTAAGTATCTTTCCTCTTCCCTCGAAACAGTGCTATAATTCCCCTAGAAGGAAGTGGTCTCGTGCCTGAACATGAACAGCAACCTAAACTACCCCACCACCCCCACGATAAAGGTTACAAACAGCTTCTGGCTAACAAAAAAGTGTTCCTCGAACTCCTGAAAACCTTCGTACGCGAGCACTGGGTAGAAGCAATAGATGAAAACAGCCTTGTATTGGTAAATAAGTCGTATATCCTCCAGGACTTTCAAGAAAAAGAAGCCGACATCATATACATGGTTAAAACTAAAGACCGGAGCATTATCTTTTACATCCTCTTAGAACTTCAATCAACCGTAGACTACCTTATGCCTTTCAGGCTGCTGTTATACATGGTGGAAGTATGGCGGGATGTTTACAACAACACACCCCAAGCTGAACGAGAACGTAAAGATTTTCGTCTGCCGCCCATCATTCCAGCGGTTTTATATAACGGCGCTAGCAACTGGACAGCAGTCCGCACCTTTAAAGAAATGCAGGCGGATTATGAAGAATTTGGTAGATACCTTCTCGACTTCCGCTATCTTCTCTTTGATGTAAACCGTTACAGCGAAGAAGAGCTCCTTAAAGCGGCAAATTTGATAGCCAGTGTTTTTCTGTTAGACCAAAGAATTAGCCCCCAAGAGCTGGTGAAACGCCTTCGCAAACTGGCCGGGGTAGCAAAAAGGCTTACCCCTGATGAATTTCGTTACCTAAAGGCGTGGCTAATGAATATTATAAAGCCCAAGGTACCTGCGGATCCGCAGGTGAAACTTGAGAATATCCTAGCAGCAAGTTGTCCCTGGGAGGTGGAAAAGATGATAAGCAACCTGGAATTGGTGCTGGAAGAAATGCAGCGGGAGGCTTGGTTAAAGGGATTGGAAAAGGGTAAACTCGAGGGTAAACTTGAGGGTAAATTAGAGGGTAAATTAGAGGGTAAATTAGAGGGTAAACTAGAAGGTAAATTAGAAGGTAAACTGGAAGTAGCTAAAAACTTACTCCTTCTTAACGTCGACCTTCACACCATTGCCAAAGCCACAGGACTTAGTTTGGAAGAGATAGAAAACCTTAAAAAGCAACTAGAAAATTGAAGGAACTTTTATTGGTTTTTCTCGCGATGTCCTGATCGTCGTGAAATTTGGGTGACCCCCCTCATTTCTTAGGACATTTTCGTACACCTGGAATTTTTTTGCGGCGTACCCTTAAGGGCTTCGGCCAGCAAGGGTAACTCACGGTAACCCTGGATGCATCTCATACCCTTCTCTGCCTGAAGGAAGCCGGCTGCGAGCCACCGCAGCACCTGTTGTCCGTTCCGCCAGCCCTTTACCTTGTGACTGACTACCTGGGCCTTATCAAGAGCGGTTTCTATGGGATTAGTCGACCTTAGCGTCTTACATAGCACCGCCGGTAGGCCAAGTGTTACAACCGTCAGGGTTTCCTCTAAGCCCTTCCGTAGGCCGGCAGCCGCACCTGGGTAGTTGCTCTCCAGCTGGTCTGCCAGCTTCTTGAGGGCATTGAGATCCTTATTTTGGTCCTTCTCCCGCCACGCCTGGTCTAACTTGCGGCCGGCCCAGGTAGCGGCATCTCTAGGTACGTGATCAAGTACATTGCGCGTCTCTTAGACCCTTGTAACGCCGAGAGGTTAGCCGCCCCCTCCTACTCGATATTGGTTAGGTCTAAGCCATTTACCAGGGCTTACCCCGCTTCCCGAAGCTATGACCATTTCGTTACTCCTGTGTCTGCTTTTCTTTCTCCTTGTAGGCCTTAAGTTTGCGATAGAGGACGGTCCGGTAGATGCCCAGTCTCTCGGCCGCCTTGCCCACCCTACCGCCACATTCATGCAGCACGTAGTTGATGTACTGCTCTTCAACCTTTTGCAGCACCTCTTTGAGGGTCCCCTCCAGACCGAGGAGCCTAAACAACCTGTAGGCTGGCGGTGACAGCTGCTCACCCCGGAAATCCGGCCGCGGGGTGGACACACCCTCTATGGAGGAATTTATTACCATACCCTCGATAACATTGCGCAGCTCGCGGACGTTGCCCGGCCAGTCGTGGCCAAGCATGGCCTGCAGGCCCTGGTAATCCAGCTCGCAGCTGGCACCGTATCGGCGGTTAAACTCCTCCAGGAAGCTAAAGGACAGCGCGACTATGTCTTCTGGCCTTTCCCTCAAGGGAGGTATGTGGATAGGGAACACGCTAAGGCGGTAGTACAGGTCGCTCCTGAACTCTCCCCGACGCACCATGTCTTCCAAATTCCTGTTAGTAGCCGCGATTACCCGGACGTTGACGCTCCTCACCCGGTTGCCCCCGACCCTGCGAACCTCGCCGGTCTCGAGGACCCGCAGGAGCTTACCTTGAAGCCCCAGCGGCAGTTCGCCGATCTCATCCAAGAAAAGGGTGCCGTGGTCCGCGCTCTCGAACAGGCCGGCTTTCCCTTCGGCCCTCGCGCCGGTAAAGGCTCCCCTCTCATAGCCGAAGAGCTCCGATTCCACCAGGTGTTCCGGCAAGGCAGCGCAGTTAACGGTGACAAAGGCTTCACACGCCCGCTTGCTGTGGCGGTGGATGTACCTCGCCAGCACCTCCTTGCCGGTACCGGTTTCGCCCGTCAGTAGGACCGTCGTATCGGTCTGAGCTACACGATAGGCCTTGAGCAGCACCTGGCGCATCCCCCGGCTCTCGGCTATCACCGTCCCGGACTCATCCACCGCCTTTGGCAGGCTGATCACATCCTGACCTACCTTGCCCTTGTCAACCGGTTTCTTGCCGAACCGGTCGTCCAGGTCCAAGAATTTTCCAGTTGTCAGAATAAGCTTGACCTTGTTATCCTCGTCCAAAATAGGGGTGCTGGTGCTGAGGAAGATCAGGTTGAGACGGGTCTTGACCAGGCCGCTTACCGGCGTCTTTTTCTGCACCGCTTCCAGGGCGTAGGAGCGGTTATAGAACCCCTTATCCACCAAGTCCCGGACGTTGGCGCCGATCAACTGATCGAGGGACATGCCCAAGGTGAGAGCCGTCGTTGAGTTGGATAGGAGGACCGTACCCGAAGGATCGATGATGAAGATCGGGTCTGGAAGACCTTCAAATACTGCCCGAAGGCTCGACTTGTTGAGCTCTATATGGCTACCGTCCTTGGCCTCTAGACCGGATAACATTTTCAATACCATAGGCCTTTACCACCATCTTCACGGCCGGGTGGCCGACCAACAGGCTTATTCTTCCTTACGCAGGCTGAAGACCACAGTAGTATCCGGGTCCGGACAGCCCCACCGGGTCGGCTCGCCTTCCCCGGCCCAGTAGAAGTTGCCGTTGTTCAAGAGAACTGCTACGGCCGGCAGGAGAGCACCCATGGCCCACGGGCAGAGGGAAGGCGTTTTCTCCCTGGTAAACACAAACACCTGTCCCACCTCATGACCGGCCGAGCACCTTCCACCCCGCACCTCCACTATTTCCGCAATCACTTTACTCACAGCAGTCCTCACCCTCCAATATAACATTTTTCCTCCCACTTCCTTACGAGGAGGTATGCGTCTTCTATGAAAAATCGCTAAATATCAAGTCTTTTTGGGACTGCCTTTAAACTTAGATCCTCCATGTACAATTATTATACCAAACTCCAGAAAGAAAACCTACCCCCTCTGTGCGCCCCCCACAACCTTTATGTACACCAACCTTGATCCCTGCCAACCTACAGCCTGGTTACCTACCGTATGCACATTCCTCTGATGCACTTTCCGGAACGATTAACATCCCATGGTACTACTACAAGTACAGTATAGCACCTTTAGAGGTACCTCCTAACACCCATCCTGTACCTCTGGAGGTACAAAATCGGCTGTAAAGGGGGGACGGGGAGGCCTATTGGACGGACTTTCACTGCTTGGCACGAGGTTTGCATGTATTTGTTATGCGATGCACAAACCCGGTTAGAGGAGGGCTCTCGATTGAGCAAGATTAGAACTGCCGATGAAGTTGCCGCGCTGATTCCCGATGGAGCAACGATAGCGGCTGCCGCTTTTGGATTGGCGGGATGGCCGGAGGAGGTAGCCCGCGCCATAGAAAGGCGCTTCCTCACCACCGGACACCCCCGCAACCTCACCCTGGTGCACGGTTCCGCCACCGGTGATTGGCGGGAAAGGGGTACAACCCGCCTGGGACACGAAGGGCTGGTCAAGAGGTGGATCGGCGCCCATATAGGTTCCTCACCCAACATGTGCCGACTGGTAGAAGAAAACAAAATTGAAGCATACAACCTGCCCCAGGGCGTAATCGTCCATTTGTGGCGCGAAATTGCCGCCAAGCGACCCGGCGTCATAACCAAGGTGGGCCTTGGCACCTTCGTCGATCCGCGCGTTGACGGTGCAAAGATGAACTCCAAGACCACCGAAGATATAGTCAAGGTCATTGAGTTGGAAGGTGAGGAATACCTATTCTACAAGAGTTTTCCTATTGACGTAGCCCTGATCCGGGGTACAGTGGCCGACGAAAACGGCAACCTAACCATGGACAAGGAAGGGGTTCTACTCGAAGCCCTGCCCCTGGCGCAGGCGACCAAGAACAGCGGCGGTATTGTGATCGCCCAGGTGGAGTACGTAGCCAGGGCCGGTAGTCTCCACCCGAAACAAGTCAAGGTACCGGGCATACTGGTCGACTACATCGTAGTCTGCACTAACCAGGAGTACCATTTCCAGACCGAGGGCACGTACTATAACCCCGCCTTTGCCGGAGAAATAAAGGTTCCCCTCCAAGCAATCCCGCCTCTGCCCCTGGACGAACGCAAGATCGTAGCCCGCCGTGCCGCCATGGAGCTGATAACCGGTGCGGTGGTTAACCTCGGCGTAGGCATGCCTTCGGATGTAGCCGCGGTGGTAGCCGAGGAAGGAGCGGTTGACCTGATTACCCTCACTACCGAGGCCGGAAGCATCGGCGGCGTACCTGCAAGCCTGCCTCACTTCGGTCACGCCTACAACGCCGAGGCGACCATTGAACACCACGCCCAGTTCGACTTCTACGACGGCGGCGGCATCGATGTTGCCTTCCTTGGCCAGGCTCAGGTAGACGCCGAAGGCAACGTCAATGTGAGCAGGTTCGGCAAAAGAGTTATGGGCTGCGGCGGGTTTATCAACATCAGCCAGAACTCAAAGAAGGTGGTGTTCTGCGGGACCTTTACCGCCGGTGGCCTTAAAGTCGGGGCCAAGGACGGCAGGCTCGTCATCGAGCAGGAGGGTAAGGCCAAGAAATTCATATCCAGGGTTGACCAGATTACCTTCAGCGGTCGTTACGCCCGCAAGACCGGACAGCCGGTACTCTACATCACCGAGCGGGCTGTGTTCAAGCTGGAGGAAGACGGTCTCACCCTCATCGAAATTGCCCCAGGTGTGGACCTGGAAAGGGACGTACTGTCGCACATGGAGTTCACCCCTCACATTGCACCCAATTTGAAGCTCATGCCCCAGGAGATATTCCTACCCGAGTGGGGCAAGCTCAGAAGCATTATCGAGGCCAAGAAAGGGTAGGTGAGTGACGGTGATAGACCTTCTCTTAACTCCGGAGCAGCAGAAGTACCAGGAGCTGGCCCGCAAGTTTACCCGGGAGCATATCCTCCCGGTGGCAGCAGAGTACGACCGGAAGGGGGAGTTCCCCTGGCCGGTGGTAAAAGCCGTCAAGGAGATAGGCCTCAACTGCATGACGGCACCCAAAGAATACGGTGGACCGGGCCTGGACTCTGTAACCATTTCGGTCATCATGGAAGAGTTTGCTTACGGCTGCGGCGGTATCGCCACCACCCTTGGCGGCAATGGGCTTAGCTCGTATCCGGTCTTGATAGCAGGTACGGAGGAACAAAAAAAGCTTTTCTTCGGGATCCTCGTCGAGGGGGGCCTCGGAGCCTTTGCCCTAACCGAGCCCGGCGCCGGGTCCGATGCGGGTGCCGTTGCGACCGTCGCCCGGAAGGTCGGGGACGAATTCGTCATCAACGGTACCAAGTGCTTCATTACCACGGGCGCCATGGCTGACGTGTTTATCGTGTTCGCCTCCACCGATCCCACCCTCAAGCACCGGGGTCTGAGCGTTTTCATCGTAGAACGCGACCGTGAAGGCATCAGCATAGGCCACGAAGAGCACAAAATGGGAATCCGCTCCTCTAACACGGTGGAAGTCAGATTCAAGGACGTCCGTGTACCGGCCGGACACCTTCTCGGCAGAGAAGGTGACGGCTTCAAGATCGCCATGCAGACACTCGACATGGCCCGCCCTATAGTCGGAGCAATTGCCGTTGGTATTGCCAGGGCTGCCCTGGAAGAATGCATTAGCTACGTCAAAGCCAGGATCGAAAACGGTAAACCAATGAGCGCGGACCAGTCCATACAGTTCCGGTTGGCCGACATGGCCATCAAGGTTGAGACTGCACGGCTGATGGTGCGCAGGGCCCTGGCCTTGAAAGAAGCGGGCTTACCCTATTCCAAGGAATCCGCCATGGCCAAGACCCTGGCCGGCGATGTAGCCATGGAGGTAACGGCCGAAGCCGTGGAAATAATGGGCTGCCTGGGCTACAGCAAGGATTCAAGAGTCGAAAAGCTAATGCGGGATGCCAAAATAACCCAGATTTACGAAGGGACCAATCAGGTGCAAAGGATCGTAATAGCCAACCATCTGCTGAAATAGCAGGGTACCTGCTGGGTAGTCCTTGCAGTCCAAGGGAGGTAGATAATATGCGATACCCCTTAAGCGAAGAACATCTTCTGATTCAACAGACCGCCCGGGAGTTTGCCGAAAGATATGTAAAACCTGAGGCTTCGGCGGTGGACCGTGCCGGAGCCCATCCGCAGGAACTAGTACGCAGGATGGCGGAGCACGATTTCCTCGGTCTCCCGTTCCCGCAGGAGTGTGGCGGAGCTGAAGCTGGGTTCCTGAGCTTCGTACTCGCCATCGAGCAGATCGCAAGGGCAAGTGCGTCGGTAGCCGCTATCCCAGTCAACCACTTCATCGCATCCTACACCCTGTATCGCTGGGGCAGCGCAGAGGTGAAGGAACAACTCCTGCCCGTATTGTGCCGGGGCGAGAAGCTGGGGGCCTTTGCTTTCTACGAACCGGGTGCGGCTCCGGGTTCCGGTGACCGGCGGTTGGTTGCTACGAGAACTCCGGCAGGCTACGTCCTCAACGGTACAAAATATTTCGTTCCCAACGGCGGGGTCGCCGACCTGTATGTTGTTGTGGCCCAAACCGATCCTGAAAGGGGTCAAGCCGGTTTCAGCGCCTTTGTATTAGACGGAAATACTCCCGGAATGCGCATTGCCCGCCGGGTGGAAACCATGGGTCTCAACGGCTGTCAGGTTGCCGAAATCGTCTTTGAGGGCGTCGAGGTGTCCGCCGGACGGCTCGTGGGACCTGAAAACGGCGCCGCATCCATGATCCGGGAAATGCTGGCAATGAGGCGAATCGCCGGTGGCGCCATGGTAGCGGGCATTATGGACGCTGCCTTGGAAGAATCGGTCAAGTATGCCGGCCAGCGCGTCCAATTCGGACGGCCCATCGGCAGGTTTCCGGCTATACGGAAGATGATCGCCGACATGGCTGCAAACCTGAACCTGTTGCGCCTCGCAGTATACAGCACTGCGGACCTGGTGGACAAAGGCGAGCCCTTTGAGGCCGAAGCGGCCATGGTCCACATGTTTGCCGGACGTACCGGCCAGGCAGCGTGCATCGATGCCATTCAAATTCACGGTGGGTACGGCTACAGCCAGGAGCTTCCGGTAGAGAGGTTTTTCCGGGACGTTAAGGGCGCTCTGGTCTACGACAGTATCATGGAACAGCCTGAGCAGGTTGTGGCCGGCGGCCTTATGGGTTAAAGGAAAGCCATATCGGTGGAGGGACTAACATGGCTAACGTTATTACTTGCTACAAATGGGTTATTGACGAAAAAGATATCCGGATAAACCCCGACCGTACCGTCGACATGAGCAGGGCTCAGCGCAAGATCAGCGAGTACGACAAGAATGCCATAGAGGCGGGCATTAGGATCGCAAACCGCCTGGGTGCGAGGCCGGTAGGGCTTACCTTTGGCGGACCGGAAGCAAAGCAATCCCTTAAGGACGCCCTGTCCCGCGGCCTTGAGGCAGTATACTGGGTCGGGCACCCATTTGCTGCCGCGGCCGACGGTATGGTAACGGCCAGAGTGCTGGCGGCCGCCGTCCAGAAGATAGGGGACTACAACGTCATCGTCTGTGCTGAGGGGGCAGGCGATACTTATGCCCGCCAGGTAGGGCCGCGCCTTGGTGCCCTCCTTGATTTGCCGGTGATCACGGCAGTATGCGAAGTCGAAGTGGACGGGCAATACCTGGTCGCTACCCGCAAGCTGGAAGACTATGTTGAGAAAGTCAAGGTCAGCATGCCGGCGGTTATATGCGTCCTGCCCGAGATATGCGAGGCGCCCGTGCCGACCCTTAAGGCAGTCCTGGCCGCAGGTAAGAAACCCGCTCAAGAGTTAACACCCCAATTCCTCGGCCTTGAAGAGGCCGACCTAGCGCCCGGTATCAGCGTCACCGGCGTGCTGGGTTACGTCATGAACCGCAAGAACATTATCCTCAAAGACGGTGACGTGGCTGCAAGGGTCAAAGAACTGGTCGCTTACCTCAAGAAGGAGGGGGTTATCTGACATGGGAGGTACCTTTGTAGTCTATTCAGATAAGCCGCAGCTTGTGCTGGAGTTGATAGGATTCTGCACCGGAGCAGGTAGGAAGGCCGTTGCTCTGGCCTTTGACGCCGCCGTAGCTGAGGAGTGTGCCGCCAAGGGAGCCGACAAAGTATTGTTCTTTAACTCCGGCATCAACCTCCCGGAAGCTTACTGCCAACAGGTGGCAGAGGCGATCACGGGTGAAGGTGCAGAGGGTTTCATAGTTGGGAGTACGGTTCGGGGCCGAGAGATGGCGGCCAAAGTAGCCGCGTTGCTCAACTGGCCCCTGGCTAGCGACGTCTCAAGGGTAGTAGCCGGTGGAGGGGAGTTGGAGATCGAACGGCTTACGTACGGCGGTGCCGTGGTACAGCAAGAGAAAGTAAGACTCCCGGCAGTAGTAACCGTACCCCCAGGTAAGTTTGAGCCGTCCTCAAAGCCCAAAGCAGGAGCAGAAGTTGTGGCCCTCAGCGCGGAACCGGATGGACGTTATACCCTGCTGGAGCGGACGCGGATTGAAAGGCAGGGGGCCGATCTGGCGAACGCAGATAAAATCGTATGTGCGGGCATGGGGTTTGCCAAGAAGGAAGACCTAAAGCTTGCCTTCGATCTCGCTGCCGTGCTTGGGGCCGAGGTAGCCTGCACCAGGAGCGTGGCCGAAGAGCGGAAGTGGCTGCCGCCGGACGTGTACGTTGGGATCTCCGGCGCTACGGTCAAGCCGCGGTTGTATCTGACCCTAGGGGTGTCCGGCCAGGTGCAGCACATTGTTGGAGCGCGGGATTCCGGCCTCATTGTGGCCGTAGATGTCAACGAAAATGCGCCCATCTTTAGTGCTGCAGACTACGGGATTGTGGGCGACCTATATGAGGTCGTACCCACACTAATTGACGCCCTCAAGAACGCCTAAGGCCGATGCAACGCGCAACAGGATTAAAGCGTTATGAAGGAGAGATAGGCGTTGAGCAGCGCGGACAAATTCGATGCCATAGTTGTAGGCGCAGGTCCGGCAGGTAGTGCCTGCGCCTACATCCTGGCCCGTGAGGGCAAGGCGGTGCTGCTGGTAGAACGTGGAGACTCTGCCGGTGCCAAGAATGTGAGCGGTGGGCGGCTTTACGCCCACGCCCTTAAAGCCCTGGGGGACGAGTTTGACATCAGCGGCGGGGTGGAACGAAAGGTAGCACGGGAAGAAATCATGGTTATGGCCGGCAACCGTTCCATTACCGTGTCCTATCATGACCCGGAACTGGGCGGCGAAGGCCAAATCCCGAACTCGTATACGGTCTTACGCGCTACCCTTGACGGCTGGATGGCCTCCAGGGGCGAGGAGGCGGGAGCCATCTTGGCCTGCGGCATACGGGTGGACGATGTGCTTGTGCAAGACGGTAGGGTTGTTGGCGTCAGGGCCGGTGACGACGAGGTCTATGCAGATGTGGTTGTGGCTGCGGACGGCGTCAATTCACTGTTGGCCCAGAGAGCCGGGCTAATCGGTGATATTCCCGCCCGTAACGTAGCGGTGGGGGTCAAAGAAGTAATAGCCCTGCCGTCTAAGGTGATCGAGGAGCGCTTTGCACTCCGGGAAGACGAGGGCGCAGCCCTGCTAATGCTAGGTTGTACCGGAGGGGTAAAGGGCGGGGCTTTCTTGTATACCAACAAGGAAAGCGTTTCTCTGGGGTGCGTGGTCGCTCCGGAGGAAGTAGCGCACAAGGGCAAACCGGTTCACCGCCTGCTCCAGGAGCTGAAGCTCCACCCGGCCGTGTACCCCCTAATCGAAGGCGGCGAAACCGTGGAGTATTCAGCGCACCTTGTCAGCGAGGCCGGCATACGCGGTGTCCCCGGCAACCTCCACCGCCCCGGCATGCTCCTCGCCGGCGACAGCGCGGGCTTCGTCATCAACCTCGGCTACACCATTAGAGGAATGGACCTCGCCATCCTGAGCGGCGTTGCTGCGGCAAGGGCAATACTCGCAGAGGCAGACCCGGCCAGGGTAGGTCCAGCCTATGTTTCAGAGCTGGAAAAACTTAAAGTTCTACCGGCTATGCGAGCCACCCGGGGGTACGTAGACCTGATGGAGGTACCGCGCCTCTATGAAAACTATCCCTACCTCGCGGTCGAGCTGTTCAGGTGCCTTTTTACGGTAGATGGCGATGTGCCTGCGAGGATGCTGGACACAGCCAGAGGCGCCTTGCGTTCCGCCAACCTCAGTCTATGGCAGGTGGCCAAAGACGCCTGGAGGGGGTTGAAAATCTAATGGCAATACGGGTTATGGACACCCCTGAACTGCTCAGCCTCAACAAGTTTAACGTAGATGAGAAAGAGCCGCACATAAGGCTCGACAAATCGAAGTGCCGGTCATGCCAGGACAGGCCCTGCCTGGTTGTATGCCCTGCGGGACTCTATCGATTGGACCAGGAAGGGGAAATAAACTTTGACCACGCCGGGTGCCTGGAATGCGGTACCTGCCGGGTCATGTGTAATAACAAAGGGATACAGAGCTGGAATTACCCAAGGGCTACCTTTGGGGTACATTACCGCCTGGGCTAATCAAGGAGCGCCCGGGCAAACAGGAGGAGGTGAAGCGCCGTCGGCTACGTGCAGGCAAGGTCGCCAAAGCAATAGTGAACAGCGCGATACCAAAGACTTAAGGCACAAACCGACAGGGAGGGCAGATTATTGACATGGGGAATAACAGGAAGTTTTACGGATGGGCTCTCTTAGGAGTGCTGTGGGTTATCTACCTGCTAAACATGGGGTTTCCCCTCTACGGTGGGTCAGTTATCAATAGTTACATGCTACAAGAAATTCAGATGAGCAGAAGTACCTACGGTTTCGGCTTTACTTTGCTCAACTTTTTCGTGGGCGTTCCGGCCTTCATCGTTGCAGCCAGCGTCAGTGCCATTGGCGTCCGGTACACCTTCATGGTGGGTGCCGCACTTATCCTGCTAGGCGGTCTGTTAATGTCTTTCCTGGTCGCTCAGCCCTGGCACTACCTTGTGGCCTTCGGATGCATAATCGGAGCGGGGATAGGTTTCAGCACCATCGTACCTATTACCACCTGCATAACCCGCTGGTTCAAGCGTTATCGCGGCCGAGCCATGGGTATTGCCATGACCGCCGCCGGGTTCGGCGGGTTTATTGCGTCGCCCCTGGTCAACAGGTTCATAGCAGCTACCGGCGACAACTGGCGGACTGCATGGCTTTTCATCGCCGGAATAGCCGTGGTGGCCGGCATTATCGCTTATCTGCTTGTGCGTGAGCGCCCTGAAGATATGGGTCAGGTACCGGATGGAGTGGCAGAGGATACCTCGACCGCCAAGTCCGGCTTGCACACCACCTACCAGTGGACGCCAGAGGAAGCTTACAGGACGGCTTCCTACTGGCTCATAGTACTGGCTGCCTTTGCCACCTTTTACCCCTTCTTCTTTATGACCGCCCACTGGGTCCTCCATCTAAGGGGCCTGGGCCTCCCGCCGGCCACCGCCGCATGGGCCATGGGCCTGTTTACTCTGGCCAGCATAGGCGGCAGGCTCCTGGGGGGTGTACTGGTGGACTACTTGCCAGCCCGCTATGTCTTCATGCTGGGTACCTGTTCAACCCTCGTGGGTTCGTATATCGCCATCGGTGCGTCGCAGATACCCCTAGCAGTGGCAGCTGCCGTCCTCTTGGGTGTGGGGTTCGGCTGGACCTACGTAACTCAGTCTACCATGATAGCCAACTACTTCGGCCCCGCGGCCTTCCCCAAGCTTAACGGAACCCTGCTCACCATCAGCCACATCATTGCTGTTTGGTCCGGGGTAATAGCCGGCAAGCTCTTCGACGCCTACCAGAGTTACACCCCCGCCTTCAGCATTCACATGATCATTTGCATGCTTGCCATAGTCGCCATCTTCTTCGCGAAGCCGCCGGAGAAGAGCGATGCCTGAGGACATGTCGTAGCCCGGGCCGAGCAGCCTGCCGCTTCCGTCGAACCCCGCCTAACAACATGCCCGGGTAGGTATGTGGGTACGCTAGCATAAGTACGTCAGCACTGCCGCAGTCATAACCGGACGTAGGGCCCCTGGCCCCGCGTCCGGTTTAGACCGGGCAATTTAGTGAACGATTTCTCTTATTCATCCGGCCGGCCATCATACATTTGCTTTCTGACCGATATGCGCTGGCGGAACTAGGAGGTTTTGAGGAATGAGTCCCGTATCCAGGTATATCTTGTACAACCTGCTGGGCATCTTCTTGTTTTTCGTCCCAATCAGCCTGCGGGGGAGCAGCTCCATCCCCCTTGACCACCTGGTAACCGGTTTGATCCGTGTTCTGCCCGGAGCCGCACCTCTGGTGGCGCTGGTACTCATTGTAGCTGGCGCAATTCAGCCCTTTTACGACGGGAGCTGGAGACACGACTTTACCGGCAAAATATTTGCCGCTATCAAGCTATGCAGTATCCCCCTCGGCATAATGGCGTTCCTGCGGATCGGCCCGGAATGGCTGCTGCAACCGGACATGCTCCCTTTCCTCTTCGAAAAGATCTGCATACCCCTGGGGTTTATCGTCCCCATCGGTGGAGCGTTCTTGACCTTTATCATCAACTACGGCCTGCTGGAAACGGTGAGCACCGTCATGCGACCCGTTATGCGCTCCCTGTGGCGCCTGCCGGGCAGGGCCGCCATTAACGCAGTCGCTTCCTTCATCGGCAGCTTCTCCATCGGCATGTTCCTTACCAATCGTTTGCTCAAAGAGGGAAAGTATACGGTTAGGGAGGCAGCCATTATTATCACAGGGTTTTCTACCGTGTCCGTAACCTTCATGGTTATAGTGGCCAAGACACTGGGATTAATGCCGTTATGGAATACCTTTTTCTGGAGCGCTTTCGTTGTAACCTATGTAGTTACCGCCGTTACGGCCCGCATACCGCCGTTAAGCACCCTTCCGGACGTGTATATCGGACCGCCTTCGCCTGAAGAAGGTAAGACCGGCAGCTTGTGGCGGAATGCCATCAACAGCGGGCTAGAGCAGGCTTCCAGGGCGGGTAGCTTATGGTACCATATGGGCCTCAATTTTAGGGACGCAGTCTTCATGGCAATGCGCTTCTTACCGGTCGCCATGCCTGTAGGCCTGGCCGCTCTTGTCCTTGCTAAGATGACGCCGGTGTTCGATATCCTTGGGTATGTTTTCTATCCCTTCTGTGCCGTTCTCGGCCTACCGGAACCTCTCCTGGTGGCCAAAGCATGCGCCATCGCCATGGCCGAGATGTTCATTCCCAACTCTATAGTCGCCTCAGCAGGTGCCCCGCTTGTTGCCAGGTTTGTCGTTGGTGTGGTCTCGATCTCGACCATCCTGTTTTTCGCCGGGACTATTCCTATTGTAGTTGCAACCGATGTGAGGCTTTCCATGGGAAAAATCCTCGCGATCATGGTGGAGCGTATCATACTATCCCTAATCCTTGCCGGGTTGATCGGTAGGATTCTGTTCTAGCGCATTTCTACCGGTGATCTGCGTTCATGCATGGGTCAATACATGCCGGCAAACTTAGTCTATGTTTGGTTCTGGCGCCAACGGATCTGTTGCCGCACTCGTTGTAGACTATTAGGGCAATGAGACCAGAAAAGGACTAACCCATAATAGCCGGCGCATTTTTACTGCCAAACTGCGGATCAGCCTACGGCTCAGCCCCGGGCTCGGGCGGGGTTCCCGGCCTATTCGGCATCCTCTCTTCAGAAGTCGGCCTCGGACTTCCCGTCCTCGGCCCCGCCCTCCCTCCTCTGCTTCGCCAAGGCTGCTTTGCTCCTCGGACCAAATCCCTCGCTCGGAACAAATGCCGGCCCGTTATTTTCCTTCTTCTGTAGGTGCCGCTCGGCGGCATGGGTGTCTACGGAAATATCCCGCAGGGCCGCCAGAAGGGCGTCGATATCCTCCCGGGTGTTAAAATAGCCCAGGCCTATCCTTACCGCCCCCCGGTCTAAAGTTCCCAAGCTGCGATGGGCGCAAGGCGAGCAGTGTAGCCCAGAGCGGACCATGATGCCATAGACCTCGTCCAGCACATAAGCGACTTCACCGGCGCTCACCCCTGGTAGATTAAAGGACACCACCCCGATCTTCCGTCTTGCATCAAGGGGCCCGTATATTTCGATACCCGGTACGGTCTTTAAGCCTTCATGCAGATAACCCAGGAGTTCCAGCTCTTTTTGACGGATGTTTTCCACCCCGGTTTCCAGCAAGAATTCCACCGCTGCCTTCAGGCCCGCCAGACCTACTACATTCTGGGTACCCGCCTCATAACGATCAGGCAAAACCCGGGGCTGTTCTTCTAGCGCCGACTCGCTCCCTGTTCCTCCTTCGATGAGGGGTTCCGGCTCAAACCCTTCCCGGATATATAAACCGCCCGTCCCTTGAGGCCCCATCAACCCTTTATGACCGGTAAAGGCCAAAAGATCGATATTCATGGCCTCCACATCAATGGGATAGGCCCCTGCTGTCTGGGCGGCATCCACCAGAAAAGCAATACCCTTCTTCCGGGCCATTTTCCCTACTTCCTCCAACGGCATTAAGGCCCCAGTAACGTTGGAGGCGTGGAGCATGACTATCATTTTGGTCTCCGGCCGGATAGCTTCCTCCAAATCCCGTAAGTTAAAGGGTCCTCCTGAAGGGCAGGGAAGGGCGGTGAGCTTTAGGCCTTTCTCCCGTTCCAATCGTTTAAGGGGCCGCCAGACTGCATTATGCTCCAGGGAAGTCGTTATAACATGATCGCCCTCTTTAAGCAAGCCTTTGATAGCCAAATTTAAGGCTTCTGTAACGTTAAAGGTAAAAATGATGCGGCTTGCATCTTGAACGTTGAATAAGCGGCCCAGATTGCTGCGGGCTTCATACAGAACCCTATCCGCTTCTAATGCCAGCTTATAAGCCCCTCTACCCGCGCTAACTCCTATACGGCGCATATAATCATTCATGGCCTCATACACCCTGGAGGGCTTGGGAAAGGAGGTAGCCGCATTATCCAGATAGATGGCCATCGCTTTCACCTTTCTTAAGAAAGCCACGGGCCAAGTATTTTGACCCGTGGCGGAGAATATAATAATCCGGAGATTCCTCTGGTACTCTTCCCCTACGGCCGCAGGGTGGCCACAGCCCGCTGGGGCTTAAGAAGAAAATCTAAAGCCGCTATAATGTGGGGGAAGACGACATCGGCAGCCAAGATCGCGCTGATAGCCGCGCCTTCTTCCCCTAAAACCGCTAAGCCTAGAGCCGCCTTTTGCAGCATCAAGGCATCATTGCGGCCGTTGCCGATGGCCGCCGTCTGCCCGGCCCCCAGGTCCTCCACCAGCCGCGCCTTATCGGCCCCGCCCTCCCGGGGATTCACCTGCACCAGCTCTACCGGTAACTTGGCGCATTCCCTACCCGCGCTCCCAAAGGTGTCGGCGGTAAAGACGTAAAGGGCAGCCTTACGGCTTAAATCCTCCAGCCTCTCTTTCACCCCTGGGAGCAAAGTGCCATCCAGGGCCAGGGTGCCGTTAAAGTCCAGGACTATATGGTTAATGACGATCTCACGGCCGGGCAAATCAATCTTCAGCAGGGGGAGCTCCCTCCTCCCACCCGCAGCGGCACCGGCGGCGGAACGGACCGGCCGCCAACCTCTTTCGGCAGTGGGGGCACTCCATCCCTGCGCCCTCTTCGCCCTCGTCCATGGCCCATTCGCGGCCGCAAAACCGGCAACGTACCTTCTCGGGACTCAGGCGGAAGCAGCCCCCCTCCACTTTGATAGCTTTCCCGTTGATCAGGGCCTCGGCAATCTTGGCCCGGGCCGAATTAAGAATACGGAAAAAAGTGGGACGGGAAACTTCCATGCGGGCGGCACAGTCTTCCTGTTCCAGCCCCTCCAGGTCTTTCAGGCGGATGGCTTCCAGTTCTTCCACGGCCAGGGTCACCTCTTCCAGCTCGTGGAGAGGCACTCCCGCGGGTTTAAAGTAAGTGGTTTGGGGCAAGAACTCTACCCTGCGATACTTGGGCGGTCGAGGCATGTTCTATTTTCCTTCCTCAAGGTCTTCGGGCTTCAGGGTATAGGCCGGAACCATACTCGGAGTCCAGTTCATGAAAGGCCCAACCGGGTAAACCTGCCCGGCAGCCATCTGGAGGCTTTCCAGATTTTCTATCAAAGTTTCAAAGAAACTGAAGGGCAGGGCAAAGAGGAGCTCATCCTTCTGGGTGCCGCCAAAGGTGCGGTCGCCGGCGCAGGGAAAACCGATTACCGGCTTCTGTTCGCCCAGGGCATACCCAATGCAGGAGCAGAGGGCGGCTTCCGCCACCGTGTCGGCCTTGACGGCCTCACCGGTTTCAAACAGGGTGGCATGGATGAGCCGCATAATCTGGGCGGGATTGCCGTAAATGACCACTACCTCGGGGTCCACTTCTTTAAACCCAGCTAAGGGGCCTACGTAAATGCCTTCATAAAGCCTGCCCTTGTCCCCCAACTTATATGTGTTGGCCATGAACTTGCGACCCGCTTCCAGGTCGGCCACATAACGGCCTACGGCCGCCTGTCCGGTGGTAAACCGGGCCGGCGTTTTGATCAGTCCCGTACATGCAGCTCCGATGGCGCAGATCATCAGGTCCGGGGTTCCAGAAGCAAATTTGCCCTGATACCGCGCCTGGCAGACCAACTGGCATATGTTTACCTTCCAGTTGTAAGGGCGGCGCGGCAGTTCCTCTTTGCGGCGGTACATTTTCACCCCAACCGGTTGCGTATCCAACCGTAGGAGCTCCATCAACCGCTGCACGAAAAGGGCGGTCTCGGCCATCTCTTTACTCTCCTCTCCCTGCAGTTTTAGTAAGGGGCGATCCCCGTCTACCCCGAAAATAACTTCTCTCCAGGCCGGCATTGTTTTCGCTCGCTAAGTGGTCCTCGCGGGTCAACCTAAGGCTTAAAGCCTCGGGCTCGGCCGGGGTTCCCGGCCTATTCAGCATCCTTGCTTCAGAGGCCGGCCTCGGACTTCCCGTCCTCGGCCCCGCCCTCCCTCCTCGGCTTCGCCAAGGCTGCTGGGCCCCTCGGACCAAATCGCTCGCGAGGGAGAAATGCCGGCCCGTTGGTTTCATCCTTCTGCTGGTGCCGCGCAGACGGCATGTATGTCTACCCCCTAAATATATCCTATCGGCTCCGGGCCCGTCTAGTACCATGCACCCTGAGTTATCCCCTGTTTTTGCAGAGCAGGCCTGCTTGGGCTTGGAAGCGAGCGAACAAGCCTTCGCGGCTAGCCAAACTTAGGCTTGGCGAAAGGCGGAGGCAGGCCCGAGGCCACGGATGGCCGAGGCCGGCAACTGAGACAGGAGGCTTAAATCCTGCCGGGAAGCC
>DOLC01000034.1:22433-29801 GCA_003509545.1 Peptococcaceae bacterium
GAGCGGAAGCCAAGCAGGCCGGGACAAAAACTAGGGATGCGCCAGCCATGCACCACTACCCCTAGCCCGAACGCAACCCATTAGGCCTTTCGTCTACCATTGTACCCCCTCCGGCACCTTAGCTTGTACCTGCCGACCTTTGAGGTATTTGGGCTGTTCTCTTCACTCCCGACCCTCTAATAGTTTCCTCAGCCCTTCCTCGTCCAGCAAAGGTATACCCAGCTCCCGGGCCTTATCGTATTTGGAACCCGGATTGTCTCCCACCACTACGTAATCCGTGCGGCGGCTAACGCTGCCGGCTACCTTGCCTCCCGCCCGCACAATGAGGTCCGTAGCCTCCTGGCGGGTGAGATTGGGCAGGGTTCCGGTTAAAACAAAGGTTTTACCGGCCAGAGGCCCTGGTGTTTCCGACTCAGCTTCCGCCTCCATTCTTACCCCCGCCCGCCGCAGCTTCTCCAGAACCTCCAGGTTACGTGGTTCTTCAAAGAAGGCCTTGATGCTGGCCGCAATTTTGGGGCCGATATCGGGAAGGGTCGTCAGCTCTTCAAAACTGGCCTCCCGCAGGCGGTCCAGGGACCGGAAGTGGCGGGCCAGGGTGCGGGCTGCCCGTTCACCTACGTGGCGAATACCCAGGGCAAACAACAACCTTTCCAGGCCTTTGTTTTTGCTGGCCGCAATGGCAGCAATTAAATTCTGGGCCGACTGCTGGGCGAAGCGCTCCAGGGGCAGCAGGTCTTCCACCTTGAGGTAATAGAGATCCCCCGCATCGGCAATGAGTCCGGCATCCAGGAGCTGAGAAACTATAGCCGGCCCCAGGCCCTGGATGTCCATGGCCGACCGGGAGGCGAAATGGATAATCCGTTCCTTCACCTGGGCGGGACAGGCTAGACCGCCGCTGCAGCGGTGGGCTGTTTCTCCCTCCTCGCGAATAACCCTGGACCCGCAGACCGGGCACCTCTCCGGGAGGTGAAATTCCTTTTCCTCTCCGGTCCTCCGTTCGGGCAAAACCTTGACCACTTCGGGAATGACATCCCCCGCCTTCTGGATTATGACCGTATCCCCTATGCGCACGTTTTTTTCCCGGATAATATCTTCATTGTGCAGGGAAGCCCGGCTGACGGTGCTCCCGGCCAGGCGCACAGGTTCCAGCAGGGCTGTGGGCGTAAGCACCCCGGTACGTCCCACCCGGACAATAATATCCAGCACCCGGGTGATGGCCTGTTCGGCCGGGAATTTATAGGCCACGGCCCAGCGGGGGCTCTTGGCCGTGGCGCCCAGAACCCGCTGCAGGGCCACGCTATTCACTTTTATGACCAGCCCGTCAATTTCATAAGGCAGGGCCGCTCGCTTTTCCGTGGTCCATTCCTCTACCACTTCCAGCACTTCCCCGGCATGGCGGCAGTGCAGCCGGTAGGGGTTAACCGGAAAACCCAGCCCGGCCAGATAGTCCAGGGCTTCCATCTGGGTAGCCGGCTCAGGCTCTTCAGTGTATAACACCTGGTAAACAAAAAGGCCCAAGGTCCGGGAGGCCGTAACCTTAGGGTCCAGCTGGCGCAGAGAGCCGGCCGCAGCATTGCGGGGATTGGCAAAGACGGGCTCCCCCGCCTCTTCCCTCGCTTTATTCAGGCGCGCAAAAGCTGCCTTGGGCATATAGACTTCCCCCCGCACTTCCAGCCGGGCTACAGGCCGCTTGAGCCGCAAAGGGAGGGCCCGGACGGTGCGCAAATTGGCCGTGACATCTTCTCCCACCTCGCCGTCTCCCCGGGTGGCACCGGTGGTAAAGACCCCATCAACATAAACCAGGGCTACGGACAGGCCGTCAATTTTGGGTTCCACCACGTAGTCTACCGCCCCCCCGACCAGCTCCCGCACCCGCCGGTCAAAGTCCCGGAGCTCTTCGGGGGAAAAGGCATTGGCCAGGCTAAGCAAAGGCTGGCGGTGGCGAACCGTGGCGAACTCCGGCCGGGGAGCCCCTCCCACCCGCTGGCTGGGGGAATCGGGGGTAACCAGTTCGGGAAATTTCGCTTCCAACTCCAGCAGCTCGCGCATGAGCTCATCGAATTCCTGGTCGCTAATGATGGGCGCATCGAGAACAAAATAACGGTAATTATGCTCTTCAATTAGCCGCCGCAGTTCCTCCAGGCGTTTTTGAGCCTGCTCCCTGGTGATAGCCATACCGTTCACCTCATACTTTTTGCAAAGGTGCATAGCGCAGTAGCAATTCCTTTAGCCCCAGTTCGGGAAAGGCCACGGTTACCTGAGCGTCTTCCCCTTCCCCTTTGATGCGGACAATGACTCCGATACCAAATTTAGCATGCCGCACCTTGTCTCCTACAGCCAGGGAAGTAAGGGAAACGTTCTCGCCGGGGGCTTGTTTCTTTGAACCCTTGCCTTTTCCCCCGGGCAGGACTTTTAATTCCGGCCGCTGGAAGGCCGAGGGAACCCCCTTCTGAATTTCCGGCTGGCCCCAGGCTTGCAGCAGCTCCGGCGGTATTTCCTTCAGGAAACGGGAAGGAGGATTGTTCAGGTTCGTACCGTATAGATTACGGCTGGTGGCATAGGTCAGGTATAAGACTTCCCGGGCCCGGGTCATGCCTACATAACAGAGGCGGCGCTCTTCTTCCAGTTCCTCCAGATCAGTAGTGGAACGGAAGTGGGGAAAGACCCCTTCTTCCAGGCCGGCCAGGAATACGACCGGGAACTCCAGGCCCTTGGCCGTATGCAAGGTCATTAAGGCCACAGCATCGCCGCCGCTGTAATTATCGGCCTCCGCCATCAGAGCCACCTGGGCCAGAAATCCTTCCAGGCTTTTTTCTTCCGCTTGGGCATCATAAGCCCGGGTGACGGTCAGCAATTCCCTCAAGTTTTCCAGGCGCGCCTGGGCTTCGGGAGTCCTTTCCGCCTCCAGCTCCGCTTGATAGCCTGTCTCCTGCAAAATCCTCTCCACCAGAGCCGTTACCGGTAGTTTCTCCCTTTCCTGCCGCAAATTATCCAACAGCTTCCCCAATTCTTTCAGGGGGGATAGCTGGCGGGGCATAAGGCCGGGAATTTCTTCGGCCCTCTGCAGGGCCTCAAAAATGGTGATGCCCCGTTCCTGGCTGAAAAGCTCCAGCCGCAGCCAGGTTCCTTCGCCAATGCCCCGTCGGGGCACATTGATGATCCGCTTCAAGCTCAAGCTGTCGGCCGGGTTGACCATGACCCGCAAGTAAGCCAGGATATCTTTAATTTCCTTGCGCTGGTAGAATTTGAGGCCGCCTACAATTTCGTAGGGCAAACCGAAGTGGATGAAAGCTTCTTCTAAAGCCCTAGACTGGGCATGGGTGCGGTAGAGCACAGCAAAAGCACCGAAGGGCCGGTTCTCCTCCCGGTGTCGCCGGTAAATTTCCCGGGCGATGAAAGTTGCTTCATCCTTTTCGTTCTCCGCCTCATAAAGATAGAGGGGTTCTCCTTCCTGTCGCCGTGTCCAGAGGCGTTTTTCCTTACGGCCTATGTTATGCTTGATCACCTCGTTAGCCGCCTGGAGGATGGGCCAGGTAGAGCGGTAGTTTTCCTCCAGTAGGATGACCCTGGCGTTGGGGTAATCTTCTTCAAAGGCTAAAATATTCCCTATATCCGCCCCGCGCCAGCCGTAAATGGACTGGTCCGGGTCCCCCACCACGCATAAGTTTTGGCCCTCCCCTGCCAGAAGCCTCACCAGAACATACTGGGCATGGTTGGTATCCTGATATTCGTCGATCAGGATATGCTGCCAGCGCTGCTGGTAGTGACGCAGGACCAGGGGATTCCCCTGGAAAAGGTCCACAGTGAGCATGATGAGATCATCGAAATCCAGGGCATTGAGGTTTTTCAGCTTCTCCTGGTAAAGGCGGTAAATGGTAGCCAACTTTTGTTCGGCATAAGTGCCGGCCACCCCCTCGTAGTCCGCAGGGGAGTACAAGGCATTCTTGGCGCTGCTGATGGCTGCGGCTACCGAGCGCGGGGGGAACTTCTTCTCATCCAGGTTGAGTTCCCGCAGTATCTCCCGCAACACAGCCAGCTGGTCATCGGTATCATATATCACAAAGCTGGGCGTATAGCCCAACAGGTGGATATCGCGCCTTAAAATGCGGACACAGGCGGAGTGAAAGGTGCTCACCCAAAGGTAACGGGCAGTGGGGCCTACGATTTTTTCCAGCCGCTCCTGCATCTCGCGGGCCGCTTTGTTGGTGAAAGTAACCGCCAGGATGGCTTCCGGCGGCACCCCTTCCAGCAACAAGTGGGCTACCCGGTAGGTAAGCACCCGTGTCTTGCCGCTGCCGGCACCGGCCAGGACCAGCAAGGGGGCTCCCCGGTGGCATACTGCTGCCTGCTGTTGGGGGTTTAGGGTATCTAAAAAGTCCAGCAAAGGCTTCACCCCTTGAAAAAGCTATAAGTGTTTTCGCCGCGCCGGAGTTAATTTCCTGCCATTATCTTTATTTTAACACTGAGCCCTCTTCCAACAAAAATAGCCATTAAGCTGGCAAAAACATATAATGCAACAGGTAAGTGATTTGACGGAAAGGGAGGGATTTCATGTATTTCCTCAACATGCCGGGTATGGCCAGAAACAGCGAAGGATTGGGAGAGGACACCCGGGAGGACAGTAATAGCCAACAGAATAACACCGCTCCAAATAATCATCCCGCATCCGATCAATCTACCAGTCCTTTTCCTAATCACTCTGCCCGGGACGAGGGCTCTAAAAACAATGGATCTGAGACGCCCATCAACCTGGTCATGTACGGGCACGCTCTTTTGCGCGAAGCCATTTTAAACGGCTCGGCCAATAACCTGTGCCATAATCTGCACCTCTGGATTGAAAAAGCGCGCCTTTTCCTCAACTATGCCGATGCCGGCGTGGAAACCTTAAACAATATTGTGAACGTCACCCGGGATAATTTAGCCCGGGCCACCGGTGCGGCAGCGCCAGGAGAGTTCGGGGCGGAATCTTTAGCTATGCCGGCCTCCTCCTTTAAACTGTTCTGGGACCTCATCCGTACCCCCGAATTTCAACAATTCTTTGGCCGCATGCTGGCTCAGATGTTGCAACCAAAATTTCAGGGCTCCGGTTAAACCCAGAGCCCTCTTTTTTTATCCTTTTCCCTTACTTTATCCCAGCCAGCCGGCATCCACCAGTCCGGCACCTTGCTCCACCAAACTCAGACCGGGAAGCTTGCGCGCGTGGAGAAGCAGGAGCCTCACGGCCTGTTCCGCACTCAGATTGCTGTTGGAGCCTAAAATTAAGGCCAGGACGCCGCTTACATGGGGGGCTGCCATGGAAGTCCCGCTCATGGTCCGGTAGCCGCCGCCGGGATAAGTAGAAAGGATTTCATTCCCGGGAGCCGTTATGGTAACCTCCGGCCCCCGGCTGCTGAAATCGGCCAGAGTATCCTCTTCTGTGGTAGCGGTTACGGATATGACGCCGGGGTAACGAGCAGGATACAAAACCTCGCCTTCGGGGCCCCTATTGCCAGCCGCAGCTACTAAAAGCATACCCGCTTCCAGGCAAGCATCCACCGCTTTTTTGAGAGCAGTACTGGCCTGGGAGGTACCTAAACTCATATTCACGATCTGCATTTGGTTGTTTAACGCCCACTCTAAACCATTAACAATATCGGAAATTTGGCCTCTGCCGAAGCGGTTCATAACTTTAACGGCATAAATTTCAACCTCCGGCGCTACACCCACAATACCGAAGTCATTGTTGGCCGCCGCGATGATACCGGCCACATGGGTGCCATGCCCGTAGCCATCTCCCGCCGGCAAGCCGGGGAATCTGATGTTTATCTTACCTTTTACATTATTCCTTAAGTCGGGGTGATTACTATCTACACCCGTATCCAGCACCGCCACCTTTACTCCGGCTCCGGTAGTCTTCTGCCAGGCTGCTGGCGCGCCAATCCGTTCCACTCCCCAGGGAACGGTTTGCTGATTGGCGGTTACAGGGTCGGAAGTTACAGGACAAGGAAATCCGCAAGTTTCCACCTCAAAATCATCTTCTACCGCTTCCACCTGGGGATCCCGGGCTAAGGCCTGCAGTTTATTCGCTTCCACGGGGAAGGAAGCCAGCAGGGCATTGATGAAGGGAAAATCCTTTAAAATACGGCCGCCGTATGAGCTTACTGTTCTGCGGCCCTGGTCTAAGGAGGTACCCTTCCGGAAGATAACGATCTTGCGTTCTTCCTTACGCTTGGCGTTTAAGCTAAGGCTCAGGCCCCCGGCTATTAAGGCGAATACAGAAGGAAGAAGAGCCAGTAACGGATACGTAGAAATCCCTCCTCACTTCATAATAATGGCTTTTTATATATGCTATTCAGGGAGCCTGAGCGAAGTTAAATTGGAAACGATGTGCCAAAAATTTTTCCGGTGTAACCCCTTTTCCCGGCGCTGCATATTCTGGAACTAGAGAGCGGGAAAATCCCCCAAAACAGTTTAAAGGAGGAATGCTTAGATGTCCTTCAGCCCTGAGTGGTTCTTTATTTTCTTCCCCATCATCATCATTATTATCCCGGTAATCCTCATCTTCATCATCTGGCCGTGGGCTTCTGCCAAGTAAGCAGGCACAAGAAAATGCAGAGGGGGAGGGGGAGGTCAAGCCCCTCCCCTTTTTTGCTAAAAAAATCGCCCCGCTATTTACGGGGCTTTTCCCTTGATCGGGGAAAAATGGGGTGCGAGTTGGGCACCGAAAGAGCTAATAAGGGTGGCAACCAGAGATAAGGAAGCAGTAAAGTTGCAACCACTGGAGGGCAGGCTGGGAGGTAGCCATGGTTTATGAAAACGCACCTACCCCTTCTGCCAGTCGGCCAGGAAGCGCTGCAGATCCTCGGGAATTTCGCTCCCCATGTCTTTGGCTAGCTGGTGGTAAAAAGCAGCAATATTTTTCTTCATTTCCGGCGTAATGCTTTGGGTCATCTGGTTAACGAATTGGGCCAGCTTTTCCTTGTCACCCATCTCCTCCGGCTTGAGACCTGCTTCCATGAGCAATTGCTGGACGGCTGCCGGATTGTCCGGAGATATGCCCATTTCCCGCAACAGGGCTGCCAGGTTAGTCTTCCCTTCTGCTGCGGCCGCCGCCAGGCGCTGGCGCAATTCTTCTAAATTAACGCTCACTTGTATCACCTTTTCCCCAAGTTTTAGAGGCGAATCCAGCCTCCTTTCCATTTTTATTCGCGTGACCCCGTAAAAGTGCTACCCCGAAAATAACTTCTATCCGGGCCGGCATTGTTTTCGCTCGCTAAGTGGTCCTCGCGGACCAGCCTACGGCTTAAGCCTAGATCGGAAGAGCACACGTCTGAACTCCAGTCACGCCAATATCTCGTATGCCGCCTTCTGCTTGAAAAAAAACAGCAT
>DOLC01000048.1 GCA_003509545.1 Peptococcaceae bacterium
TCTCATGCCCTCGGGCCTGCCTCCGCCCTTCGCCAAGCTTAAGTTTGGCCAGCCGCGAAGGCTTGTTCGCTCGCTTCCAAGTCCAAGCAGGCCTGCCGTGCAAAAACTGGGGATAAATCAGGGCCGCCCTCAGCCGTCACCCTTTTCGTAAGCGGGACAGGCCGAAGCCGCCGGACGCTCCCTTGCCCCCTGAAGGGCCGCCTTCCGGAGGGCCTGCAGGGCGGCCCGCCGGTCCGCCGAGCCGAAAACGGCCGAGCCCGCTACCAATACCCCGGCGCCGGCTCGGCATACGGCAGCGGCGTTTTCGGCGTTGATTCCTCCGTCCACTTCAATGAGTATCTCCTTCCCCCTATTTTTCACCATCCCGGCCAGGTCCCTTATTTTCGCTACCATGGAAGGGATAAAGGACTGGCCCCCAAAGCCGGGGTTGACCGTCATGAGGAGGACCATATCCACGTCTTCCAGGATATAATCCAAGGCCCTTAAACTGGTGGCGGGGTTAAGGGCAACTGCCGGCCGGCATCCCGCCTCCCGGATCTGGTTTATTACGCGGTGAAGGTGGGTACAGGCCTCGGCGTGCACGGATATCCAGTCTGCCCCTGCCCGGGCAAAGGGAATTATAAAATCCTCGGGCTTCTCCAACATCAGATGCACGTCAAAGGGAAGCTGCGTGTAAGGCCGCAGGGCCGCAACCACCTCGGGGCCTATCGTTAAGTTGGGTACGAAGTGCCCGTCCATAATATCTAAATGAATCCAGTCGGCCCCCGCCGCCTCGACGCTGGCCACTTCTTCCCTCAAGCGTCCGAAGTCCGCCGCCAACAAGGACGGAGCTATAAGAGCCATTTAGTAACTCCTTTCGGCTTCGATTACTTCCTCCAAGAACTTAAGGTAGTGGGCATACCGGTGCCGGGGAATGCCACCCTCTTCTACGGCCCGGCGTACGGCACAGCCGGGTTCCGAGCGGTGCAGGCACGAGTGAAAGCGGCACCCACCCTCGGCGGCAAAGATTTCGGGAAAATAAGCCGCCAGGTCCTCCCGCTTCATTTCCGGCAGGTTCAACTTGCTGAAGCCTGGTGTGTCCGCCACCATACCACCGCTTTTCAGGGAAAGCAGCTCCACCTGCCGCGTAGTATGGCGGCCCCGTCCCTGTTTGCGGCTAACTTCCCCCGTCTTGAGGCTCAAGCCCGGTTCCAGGGCATTCAGCAGGGAGGATTTTCCTGCGCCGGAGGGCCCCGCAAAGGTACTTATATGCCCCCGCAGAATCTCCCGTAGCCGCTCTACTCCTTGCCCCGTCCGCGCACTCGTAATCAGCACACGATAGCCAATCTTTTCGTACAAGGAAGGCAGAGATAAAAACTCCTCTGTGGCAACATCCGCCTTATTCCAGCATATAACCGGCTCGGTACTGCTGGCCGCACTCAGTACCAGTAGCCTGTCCAAGAGCTCCAGGTCGGGAGGGGGCTCCCTCAAGGAGAACACTATGACAACTTGGTCGATGTTGGCCACCGCCGGCCTCTCCAGCTTAGTCACCCGGGGCAACACCGCCTCGAGGGTTCCTTCTTCGGGACCTGTTTCATGGAATCTGACCCTGTCCCCGACCAAAATTTCCCCTGTCTTTATCCGCAGGCGGCCCCGGAGGCGGCACCGGTAAATTTTCCCTTCACTCAAGACAAAATAGAAACCGCCGACTCCTTTAATCAAAATACCTTCCCGCACAAGCTCTCTCTATCCGCACCTGCCTTTCCGCTATCTTCCTACTTCGAAAACCTGGCGTATCCCCAGTTTTGTTTCTAGGCCTGCTTGGCTTTCGCTCGCTCCAAACAAATGCCAGCCCGTTGTTTTCATCCTTCTGATGGTGCCGCACCAGCGGCGTGGAGGTCTTGATGCTTTAATCTTCTCCGTCCACGGTGATATTCCTCGCCGGCACCGGTCCCTCGAAGATCATTTGTCCATCACGAAACACCTGTAAAGTCCCCTTACCGTAGTATGGGACCACGGCCACCAGCTTCTGCCCGGGCTCCTGCACGCCGTTGAATTCCTCACGGGTCCCTTTGGCATCGATAACCACTATGCGGATGTGGTGTTCCTGGTCGTCGGTAGGCTCGATGAGCACAGCAGCCTCCTGCCGAGCCGGCCCGGGCCCCTGGCTGATCACCAAATTTACGGCGCTACCCTGGAGGATACGGGCACCGGGGCGAGGATCCTGGTCTATTATCAGCCCTGAGAAGTACTCCTCACTCCTCTGATAGGTTACGGCTCCCTGTTCGAGTTTGTTTTCCCGGAGGGTTTGCTGGGCGTCCGTCAGGGTTTTCCCGATTAAATCGGGGGCGGAAATCAATTTAGGTTCCGGACCCTTGCTGAGGGTAATCCTTACGCTGCTCCCTTCCGGCTGCAAGCTCCCGGCCGGCGGTTCCTGGCTAACCACCGATCCTGCCGCTATGGTAGGGTGATAAACTTCGTTAGGACTGATAATCACTTTAAACTGAGCGTTTTGCAGCTTGGTCCTGGCCTCGCGTTCGCTATCCCCGACCACATTGGGCACTTCCTGCATACGCGGCCCCAAGCTTACTACCAACATAACCGGCCGCGATCGCTTTACCCTTTCCCCCGCCTCCGGAGTCTGGGAAATCACACAGCCCCGGGGTACGTCCCGGTCGTTCCGGCGCTCGGCCACTTCGCCCTTCAGCCCGGCGGCCGCCAGGCGGTTTAAGGCCTCCGCCTCCGTTAGCCCTTCCACCGCCGGCACGACCGTGTCCCCTACCACCAGGTAATAGCGAAATCCCGTCCACAGACCGGCGGCGGCCAGGGCTAAAAAAAACACCGCCAGCAAAGACCAAGCCCAAATCCGCGGACGGCGTTTATCACGTCGCTCGTCCGGCGGGTCTGCCGCCAGGGCCGCCACCTTCGGCAACTCCCGGGTAGCCGAGTTGTCCTCCAGCAAAACATTACGCAAAGCCTGTAAATCCGCCCTTAGGGACGCGGCGCTGGGATACCGGCGGGCGGGGTCCTTGGACAAACACCTCAGAATAATTCTTTCCAGGGCGGGCGGGAGATCCGGGTTAAGCTCCTGGGGCGGGCGGGGCTCTTCCTGGAGATGCTTTAATACCACCGCCAGCGGCGTATCCCCGTTAAAAGGGACCTGTCCGGTTAACATTTCATAGAGCACGACCCCGAGGGAATAAAGGTCTGCTGTAATTCCGGTGGCTTCCCCCCGGGCCTGTTCCGGCGCCAGGTAATGGACCGAACCCATAAGCGTGCCCGTATACGGCATGGTGGCTTCGCTGACCGCCTGGGCGATTCCGAAGTCGGTAACCTTTACCCGGCCTTGTTTGGTAATAAGAATGTTATGGGGCTTGATATCGCGGTGGATAACCCCGTTCTCATGGGCATGCTCCAGGGCCTCACAGATCTGGACGGCAATATCTACAGCTTCTCGAAACGGCAAAGGAGCCTTCCCGTCGATGACCTCCTTGAGGGAATTGCCTTCCACATACTCCATAACCAGATAATGCAAGCCCTCTTCCTGTCCCACGTCATAAATGCTGACCACATTGGGGTGGGAAAGCCTGGCTACCGCCTGGGCCTCTTGCTGGAAGCGGGCCACAAAATTGTGGTCGCTGGCGAACTGTTCCCGCAAAATCTTGATGGTAACACTCCGGTTCAGCAGCCGGTCCTGGCCCCGGTACACCAGGGCCATCCCGCCGCCCCCCAGAGCTTCCTTGATTTCATAACGGCCATCTAGGATTTTACCGATCATACCTTCACCGCCCTAGGACACTTGCCATAATTTGCCCTCCTATAGGGGCTGCTACTGCTCCACCGGCGCCGGCGTTTTCTACAATCACGGCTACCGCAACGCGAGGGGCTTCGGCCGGAGCGAAGCCCACAAACCACGAATGGGCCTTCCCCTGGGGGTTTTGGGCGGAACCTGTTTTCCCAGCAACTCGTACGCCGGGGATCCCGGCGCTCTGTCCGGTGCCCTCCTCTACGGTGGCTACCATGGCTTCTTTGATAACCCGCGCCACCTCGGGATCGACGGCTAACTTTAACAGGCGCGGCCGGGTCACTTTAAGGGCCGCACCCTTGTCATCCTCTATTCTCGCCACCATAAACGGCTGCATCAGCCGTCCGTCGTTGGCCACAGCAGCGGCCACAAGGGCCATTTGCAAGGGGGTTACCACGACTTCTCCCTGACCGATGGCACTTTCGGCCAGGGCATTGGGGTTGCCCTTGGCGGTAACCGGCAGCCGCGAAGAAGCCACGTTTAGTTCGAAATCCAGCTTCTGGCCCAGGGCAAAACTCCTTGCCGCCCCTTCCCAAGCCTCCCAGCCTGCTTCCAGGGCCAGCTGCGCAAAGGCGACATTGCATGAAAACATTAAGGCCTCGTTAAAATTAATATTACCATGAACCCGGGGACAAGTCAGCTTTCTGCCTTCAATTTCTATGTAACCAGGACAGTGAAATTCCCGTTGGGAGACACCGGGCTCCTTCGCCAGGGCCGCGGCCGCGGTAATCAGTTTAAGGGTGGAACCGGGCGGGTACAAACCCTGGAGGGCCCGATTCAGGAGTGGACTCCCCTGCCGGGGATCGTTGAGCTCCTCCCAGGCATTTTCTATTCTCGCGGGTTCGAAGGAGGGGCTGCTGACTAAAGCTAATATTTCTCCCGTTTTGGGGTTTAGGGCCACTACCGCTCCCCGGTAACCCTGCAGTAGCCGGAAGGCTAGCCGCTGCAAAGAAACATCCAGGGTCAAGACCAAATTGTTGCCCCGGCGGACCCCATTCTGGAATTCCCGCCACCGGTTTACAACCCCTTGCCAACCGGTAAGGCCCAAAAGTTCGCCGTTATAGGTTGCCTCCAGCCCGGTCATACCGAGGCGCGGGCTGGCGTAGCCCACCACGTGGGCCGCAGCAGCCCCTAGGGGATACTCCCTCTGCAGGCGTTCCCCGGCGAGGTAGGTGCGTGCCCACACCTCCCCCTCCCGTCCAGTAATCCGGCCACGCCAGGTCTTTTCCTCAAGGAGCCGCAGGCGGGGGTTAAGGGGATTCAAATACAGTTCTTCCCCTTTTAACGCCTGGAGATAAGTAAGATGTGCTATCAGAAGGAGAAACAAGCAGGATAACACCAGGGCTAAAAGCCGCACTTGTTTTTCCATTTCCCTACCCCCGCCCCGCAGCGCTTACGTTCAGCAGCAGTCCCAAAATCAAGTAACTTATGACCAGGGAACTGCCGCCGTAGCTAATAAAGGGCAAGGTTACCCCTGTCAAAGGCAACAGCTTGCTGACGCCTGCCATAATAATGAAGGCCTGAAAGGTGACCAGAAAGGTCAGGCCTGCCGCCAGCATAGTGCCCTGGCCGTCCGGCGCCCTCAAGGCCGCACGAAAACCGCGATAGCCGAACAGAAGATAGAGGAGGGCGATACCGGCGCTGCCCAATAATCCCATTTCCTCACCCATGGCGGCAAAAATAAAGTCGGTAGCTACATGGGGGATGACCTGGGAATACCCCATCCCCATTCCGGTACCTAGGATTCCCCCGCTTCCCAGGGAAAAGAGGGACTGGATTATCTGATAGCCGGCCCCCTGGGGATCCGACCAGGGGTTAATCCAAACCGCCACCCGGGCCCGCAGGTGGGAGAAAAGGCCGTAAGCCGCCCACGATCCCGCCGCAAAGAGCAGACCCCCCAAGAGGACATACCGCCTGCGCCCGGTGGCCAGGTAAATCATGGCCAAGAATACGGCCAGGAGGATGAGGGCCGAGCCCAGGTCCGGCTGTACCACCAGCAGTAACACCGACAGGACAACCGCCGTGAGCAAAGGGCCCCAGGTAGAACGCCAGCGGGACTGTTCCAGCATTAGTTCCCTTTTTTCCTCCAGAAACCCGCTCAAAAACAGGACCACCAGTACCTTTACTGCTTCCACCGGCTGGAGGCTGAAAGAACCAAGGGTAAGCCAACTTTTGGCCCCGCCCATCCTGGTCCCGGCTATAACCGTCAAGAAGAGGAAAAACAGCCCCCCCGTCAAGTACAGGTAGGGGTAGCGGGTCAGCCTTTCGTAATCCCTTCCTCCCGTGATCACAGCCACCAGGACCAGCAAACCCACTACACTCCATACTACCTGACGCCTGGCCAAGTCCGGGTCGAGTCTGAAAAGAAATACCAATCCCAGGGAGGTCAAGACGGCGGCCAGGGGCAGGAGATACTGGTCCCCCCGGTGATGGGTGATTTTAAGAACGAAATGTACGGCCCAATAGGCGGCTATCAACAGGGTTATTTCGGGACTTCCCAGGGCGGTTGCCCCTCGAGATAGTAGACCATAAAGATATCCGTTGAGGAGAATGAGGGAGGGCCACCAAAGGAGGGCGAACTCTTGTCGCCTTTCAATCATGGGCTGCGAGCACCACCGTTATGTTATCCGGTCCTCCCCGTTCCAGAGCTAAGGATAGAAGCTCATCCAGAGTTTGCTTGAGGGTTCCTCCCCTCTTAAGGGTTAGGGCAATCTCTTCATCCCTTACCACTTCCGGGAGACCGTCAGTACAGAGGAGAAGAAGATCTCCTTCCTCCAGAGAAACGGCCTTTCCGTCCACCTCTACTTCATCCCCGGTGCCCAAGGCCCGGGTTAGGATATTGCGCTGGGGATGGTACCTGGCTTCCTCCTGGGTCAGACCACCGCTACGCACCAACTCCCCCACATAAGAATGATCGCTGGTTAGCATCCGGAGTTGACCGTCCCGGAAAAGATAAGCGCGGCTATCTCCCACATGGGCCAATAAAACCTCCTTGCCGATAAACCAGGCTGCCGTAAGGGTAGTACCCATACCCCGGTAATCCTCCCGCCCCAGGGCCGAACGATATACCACCCGGTTGGCAAAACGCACCGCAGAAACCAGGTGCATGAGGGGGTCTCCCTGGCAATGCTCCTTCACCTTTTCGCCCAGGGCCTTCAGGGCTAAAGCGCTGGCCACCTCCCCTGCCCGGTGCCCGCCCATGCCGTCGGCTACGGCCAAGAGGCCCAGCTCTAGGTCCACAAGAAAGGCATCTTCATTCTCGGGACGCATCAAGCCGGGATGGGTTACTACTTCGGCCCGCATTCTCCCACCTCACTTCGAAAATAACGCCTCCTATACGCACTTCATCGCCCGGCGATAACTGAACGGGGCCGGTGATACGCCTGCCGTTAACATAAGTACCGTTGGTACTACCCAGATCCCGGATCTCCCACCCGTTTCCCCGGCGCGTGACGGCCGCGTGGCGCGCCGACACGTGGATTTCGTTTAGGACGATATCGCTTAGCCGATCGCGACCGATAATAATGTTTTCGCCAAGGGGGTAAGCTTTTCCTTTTTTTATATTGTCGCCCAGGGCTTCCCGTACCTCTAGAATCAACCGCCGCTTCCCCACCGGTTTGCTTTGGGGCGTCCAAGGAAGGGGGCTTTTGCGGTCGGGCCGGGAGAGGTCCAGGTAAAGCAGGCGCAGGATGTGAAACAAGAACAAATAGAGCAGCAATAAGAACCCGAAGCGTACGGCCACTGTTAATAACAAGAACAGCATTTAGTCCACCTGCACTTCCAATACCGTACGCCCCACCTTAATGCGGTCTCCCGGGGACAGGAGGGTCCTCTGTACCGGTTGGCCGTTTACCAGGGTTCCATTACGGCTACCTAAGTCCGTAAGGATGCTCCGGTCGTCTTCTAACGTGATCTGGCAGTGCTGCCGCGAAACCTGTTCATCGGTCAGGAACAGCTCGCAAGAGGGATTCCGTCCCAGGACCT
Source organism: Peptococcaceae bacterium (assembly GCA_003509545.1). Lineage (GTDB taxonomy): Bacteria > Bacillota > DSM-521 > Neomoorellales > Neomoorellaceae > UBA12545. The sequence goes on from DOLC01000048.1 coordinate 7,769, forward strand.
GTTTACCGGGGTGGAGCACAAAGCTCCGCCCCTTATCCGGCCCCTCTATAACCAGCAACCGCAATTCCCCCGTCGAAGTCGAGGGAAAACCCTTGCCCCTTGGGCCGGCATATATCAGAGTATCCCCGACGGGTTTCTCCCCTGGGCCCTCCTCCAGGCGAGCATGCACCCGCAGCTCTCCGGGCGGGAGTTCCTCGTCTATTTCCCATTCCACCCTTATCTCCCCTACCAGGGTATAATTCCTCGCCTCTACCTGGTCCCGGAGGTATTCCGCCAGCTCTTCGGCTAGGGCGTTCTTGTACATGGATAAATTTTCATAGTCCCGGGGGCTCAAATAGACTAAGTAAATATTGGGTACATATACGCGGTGGACGCTTACGGAACGGTTATCCCGCATCGCTTGAACCAGCCTCTTGGCCACCTCCACCGGTTGCAAGGGAGCCCCTTCTCCCCGCTGGAACATTCCCTCAAAAACCCGCCGCCAAAAGGTTTCCGCCCTTTCCAACCAGTTCATGGCAACCTCTTCTTACACCCCCTCGGCTCTAAGCTGCCCGCAAGCGGCCGCGATGCGGCAGCCACGGCTTTCCCGTACGGCTACCTCCACACCCCGGCGGCGCAAACGACCGGCAAAAGCGCGAACTTCCTCCGCCGCCGGGGCTTGAAATTCGAGGCCGGGAACAGGGTTGAATACCAACAGGTTAACGTAGGCCAGCATGTCCCGTACCAGCCCGGCCAGGCGTTCGGCATCCGCCGGGCTGTCGTTGATCCCCTTAATCAAGATATATTCAAAGGTGATGCGGCGGCCGCTAACCTCGGTGTACTCCCGACACGCTCCCAGGAGTTCGCCCAAGGGGTACCGCCGGTTAACCGGTACCAACTTATTCCGTACCGCGTCCGTGGTGGCATGCAGGGAAACGGCCAGCTCGGGGGGAGGCGTTTCCCGGGCCAAACGTTTAATTTGGGGTACAATGCCGCAGGTGGAAATAGTAATCCGCCGGTGTCCTATCCCCCATCCCAGGGGGTGCATCAAAATCCGGCGGGCCTTCAACACTGCTTCACAGTTCAGCAAGGGTTCACCCATGCCCATAAAGACAACATTGCTAATGCGTTCCCCCTTTCCCCGGCCCTCCAGGTGGTGCCACAGGGCCATAACCTGCAAAAGGATTTCCCCGGCCGTGAGGTTCCGCCGGAATCCCCCCTGCCCGGTAGCGCAGAAGGTACACCCGATGGGACAACCCACCTGGCTGGAAAGGCAGGCCGTCAGGCGCCTGGCTTCCCCGCCCCTGCCGTAGAACATAAGCACACATTCCACCCTCTCGCCGTCCGGAAGGGATAGCAGGAGCTTTGTGGTCCCGTCTTCGGGGTCCTCTAGGGTACGCAGAATATTTATAGACGGCAGGGAAGCGACGGCCGCCAACTGCCGCCGCAATTTTTGGGGAATATTGGTCATGGCCGCCCACTCGGTAACCCGCTGAAGGTGGAGCCACCGGAATAGCTGGTTTGCCCGGTAATCGGGTTCCCCCAGGGTACGGACGAGCCCTTGCAGTTCATGTAGCTCTAAACCGTGAAGTTCCACTTCGCGAACCATGGTACCTCCCTGGTACATATTATACCAGGTCTCCCACTAGTATAGCTAAACATGTACCATAATATACCAGGGCTGTTCCGGCAAAAGAAAAAGGGGAATAGCTCCCCTTCTTATGTACTGCCCCTGGCATCCGCCAACCGAACAAGAAAATCTACTGCTATCTGTACTACTTTCTTAAGCTGTGGGGCACTTCGGGTTGATAAAATGTCAGTATACTAGTCGGCATTACGCTCCCCTGGGCCACTAAAACGGCCAGAACCGCCAGCCAGGAAGCTGCCAGCGAAGCCACCTTTCTCCACATGCTCTTTCACCTCCTTCCTTCCAGGGGCAGTAACCACCTCAAACCATGATCTAGGAGGGCCATGAGACGGTAACCGGCCGGGGTAATGGTGATGGTCTGGAGGATGACGGCCAGAGCCGAGGCATAGAGCAACTCTCTCCCCACCCAGTCCCCTTGCACCACCACGAACAACAACCAAGCACCAAGGAAGGCCAGGGCCCAGTTTCTCAGGAATCTCCGCCGGCGCGGGCTGGTAACGGGGTTGGCCGGTGTATCCGCCGGTGCCCACCGCCACACCGCCGGCAGGCTGACGGAGAAGGCAAGGAGGGCGAAGCCTAAAACAACGTCCCCCGGCAGGACACCGGCCAGCACTCGTCCCCCCCACCCCACCAGGGTCAGGGCTCCAACGGAGCTAAGCAAGCAGCGGTAATAAGCCGTACAATGGGCGCCCCCGGAACCGAAACGATAGAGGAGCAGGGTCACCAAAGCGGCAGCCGTTTCCGGCCCAATTCCCAACCAGAGGGCCGCCCCCATTATGGCCAAGAGTTCTACCAACGCCCCCAGGGCTATCTCCAGGCCGTAGGTCACGATTTCTAAGCGCTCCGGGTCCTTTGCTCCCGGGTAGGCGGCCCCCTCCTCCCTTGCATAAGATAATATACCTTCCGCCATCAACCGCGCTATACGGTGGATACTGATCATGGCATATTAATTCTATATTATTTAAGAAATTCCTTCTTCTTTTTCCAAATTTAGTTTAACTCTTTCCACCGGGGAAACGACAGGATAAATACCGTGGCCTGCTCGCTGCTCTGGATGCTGATCTTGCCGTTGTACCCGGTGGCCAGGCTTTTAACGATAAACAATCCCTGGCCGTGTCCCTCTTTCTCCTTCTTAGTAGTAAAACCCTTTTCGAAGATTCTCTCCTGCAAGGCTAGAGGAATCGCGGGCCCGGTGTTACCCACCTCGAAAACATATTCGCCTTCCTTATCATAAAGGCGAAGCCAAAGGCGCTTTTCCCCGGATGTCTGCCGGCAACAGGCTTCAATGGCGTTGTCCAGGAGATTGCCGAAAATGCGAGTTATGACAGGGCCCGGTACGAGAAACTCCCGTAAATCCGAACTGATCTCGCACTGCCAGGTTATCCCTTTACTTTCCGCCACTCCCATTTTGCTCCTGATGAGGGCCGCCAGGGTAGGTTGGTTGGTGGAAATGATACGGGTGGGCTGGCTTATTTCCGAACACAAGGATTGGACGTACTGCCTGGCCTCCTCGCCCATACTCAGTTGCAAAAAGCCTAAGATCACTTGAAGGTGGCTCATGAAGTCGTGGCGCTGGGCACGCAGGTTTTCCAGGCTCTCCCGCAGGTTGTCGATATAGATCCGCTGGTTGTTAATTTCTATTTCCTTTTCTGTATACTTGAAGAGCAAATAAGTTAAGGCCAGGGAGGTAATGATCAACAGGGGCGCTATGAGCTGCACCGCCGTAGCCGAGTCTACGGCAAAGGTAGGAAAGGCAGGCGCGTTGATGAGGTTGAGGTCGAGGAGTATTACCAAGCACGCTTCCGCCAGGATTAAGAGCAGGAGGGCTATAATCGCGGGCTTTTTAATCATGGGGCCCTACATCCCCTTTGCCCCTCACCGAAGTGCCGAAGCCGGGTAAGGATATTCGCTTACGCCATATAAAATAGGCTAGTATTCCCAAAACGGCTTCGTGGGGTAAAGGGAAAACTACTCGCAACCACACATCACGGAGTACCTGATCTATGGTAAGGCCGCTTAATTTTAACAGGATAGGTATAAGGATGCTCTCCGCCAACCCTAACAGGGCTGTGCTCAACAGGACGACCGTTACACCATGCCACCAGTTTATCTTCTTAACGATTATCTTTATCAGCAGTACGAGAAGGCACAGGTGGATCAAGGTATGTACACCAAAGGGCAAGGGTAACCGCCTGATCAAGAAGAAGGAAAAGAGAGAATTTATCATTCCGATAGCCACAACATATTTGAAAGGCGGGTAATATCCCAGGAGCCCCAGCCCCAAGGCGGTAATAATAATCCCTTCCGGGAGGGATTGAAACACCAGCGCTTGCCACGGCATCTGATCCATACACAAGTCCCTCCCTTAACCCTCACCGCGGTTTCGGCGCCCTTGCCCTAGTTCCTTCGACGCAACCTGGCTATAAAGAACCCATCCGTGCCGTGGCGGTGCGGCAAGAATTGAACCTGACCGCCCCTGGCCTGCTCCTGGAGATCCTCCGGGAGATTGGGAATATATGCCGTAAGGTCCTCATACTCCATGAAATCGGCTTCCTTTAGAAAACGGCTCAGCACTCCCTGGTTTTCTTCCGGTGCCGTGGAGCAGGTGCTGTAAACAAGGACACCGCCCGGCTTCAGACACCCAATAGAACCCCTTAAAAGGGAAAGCTGGAGGTCCGGCAATTCCTCCAATTCCCGGGGTTGCCTGCGCCAGCGGGCATCGGGCCGCCGCCGCAACACCCCTATCCCGGAACACGGAGCATCCACTAAGAGATAGTCGGCCCTTCCCGCATACCTTTCTCCCAGCAGGCCGGCATCCGATAGCACCGTTGTTACACAGGTTACTCCCAGGCGGCGGCAGTTCTCTTCGATAAGCCGCAACCTGCCGGCATGAACATCAACCGCCAGAATGGCACCCTTATTTCCCATCAGTTGGGCCAGGTGGGTAGTCTTCCCCCCGGGAGCGGCATTGGCGTCGATAACCGTGCTGCCCGGCAGCGGAGAGAGGGCATGGCCTACCAGCATAGAGGCCTCGTCCTGCACATAAAAGAGCCCCCTCCCGAAGGCAGGGCTCCGTTCGAGGCCCGTAAAGGCCTCCAGTTCCAATCCGTCCGGGGCATAACGAGTAGGTCTGGCGCCGATCCCTTCCCCCTGCAATATTTCCACCAGGGAGGGTAAATCCGCCTTCAAAGTGTTCACCCGGACGGTCAAGGGAGGGGGGGCATTGTTCGCCCGGCATAGCTCCAGGGTTTCTTCTAGCCCGAATTGTTCCAGCCACCTGGCCACCAGCCAGGCCGGGTGGCAGTAACGCAGGGCGATATGCTCTACGGGATTCTCCTCGAGGTCGGGATAGGGCAGCCGGTCCTTCTGGGCCAGCAGCCGCCTGAGGACCGCGTTGACCAATCCCACAGTGCCCCGGTGCCCGTATTTCTTGGCCAGTTCAACCGTTTCGTAGACGGCGGCATGGGCGGGTATGCCCGACAAGAAGAGCAGTTGGGCGGCCCCCACCCTCAGCACGGAGCGTATCCATGGCGTGAGATCCTCCACCCTTCTCTTGCTTAAACACAGGTTTAGGGCCCAATCTAAGGTGTTCCATCCCTTTACGGCCGTGTAAGCGATCTCCACCGCCAGGGACCTCTCCCGGGGAGCCAGACGGCCGGCTCCCAGGACTTCGTTGGCCGCCAGGTTGGCGTAGGCTCCCTCTTCGCACACCCGGTATACAATACGCAGGGCAGCTTCTCTACTCGTCACGGCGCCCCAGGAACCCGGCCAGAATGATAAAGCGCACAAGGTTGAGCACCGCAGTCAAGGCTGCTGCCACATAAGTCAGGGCCGCCGCGTTTAAAACCCTCCGGGCGCCCACCAATTCCTGGCCCGACAAATATCCGCCGGTTTCCAGCAGGGCAACGGCCCGGCGGCTGGCGTTAAATTCCACCGGCAGGGTGATCAGGGTAAACAAGACCACCAGGGTAAAGGCGTAAACCCCGAGGCGGGCCAAGGAGGGCAGTCCCAAAAGGATGCCTATTAACAACAGGGGTATAGCGAGGTTGGAGCCGAAGGACACTACCGGCACTAAAGCCGACCGCAGTTGCAAAGGCAGATAACCCGTCCGGTGCTGCAGGGCATGGCCGGCCTCGTGGGCTGCCACTCCTAACGAGGCCAATGAGCTGCTCTGGTATACCGCCGGAGACAACCGCAGGACCTTGATCCGGGGATCGTAGTGATCGGACAGGAACCCCTGCACCATCTCCACCCGCACATTGTGGAGGCCCGCCCGGTCGAGCATATCCCGGGCCACCTGGGCTCCGGTCATACCACGCCGGGAGGCTACCCGGGAATAGCGTTCAAAAGTCGACTGTACTTTAAATTGGGCGTAAAGGGACAGGATAATCGCCGGGATGAGAAGAATAAATGTGGGATCAAAAATTGGAAAAAACACCATCACACCTCCTTCTTCTTTTGGGGGAACCCCCATCAGAAATTATATTATACCGCCCATAGCGTGTAAATACTGGCACCTAAGCCTGGATTTCCTCCCAAGAACCGGACAGGTGAGCGGGCACGCCCGCCTCAAGGCCCAAGTAATACCGGATGAGGCATTCCACCTGGGCGAGATCCACCTCGGTGTTGAGGCACGGACCATGGGGGCGCCGGTTGACCACCCCCAGTACGGGCATAGGCTGGGTATCCTGGATTCCGCTGGTGAGGTCCCTTTCACAGGCGATGGCCACTACGGCCCGGGGGCGGTAATGTTTAACGAAATGCCGGGCCAGGGTTCCCCCGCTGGCCACGGCCAAGCGCACTCCGTACTTTTCGGCCAAATGGTGAAGGGCGTCGATGCTGCAGCGCCCGCAGCGCCGGCAGTTGAAGACGTCGATGGTAATCTTATGGGGACAATCGCTCCGCTGGAGGCAATGGGGAGCCAGGAGGAGTATTTCCTCCGGTTTGACCTTTACCCCCTGCAGGCGTACCAGCTGATTGTTAACCTCGATGAAGGAGGCCTTTATGGTATCCCCCTTTATGCCCAGCCATTTTCCTATACTCAAGGCCAGGGGAAAAAGTAAATTGGCCACGACCAGACCTAAATGCTGGAAAAAAGGTACGTGGTGGTGGCGCCAGAGGATGAGGATCAGGCCGGCTATTCCCACCGCTACCGTTAAGGCCACCACGGCCAGGGTAATGGCGCCCACCGTGAATAACAACTGGTTGAAAATGCTTGTCCGGTTGGTGAGGAGATACCAGCCCCCGCAGAAGGCCAGCACCACAAAGGCCAGACTCAGCACCAGCAATCCCAAAAAAAGCCGCTTTTTTATTCGCATCCCAATCGCTCCCCCACCTTGAGGGGATGCCCCCTCAAGTACTCCTCGGCGGTCATAATCCTCTTTCCCGGGGGCTGTACGGCGGTAACCAGCACCCGCCCCCGGCCTGCCTGGACCACGAATCCCTCCCGGGGGCGGACGGCCACTACTTCTCCGGGCCGCCCGTTAACCGGGACTCCTTCCCCGTCTTCAAGGACCCGCGCTCCGAAAATCTTGAGACGCCGGCCCTCCCGCCAGGTAAAGGCGCCGGGAAGGGGGTTCATTCCGCGGATCAAATTCACTATCCTCTCGGCCTTCTCCTGCCACTTGATCTCCTCTTCTTCCGGCTTCAGGGGAGGGGCGTAAGTGGCCTTAGCCTCTTCCTGGGGAAAACGCGGGGCCCTCCCCGCGGCGATCAACTCAACGGTGCGAACCAACAGGCGGGCCCCCACCACTGCCAACTCGTCGTGCAGCTCTCCGGCCGTCATTTCCGGCGGAATTTCCACCTTCTCCTGGAGGATGATGTCGCCCGCATCCAATTCCTCCGTCATATACATAGTAGTGACCCCGGTTTCCCTTTCCCCTTCCATGATGACCCGCTGGATGGGAGCCGCGCCCCGGTACCTGGGCAACAGAGAGGCATGAAGATTAACACAGCCCCGGGAGGGCAGATTTAACACCTCGCTGGGCAAAAGGCGGCCGAAGGCCACTACCACTATTAATTCCGGCTCCCAGCCGGCCAGGGCTGCCAAAAATTCCGGGTCCTTCAAGTCCCGGGGCTGCAAGAGGGGCAGGCCGTGTTCCAGGGCCACTTCCTTGACGGCCGAAAAAGCCATTTTACGGCCCCTCCCCCTGGGCCGGTCCGGCCGGGTTACGACCCCTACTAGCCGGTGGCTGCTCTCCAACAGGGCCTGAAGCGAAACCGCCGCAAATTGCGGCGTCCCCATGAATACCAAACGCAGAGTCATGTCCCCTCCTGACCGTCTTTAAACAGGCGCAGGGCCTTATCAATAAAGAGAATACCGTCTAGGTGATCGATCTCGTGCTGCAGCGCCCGGGCAAATAGGCCCCGGGCGTCGTACTCCTGCTCCCGGCCGTGGCGGTCCAGTCCCCTTACCACCACCCTGGCCGCCCGTGGCACCTCTCCCTGAACTCCGGGGATACTGAGGCACCCTTCTATGCCCGTTTCTTCCCCTTCTGCGGCAATAATTTCGGGATTAATCAGCTCTACCAGCCCTTCGCCTACATCGACCACGATAACCCGCTTGCCGACCCCGATCTGGGGCGCGGCCAGCCCCACCCCCGGAGCAAAGTACATGGTCTCGGCCATATTGTCTATGAGCCTCAATAAATTAGAGGTGATTTTGGACACCGGCCGGGCCTTCTCCCGCAACACCGGCTCCCCTAAAGTAAGGATTTTATAAACCGCCACCGGCCATTTCCTCCTGACGTATCCCCGGGCTCCCCCGAAAATAACTAACCTGGGAATACGCTTTAGCTATTTTCCTTCTTCTGCTGGTGCCGCACAGGCGGCATGGGGGTGTTGAATCCGCCTCACCACATGGTAACCGGCCCCATCTCCTTTATCAGCCTGACACCAGCCGGCATCCTGTAGCAGGCCAGGCCTTTATCCAGACCGCGCTTTATCTGCAGCCAGGAAGGGGCCTTAAGGGTGAGCTGCCAGCGATATTCGCCCTTTATCCTGGCGATGGCCGCCGGAGCAGGGCCCAATACTTCTACGCCTGTTGCTTCCTCCTGGAGGACCCGGGCCAGGGCGTGGGCCGCACTGATGACTTCGCCCTCATAGGGCCCCATCAACCCCAGGCGGGCCAGCTTTACAAAGGGCGGGTAACGCAGGAAGCGGCGGGCGGCGATCTCGGTACGGTAAAATCCACCGTAATCCTGCCGGGCGGCAAAAACAATAGCCGGGTCTTGGGGATTGAAGGTTTGTATCACTACCTTCCCCGGCCTTGCTCGCCTCCCGGCCCGGCCGGCCACCTGCATGAGGAGCTGAAAGGTCCTCTCCCGGGCCCGAAAATCAGGGAAGAACAGGGATAGATCGGCGTTAACAACACCTACTAAGGTTACCCCTTCAAAGTCCATGCCCTTGGCAATGGTCTGGGTGCCGATGAGTATGTCGGCCTTGCCGCAGGCGAACTGATGGTAGATCTCCGCCCACCGGCGGGGGCTGCCGGTAGTGTCGCCGTCCGCCCGTAAGATGCGCGCCCCGGGAAAGCAGGCCCGCACCTCGGCCTCCACCCTCTGGGTCCCCATCCCCAGGAGGGCCAGGGAACCGCCGCAACGAGGACAAACTTTCTGCCAGGGCCGTTCCAGGCCGCAGTAATGGCAGCGCAATCTGCCGTCAGCATGATAGGTCAAACCCACGGCGCACTGGTGGCACGCTGGGACATAACCGCAAAAACGGCAGACCACATGGGGCGCATACCCGCGCCGGTTAAGGAAAAGTATGACCTGCTCCCCCCGTTCCAGGGCGGAGCTTATCTCCCGCTGCAGTTCCCTGCTGAAGTGGCCGCAATGCCCGCTACGGAACTCCTCCCGCATGTCAATGACGCTAATCCGGGGCGGAGCGCTACCCGCCACCCTCTCCTTTAACTCTACGAGCTTTAGCTGGCCGCGGCGGGCCAGGAAATAGGCTTCGGTGCTGGGCGTAGCCGTCCCGAAGACGACAACGGCCCTTTCCAGTTGTCCCCTCTTCAGGGCCACCTCCCGCGCATCGTAGCGAGGGGTGGCTTCGTGTTTGTAAGTAGTGGCATGCTCTTCATCGACAACGATCAGGCCCGGGTTTGCCATGGGGACAAAGAGGGCCGACCGTGTACCTACGACCACCATGGCCTCACCGCCGCGTATTTTAAACCAATTAGCCGTCCTTTCCCCGGGGGCCAGCTCGCCGTGGACGATCACCACCCGGTCCCCGAAGGCATGCCGCAGCCGCTCGGCCATCTGCGGTATCAAGGAGTGTTCGGGAACCAAAACGATGGCCCCGCGCTTCCGCTCCAAGGTGGCGGCAATGCTGCGGACATAAACTTCCGTCTTGCCGCTCCCCGTAATGCCGTGGAGTAAAAACCCTCCCCCTTCCCCCTCCAGGGCCGACGTTATCAGTTCCACGGCCGCCCTCTGGGCCGGGTTCAATACAATTGCGGGGCCGCCGGGCCCCTCATCCCCCACCCCGGCGAAGTCCCCAACCCCTCCGGGGAAGCCTCCTGCCGGCCCCTGATTTCTACCGGGGAAGGACCTCAGCCTCACTGCCAAACCCCGCTCTTCCAATTCCCGAAGGACAGGCATCAGCTCACCGGCCGGCCAGCGCCGGCGGAGTTGGCGCTCGCTTACCTCCCCGCGCCTCGCCAGATAAGCGGCCACCTCCACGGCCAGGGGAGAAATTAAGACCAGACCTTCCCTTTCCCCTTCCCCGCCGCCCGTCCACCGCCACGAAATCCGCCGCCCCTTGACCAGGGGGGGCAGCACCAAAGGCAGGACTTCCCCCGGAAGGCATAAATAGTATTCGCTCATCCAAAATAATAATTCAATTAAAGAGGGAGGTAAAAACCCCTTATCGAGTACCTCCCGCACCGGTTTGAGATTTTCCCAAGATGCTTCGCCCGGAAAGCCGGTAACTATCCCCTCGGCATTCCCCTTGCCAAGGGGGACCAGCACCCTCGCCCCAACACCTATTTCCGCCTGCAGCGACAAAGGTACTTCATAGGTGAGGGGCCTGGTAACCCACTGCAGGGCCGAGTTGATGAGTACATCTACCACCATCTTTGCCAACTCGACCCCCTCCGGTTAGCCTAATCTTTGAAGTCATTATAGCAAATTAAGGGGTAAAAGTGAACCTAAACCTTGATCCGCCCCGGCCGGCAGTGGTATAATGCCTTCGGAAAAGTTATGCTGATGTAGCTCAGGGGTAGAGCAGCGCACTCGTAATGCGCAGGCCGTGGGTTCGAATCCCACCATCAGCTCCAGGAAAGCTAGGCGCCGCAAGGGTTTGCGGCGTTTGCTTTTTTAAGGCGTTCTTCGGCCTGGCGGGCCTTGTACTGCTTTAGCAGTTCCATCACTGAAGTCGGGACGGATATCACCCTTATGGAGGCCTCGCTCTTCGGTTCCTTAGTGAACGTGCCTTTTCCAGGAAGGTACTGGCTGGACTGTCGGACTTCGGTGGTGCAGTTTTCAAAGTCCACATCCCGCCATTCCAAGCCCAAAAGTTCCCCCCGGCGAAGGCCAGTAGCTAGGGCAAGGACCACCAGGGCCTTATATTTCAGGGGTTCCTGCTCCAAGGCGGCGAGAAGCCGGGCGGTTTGCTGGTGATCGTACGCTTTGGGCTGCTTTCTTCTCGTCTTCGGCGGGTCGACCTTGCTTGCAGGGTTCACCGACAGAAGCGCCCATTTCACAAGGACTGGCCTAGGTAAGAGAAGGATTTACCGGGCATTGAAGCGTCTTGAAGAGAAGGGGTTGGTTCAAAAAAAGGGCAGCCAGTTCTTCCGGCTTTCTAAGGGAGGAGACAACGGTACTAACGATCCTAGCCAGGGTGTCAGGATAGAGGAACTCTATGCACTTCTACTCGAAAATTTTCAGATTGGCCTACGTGATGGATATGATGGTTCGATGCCGCATGACGTAAACTTAGACGCAAAATTCTGGCAATTTCTGGTGAGCAAGCTAAGGAAAATTGCCCCACCATGTCGAACTAATAAGGGGTCTTCATAACTCAATGTCGTGCTCCCTGGCAAACTCTTCTATTGTCCGGGTCCGTCCTTCCTGGTATTCTTTAATGGCCTGCTCAGCCAAAACATCAAAGGGATTTAAAGCCCTGGCCAGCCGCACCTGTCTATTCTCGGGGTCGTATTTAAGAAACACAATGTCACCGCTCTCCACTCCCAAGGCCTCCCTTATCCTCTTTGGTAGAGTGACCCGTCCTTTGTTGTCTATCTTTACTGCCACCTGTTTAGTGCTAGTCACCTTTCTAACCCCCTTGTGGGAAAATCCTACTAACGATATTATAATTCACTCCCAGGTAAATATCTACCTTCCCTGCAGACTGGTGCATCCTGTCTTTTCTTAAACCCACCTTCCGCACCCTGTGAGCCATCCCGAAATAATTTTTATAGTGCCCCATGGGGCGTGGCCCCACAACGAAGTGATGAAAATCGGCGCGAGATTTGGTATGCTTTTCCGTGGGGCTGTAGCATTAAGGTCGGTACCCACTGGTGCCGAAGAGCCCGGGAGAGGAGTGTGACCTGGGCGCTGTTGCACAACGAAATGTTGCGGCCTACAAAGGCGAGCACGCGGAAGAGGTATAAGGTTACCTACGAGAGCTTCTTTCCAGATAACCCACAATATAGTTACAGAACAACGTGAAGTCCTCAAGACGGCTTTCAAGAATTTCGTAAAGCTCCTCCGGGGTAACCTTGTTGTATTCATGAATTAACCGATTACGATAGCCGGCCATGCCGGAAATCTTCTGGGCAAAGCCCGCCGGCAGTATCTGTGCTTCCTTCAGTTTTTCAATTATAGAGCGATAATCCTGGGGTACGCCTAGGCCTGACTTTATAACGAGATGGCGGCCCAGGTCAAACAGGGCCTCCAAGGCCCGGCGCAACCTGTTCTCGGCTATATCTATAGCATCTTCATTTGTTAGAAATCGGTGTCGAGGTAGTTGCGCCCGCAGAGCCTTAAGCCTCTTAACCGCACTCTGAATTACCGCCAACCTTTCGGCTATTAGCGCTTCATTATACAAAGCCGGAAGCCTCCTTGACGGCTTCATATAGTTCACGCCGTCCCTGCTCTAGATGGTATTGATAATCCATATATAACCCGGAAACCACGTACTCAAAATCGGTCCGGCGCTCAACATCTCTACAGTAGAGAACTTTACCTTTACTTATTACCTCAAAGGCCATAGGAAGGGGTACTACGTTTAAAAAGAGCAGGTCCACTTCCAGCGGAGCAAATATTTCTCCTAATTTGGGGTAAAGATGGGTATAAAGATCTACTATGCCCTCCCTTGATGCCAGTAAAACCGCCAGGTCCACATCTTGAGCCCGTTCCGGCTCCTCAAGATAGGAACCAAATAGATAAACGGCTATTATCTGGGGAAACGAGGCAAATACTTTCTCAAGAGAATTAAGGGTTCTTATCTCCATGCTTTACGCACCTGCCTGAGTGCTCATCTGCCCTCAAGTTCCAGTATACCATGGGTAAAAGCAAGGGCCAACAATAAGGGGACTAAAGTCCTTGGGACCGGTGACGATAATATCCTGTGGAAGGGAATGCAGGGAGGCAAAATCCCTACCAGGGAGGGGAGGTGCGAGGAGGTGCTCGTAATAACCCGTAAGGAGGGCCAGTCCTTTGTTATAGGCGGCCGCATACGGGTGAAGATTTTGGAGGTAGACGGAAGCAGTGTGCGGGTCGGCATTGAGGCGCCCGGGGAGGTGCCCGTGAAGCGGGCGGAGCTCCTGGAGGGCCCGGCTCCTCCCTCCCAGGGTGCGGGTGAAGCGGGCTGAAGCCCGCCCAAAAGCTCCAACCAAAGGGGCCCCAAGACCAAACACACCACAAGGAGGTGGATTTCGGCTTCCCGGCAGGCCAACACCTGCCTTCCGCTGGAAGCGGCGAGGGAAGCATAGGGCTTCCCAGGGAAGCCGGAGAAGGTATGAGGATTAACCACAACATTTCGGCGCTAAATACCTATCGTCAGTTGTCGATCAACAACAGCTATATGGCCAAGTCGCTGGAGAAATTGTCCTCGGGCTTGAGGATCAACCGTGCTGGAGACGACGCTGCAGGGCTAGCCATTAGTGAGAAGATGCGGGGGCAAATCCGCGGCTTAGAAATGGCTTCAAGAAATGCTCAGGATGCCATTTCACTGATTCAAACTGCGGAAGGTGCCTTGAACGAAGTCCATAGCATCCTGCAGCGCATGCGAGAATTAGCGGTCCAGTCTGCTAACGATACGATGACCGACGATGATCGTGCAGAGTTGCAGAAGGAATTAAACCAGTTGATTGACGAGATTGACCGTATAGCAGGTAACACCGAATTTAATACCAAGGTGCTCTTAGATGGTAGCTATGAAACAACGGGTCTTAAGTTTCACATTGGAGCCAACAAAGACCAAAGCATTGAACTGACAATCAAAAATATGGCAACAAACTCAATTGGATTAGAAGATGACATGGGACAATTGACGGCGATACAAGACCTCAAGGATGATCAGCTTAGCGGTACAGGTGGGATCCAAACACAATCGGATGCGAATAACGCCATTGAGGTAATTGATGGTGCAATCAAAATGGTATCAGCAGAACGTGCCAAGCTTGGTGCCTATCAAAACCGGTTGGAACACACCATCAATAACCTTGGCACGGCTGCCGAAAACCTCACCGCAGCCGAGTCCCGCATCCGCGACGTAGATATGGCCAAGGAGATGATGGAGTTCACCAAGCAGAGCATCCTCTCCCAGGCCGCCACGGCCATGCTCGCCCAGGCCAACATGATGCCGCAAATGGTGCTGCAGCTTCTGGGCCGGTAAGTCGGCAGGAGATCAGGGCGGGGGCCATCCTCCGCCCTTTACTTCTTGGCCTGAAGGTAGGGTTGTGAAAGGAGAGATTCTGGGATGCCGCAGCAACACATTGAGTGTGAGTTTTGTTTTCATAACGTGGGCCAGGGGCTTTTCTATACGGGGCACGTGGACGACCTCAAGTTTATATACGATTGCGGGAGCCAAAAAGAGGCGTGTGCCGAAAAGGCCGTTGTAAGCTATTGCAGTGCCATCCAGGGCAAATCATCCGGCAAAGTGTCATTGCTGGTGCTATCTCATTTGCACTACGACCACATTTCTGGACTTAAAGCCCTTCTCGCCCATACTACCGTAGAAGTTGCGGTGCTGCCCTATCTGACACCCTGGGAGAGACTGTTACTTGCCTGCGTCGTCCCGGACTACCTTCAGTGGTACCTTGATATTCTGAAGGACCCAGTCGGTTTTCTCAGCGAGTATAAAGTGGGCAAGGTTGTCCTGATCGCGCATGGTCGGCCTAAAGAACCTAATGATCGAGGCGGGAGCGACTCTTCTCACCGTTCAGGCCCGGACTTGATAGGTGATACACCAGTTGACATGAGGGAGCTAGCAGATTTAAACGAGGATGATTTGCACAAGATCTTTCAGAAGGAAGAAGAAAATGGTAACGATTGGCGAAAGCTGTATCGAGATGGGAAGTTGATGGTAAAGACCCACGACGGTGTCTTCAGACTAAGAAATCTATGGGAATTTGCGCTTTACAACCAACCGGTTGCGGATGATTGTATTGAGGCTTTTAAAAATTGTGTTTCGCAGCTCCCCGCGCCCGCGGACTACGATAAATTTCCTTTAACGTTACTTCTTAAGGAGAAGAATTTCATAAAAGAATTAAGGAAATGCTACTGTGAAGACCTAATGAGAGACCGCGATGATCTAAACTTTACCTCCTTGGTTTTATGGCATGGACCTATAAACCCGGACTGGTGGCCGAAGCTTCAATGGGGACATTGCCCTTGCTACGCATCCGACGGCATTTACAGAACAAAATTTGCCCTTGAAGCATGCGCCATCGGCGTGGGATGTTCCTTTGTAGTAGATCTCTTCCGGAAACCAGCCCTCGGACAGTTGCTTACCGGCGATATGAACCTCAACAATAACTACGAAGCCTTCAAAGGGCATCTTGGGACCAGGCTGGAATCCACGGCGGTCTGCCTCGTACCCCACCACGGATCCGGCCACAGCTGGAACAACAAGATAATAGAGGATCTGCCATGGTGCAAGATATGGGTTATCTCCGCTGGACGGGAGAACCACTACTATCACCCCCACAAAGAAGTTCTCCAAGACCTCCTGCAACGCGGGAAGGCATTATGCGTAGTGCACGAAAACTTATGCCTCATTATAAACTGATAGAATATATGCCCCATGAACTCATCGTAACGATCCAGTGTTTTTCGCGAAGGGTTATACCTTTTGCAAGAGACGTTTGGAGCAAAAATCCGTCTTTGGCCACTACAGCCGTAAACCGGCGCACCCTGTGATTTTCGGAACTGCCAAGGAGTTTGGGGTGCGTCTTAACCGGGCAATTTGGCGCCGTTGCCGCCCGCGCCTTTGTCCGTTATGGCCGGTAACGTCCCCTTGAGGGGGCAAGAGAGACAGGAGGGCATGCGGTGAAGGGGAACTCGAGGATAATTCTCATGCCCCGGTACATGGCCAATTTTAAGTGCACCGGGCCCGGGTGCGAGGACAACTGCTGTATCGGGTGGAGGATCGAAGTCGACGAGGAGACCTACAAAAAGTACCGCCGCCTGCGCCGCCCGGAGCTTGCGCCTTTGTTAGAAAAGGCGGTAACCCGCAACCGCTCCAACCCCGGCCCCAGAAGGTACGCCAAAATACGCCTCAAACCCGACGGCTGGTGCCCTTTTCTTACGGATGAGCGCCTCTGCCAGCTGCAGCTCGTCCTGGGGGAAGAATACCTCTGCAATACTTGCTACGTTTATCCCCGCAACTTTAACGAGGTGAACGGGGTGATAGAGAAGTCGGCGACCCTGTCGTGCCCGGAGGCGGCCAAACTCGCCCTCCTGGACCCCCGGGTAATGGAGTTTGACGAGGTGGAGGAGCAGCTCGGCCGCCCCCAGGTAATCAAATCGCGCCTCAATACGTTGGACCTCAAGTGGTCCGGACGTCCCCAGCGGTACTTCTGGGAGCTCAGGGTCTTCGCCGTCGACCTCCTGCAGAACCGCGCCTACTCCCTGGAAGACCGCCTTATTCTCCTCGGCATGTTTTGCCGGAAGCTGGCCGAGTATGCGGAGTCCGGCCGGGCGCGGGAAATCCCGGACCTCATCAATACCTACAACCGGCTTCTGGATGGCGGCGCTCTGCGGGAGTCCCTGGCGGGCATACCCGCCCAGTCCACCATCCAGATGAAGCTTCTAAAGGAACTGGCGGACCAGAGGTTTCCCTTGGTGGTGAAGAACACCCGCTATCTCGAATGTTTTGCCCAATGCCTCCACGGGCTACAGTACACCCAGGAGGCCGGGGTGGAAGAGATAGGCGAAAGGTACGCCGCGGCCTATGCCGACTACTACCGGCCCTTCATGGAAAGCCACGGGTACATCCTGGAGCACTACCTGGTGAACCACGTCTTCAAGAATCTCTTCCCCTTCGACTTCGACCGCAACACGGTCTTCGACTCCTACATAATGCTCGTGGTCCACTACGCCCTGATCAAGCTCATCCTCATCGGCATGTCGGCCTTCCACAAGGGGCTTGAGCCGGAGCTGGCCGTAAAGCTCATCTATTCCTTTTCCAGGACTGTCGAGCACAACACCGCCTACCTCAACAGGGTGCTGGATTTGCTGCACGCCCACCGGTACGACACCATGGCCTGGATGGCCATCATGATCCGGAACTAGCGCCCGCAGGCTCTGTACGCCGTGGGGCTTAAGGCCTCTACCTGGCCCTTGCCGGAGCGGGGCTCCCGCCCGCCGGCCTCGGTCGCCACGGGGCGGGACGGAGCCTGCTTTTTGCTGCGAGCTTACAAGCCCCCTCCACCCCGTCACCCCTTATGGCCTTCGCCCGGAGTGCAGCCTTTGTTACCGCCTGCCGCGCTCCCCCTCCCGCCGGCAGACACTTCCCCTGTTGGCCGGCCGGCCTTAATGGGCCGGCCCGAGGGTAGCAGAGGAAAGTAAAAGCTTCTTCAGCATGCGGGCGTTTAAAACCGCCTGTCCGCCGAAATGGTTGTTAAAGGCTACAAACACCCGCTCAGAGTTTTCGGCCAGGAAGCCGATCCTTGGCACCCACTCCAATAATTCCTCCTCCGTGTAGAAGTAATCGTAGCGCTGCCAGGCCTCTTCGTGCTCCCACCAGTTGGCCGCGTTCCGCCCGTGGAACCGGACGTAAGCCACCGGTGCCGTAACCTGCACCGCACTGCCGGGTAGGCCCTTAAGCCTTGGTGCGTCCACGCACACATATCCCACGGAAAGGGAGCGCAAAAGAGCCCACGTTTCGCCGCTTTGCCAGCTTGAGTGCCGGAACTCAACCACCAGGGGGAGATCCGGCAACAACTCCCGCAGCTGCTCGAGATAGTTCCTGTTCTCGGTTGTCGCCTTAAAGGAGTAGGGAAACTGAAGGAGCACGGCCGCAAGCCTCCCGGTTTGAGAGAGGGGCTTTAAAGCCTCCGCCGTTTTGGCCGCCTCCTCCTTTACCCTTTCCCCCCGCTCATGGGTGAGGCCCCGGAAGGCCTTAACGGCAAACAAAAAGTGCTCCGGCACCTTTTTTAGCATACCCTCGAACATCCTGGCGGACGGCAGGCGGTAGAAGGTGGAGTTTACCTCAGTGAAGGAAAATTCCCCGGCGTAGAAGGACAGCATTTCCTCCTGCCGGGTACCGGCCGGATAAAAGGGGCCCACCCAGTCCTTGTAGCTGTACCCCGACGTCCCCACGTATATTTCGGCAACCAAAGGTTTGCCTCCTTGAGGGCTTCATATAGTTCACGCCGTCCCTGCTCTAGTAGGTACTATCCGCGCCTTCCCTGGCTAAATAATCAAGGATATATCCGGTGAATAAGGCAAAATCACCTAGTTTATCTCTGAGGATATTGTAGATTTCCTCAGGGCCGACGTCAGCATACGCGCGTACTAACCGGTTGCGATAGCCTGCCATCCCCTGTATTTGGGACATAAACTCTAGAGGGATAATACCATTTCTGCCCAATAAGGTGATAATACTTTTGTAATCTTCCGGCCGCCCTAAACCTTTCTTGGCGACGATATGACGCCCGATATCCAGTAGCGCTTCCAGGGCTCTTCGCAAGTGGTGCTCGGCTATCGCAAAATTATCTTCGTCGGCAAGAAACTCTTCCTTGCTCAGCTCGGCCAGGCGTTGCAGGCGATTGGCGGAAATCCGGATTTGAGCAATCCTGTCGCGGATTAGTCTTGCGTTAAGGGAAGAAGGCACCGTTCCTAATAGCCTCCTCAACTTCTTTTTCGTACAGACGGATGAAAGGCTCAAAATCAAGATAATCTCTAAGGATCTTATCCTCCAGGTCGGTGCGGAAATCTTCGTCATCAGAGTGCACAACTATCCCCCGGCTTATTATGTGAACCTCCCCTGACTGAAGTCAGAGGCTTCAGCAGGTTAACGCCGGGTACACCATAGAGGCTCCCGGCCTTCGCGCCTGCCCCGGGTACGGGGATGAAGCAGTCCCCGGGCCGTGGGCCCAACTGCCGGCCATCCCTAGTCTCCGGGTCCAAGCAACCAGCGGGTTCCCGCCTTCCGCCGCGGTACCTTGTAGGCGCCGGAGCCCCAAAGGGGCCCCGCCCCTGACGCGGCTGCCCCTCCGTCGCCGGAGAGGTCTTAAGAAGCGTACACGCACAAGAACCGGTCAAAGATGTTCTCCGTAGCGAGAAAGTCCGCACTGAAGTCCCTTACTTTCCCGCACGAACTGCACCTCGCCAGCTTTTTCCCGTTCCTCCTCCCCGGAGTGTACCTTTCTATGGTGAGCTTCCCGCATAGAGGGCACCGCCGGGAAGTATCCGCCGGGCTTACCCTGACGACTAATATGCCAGCGTGCAGGGCCTTGTACCTGGCGTACCGGTAAACCCTCCCCCTCACCCAATAGCCCAGCTTCTGGTTCAGGTAGTGCGACTTCGTCCCCTTCTCAGGACGTAGGGTCTTGAGATTCTCAAAGACAATTATCTTGGCCCCGTGCTCTACAGCAAAGTCCACTATCTGCCGGGATATAAGGTGCGCCAGGTAGTCGTTGAAGTTCGCTATCTTTTCCCAGAGATCACGGGCAAAGCTCTCCCCCTCAGGTATGACGCGCGTCTCCCTCTGGAGGCGGACCACCTTCTCGAGATACCGCTTCCTAAGGCGGCTGTCCTTAGCACCCGGCAAGAACCTGGCGGCCAGGACCCTACCTTCGGTATCCCTTACCGTCATGACGGCATGGTGGTCCACCCCCAGGTCGACCACGCATACCCTGAGGGAGGGGTCTGTCCTGATGAGGTGCTTCAAAAATGCTTTCCGGAGGCCGGAAGCCCTGGAAGCATCGCCGAACTTCTCTGCCTCTGCCAGCAGAAAAAACAATGCTTTCAGCTTCTCATCGGATAACAGCGATGTCACCTGGAACAGGGGTATGTGGAGTCCCCACCCGTATCTCTTCCTGACCAGAGTAGGGGAACCTGCCGCATACCCCGCAGGGATTGCGAAAGAGCCGGCCAGCACCACCTTCCTGTACCCGTAAGAGCGCCCCGTGAAGACCTTCAGCAAAATACGCCTTTCGTCCAGCGTTTTATACGCAGTCCCGTACCACGTGGGCCAGGAGGATACTTCATCCGGGAACTGCGGGGGTCTTTCCGTGAAGGGCACCGGTTTTTTGCCCTCCTCCGCTCTTTTCCGGTTCCTCTGTTCGTGTTTTTCTTTCTTCCGCTGCCACCGCTCGTAGTTGCTCTTCCAAGAGAGGGCCAGGCCGCGGGCCTCAGCTATAGCAGCCCGCCTCAAACCGGAAGGCAGGTCGGGAAACTCCCGGTCAAAAGGATATAGTGGCTCTGGGTTGTCCTTGGTGCAGTGGGTAAGTAGCTCTGCCTGCTTGAGCCAATCGCTCCGCTCCAGAAGCTCCATGTGGTCGTGGAACACTTGGAGGTAGTACGATACTACCTGACGGAATAGCGATACCGTCCGTTCCAGGTGTCCCGCTGTCTTCTCACCTAGAATTAGCCTTACCCTGAGCGTTTTGCAGGGGCCGTAAAGGTGCGGCATTTCTTATTCACCAGCCTTTTGGCCCTCGATGTACTTCCTCACTGTTTCCTCGGAGATATGGCCGACCGTACCCACGTAGTACGATGGGTTCCAGAGGTGGCCTCCCCAAAGCTCTTTCTTGAGCTCAGGGAACTCCTTGAAAAGGAACCGGGCGGTAACTCCTTTGAGGGCTTTAACCATGCTGGCCACCAGGTGGTTGGGTGTGGCGCGGACAAAGAGGTGAACGTGGTCAGGCATTATTTCCATAGTCTCAATAGTGAAGCCATTGTCTCTGGCCACCTGGTGCAGGAGCCCTTTGAGGTGTTCAGCCACCTTTCCCGTAAGTAATGGCTTGCGGTATTTGACGCACCAGACGATATGGTAGGCTATGTTGTATACGCTGTTGCGGCTACGTTGTAGTTCCACCATTCGTACTCCTGACTTCTGGCTTTTGCATATATCATATCATAAGCAATATTCCAAAGCAAGGCCGCGCCTCCTGACTGAAGTCAGAAGAATGCGGCGCGGCGGTTATTCTTCAAAAGCCAGACGAGGGGAGATCTTTTGCAAAAAAACAATATCCACAGGTGCCTTGAGCTTCTCTTCGACTTCGAGCTGGATATTTACCGCCATTTCAGAATGGTGGCGTATTAGAATACACCTGAGGACACAACCAAAATTTTCATTTGCTCCTTTATCCATGCTTTACGCACCTGCCTAAGTGCTCATCTGACTTCAAGTTCCAGTATACCATGGGTCAAGCCATGTGAGAGTCTTCACCTTTTCTTCTAACGCAAAAGAAACAGATCCTAAACGCTTCCTTAACATTTTTGCCATCATTTCCCTCCTGGCCGGGCCGGTGAGAGGCTATTTTCGGGATAGGTACATATTGCAGCTGCCTGGCTAAGCCGTCGATGACGTCGTACCGCCTACCTCGCGCTGCCAGGTTCGCTATAAGTCAGTGCGAATACCGTATCGGTCAGCCAGCGACGGAACGACTCATTGTCGCTGAACTGCTTGAACAGCTCGGTGTCATCCTTAAGCAGGGCGGTCATCACCCGAACGAGGGCCTTGTCGTGCTCGATGCGGGCGTTCTGCTTGTCGGAGTACATGCGGGCATTCTGGTAGGCCGTGTCGGCCGCTACGCGGGCCGGGATCTCCTCGGTGATGAGTCTTTGCACCCGGTCGGCATCGGTCCAAGGAATGTTGCCGAACAGGTCGTTAAAAGCCTTGATGATGTTCGAGAGACGGTCGAGCTCCGGTTCGGGCTTGTGCCCGCCGCCTCCCGTAGGCACCGGTTTGATCTCGGCGTCCGTATCGGGAAGAGCGATTCTCATGGTCGCCTGCTTTTCGACCCGGTAGCTGTCCATGTC
>DOLC01000088.1 GCA_003509545.1 Peptococcaceae bacterium
TTGCATAACGCCGCTCCGTCAGGATTAATATCCAGGGCCAAACAGCCAGAAGCTGTGTCGGACTCCCGCATCCCGCTCAGTTCAAACGTCAGATGCACTATATAGCGGCCCTCCAAGGTGCGGACCAGCTCCACTGTATAAGGCAACTCCATGGCCAGCCATATCCGCACCAGGTCCCGGTGCTTCTCCGGTAACCACAACCTGCCCTCCACTCTCGGGGCGCGGCTCATCTTCGGGCGGCCGAGGACGTCTTCGCCTACCTTCTCCGAGAGGTGGGAAATGGTCACCGCCAGGTGGAACTCCCCCTCCCGGTAGGTTACCTTCATGTTCGGGTTGCCGCCCTTGGTCTCGTCCCCCCGGGAGTAGAGGCGGTTTTTGCGGGCGGCCCGCCACTCCTCCCGCGTGGCCCGGCCCTTGCAGACCTTCTTCCACAGTTTCTTGCCGCCAAACACTACCTTGGGTACGGTCCCGTTCTCCCGGTGGGCCTCGAGTTCGGCCAGCTTCTTCTCTAAAGACGCCACCCGGCTGTTCCGCCCCTTGGCCGCCAGGCGAAGTTTTTCAATAAGTTCTGGGGTAGCCCCTTTTTTCTCTGCCACCGCCAGCTTCTTCATAGCCAAGCCGAGCTTCTTCCTCGCCCGGCCCAGCTTCTTTTCCGTTTCCTCAATCTCTAGCTCCAACAGCTCTCTCTGGGAATCCAGCACACCTTGTGCCTTAAGCCTGGCGTCGTCCACATACCGCGAGTTGAGACCGAAAAGCTCCTGACCGAGTTTCTTAATTCGATCGCGGGATGCGCCCTCCAGGAGCCGGTTGAAGGCCCACCTCATGCAGGCGCAGAAAAGCCGCATCTCCGTCTCAAGGGGGTCTTCCTCACCACGGCTCCACTTCGAAGACCGGAAGGCAGGGTAGACCTCTGGGAAGAACTCCCCGCATACTGTAAAGCTAAATTTGTCGTTCCCCTTCTTCGGCATCCCTTATCAGCTCCCGGAAGCCCTGCCGGATTTTCCTGCCTCCCCTCACACCATACAGCCGGGCCGAAAAAGAAGTCACTATGGCTAACAAATCCTGGACCAGCTCTGTATGTGCGTCCTCAGGCTCGATCTCGGAAGTGATTTCTATCTCTACTCCGCAGTATTTTAAATGGCGCTCTAGATAGGCGTACCCGAACCTGGCCAACCTGTCGGGGTATTCGATGAGCAGTTTCTTAAACTCACCCCGTTCGGCACTTTTTAGCACCCGTTCCAGGCCCCGGCGCTTCTGGTTTAAACCCGAAGCCACATCCGAATACTCTGCCACTACACGGTAGCCCTTCTCCCGTGCGTATGCCCGCAGCCTCTCCATATGGTGCTCGAGATTTCCAGCGTCGGCCTGCTTCTTCGTAGACACCCGGGCATAAAGGACAACCGCGTCCGGCTCTGCCTTTATCCCTCCCAGAGGGGTCTCCAGGCGTTTTCATCCACCTGGGCATCTGATGCGGCACGGTTGGCAATAAGGCGCAAAATTTTCCCCACCCTGGCCTTGTCCCATGCCCTAACGTCTAGTTCCTCCAGAAGGTCTTCAAGCTCATCTTTTACCGGGCCCAAATCAGGCCGGTGTTGAAATTCCAGCATATCTAACTCGATCCGGAATCCGTCGAAGGAGGCAGCAGGGGTCACGGTCAGCACGCCGCGGACGGCGTCTTGAGAGATCTCCGCCGGGGCCGTAAGAAGATGGCGTTTAATAGTAACCCCAGCAGGATCGCGCCACTGGAGCAGCCCTACAGCGAGGACAAGCTCATAACGTTCCTCAGCTTCCTCGAGGCGGCGGCGCATAAAGTCTACGTCCTCATAGAGTTGTTGCACTTCCCGCCAAATGCGAAATTCCTTTGCCCAAGGTTCCCACTGGTTCACCAGATACTCGAGCCACACCTGTTCCAACTTCTCAGCCGCCGGCCAATCCCGACGATTCGGTTGAGATTTGGGAGCATTTCTTTTGGTACCTGAGTTGGTCTTCCCCTGCACGAGGTCAAAGAGGTCCTCTGTGCTTTTTAAGGCATATTCTTCCGGTTTATCCAAAAAGTCATCTGGAAGCCAAGGCTTTATTTCTTCCGGAATCGGTGGCGGCTCCGGCCTGCGCTTCTTGCGGACCTCCAGCCACAATTCGGGAATCTCATCGGGCTTCTCCGCGCTAAAGGCCGACCTGCAGGCGTCCGTCCAACCGGAAGGCAGGTCACTAGGGAGATCGGCCAGCCAGAGAACCTTATCCCCACTTCCGTAGGCCGTAACCCGCTTCCGCCTCAGGGTGGCGAAGTTTTGAAGGAAAGCAAGAAGCTGCTTCGTTTTTGCAAGCTGCTGCACTATAACCCGCCCCCCAAAATCTCTTCCTCCAGGCGTAACCCCTTCACAGGGTCATCATGCCCCCTGCTTACCTATCGTGTTTTCGATAGGATGTTACTATATTCTCTTATTGCGGCAATGATATTATTTATGCGGAAAATCTTTATACCACGCGTCGCGCACTTCAGCGCCAGCGCCCGTATCCACGATCTTGACCAGTAATCGGGATGGACTAGGATGTAAAGTGCAGGTTGTTCCTTTGTTCGAAGCAAAGCTTCGATCTGCTTTGTTGTAAGCCCTACATTCCATCGAATGCCAGCATCGCTGAGGTATTTGACAGCCGAAAAATCCAAATCAAGATAGGCTTCTCCCAGGATATTAGCCCTGCGCTTAAGACCTTCGTCCTTTTTAAAGATATCATAATTTGCCTGATAACCGCGTTTTCTCACCCTTGGATTGCCATGAGAACAAACCGTATAGACATTGACCCCGGCACGCCGGAAGCGGGATAGTTCTTCCTCGAACAAAGCAATAGCCTTATCAAAGTCTCCATTGCAACGGTCTAAAGTGTCGTAGTGATACCCAATCTCAAAACCCTCGTTCTGCAACTGTAACATTAAAGGAATATCATAGGCCCTGGTATTAACACGAAAATAGAATGTCGATCTTAAACCGAGCTTGAGTTCCGCATTAGCAATGTCCTGAGCGCGGCGGGAGTTCCACTCCACATCATGGCGTAAAATCACGAAAGGTGGGGATTGCTCACTGGCGAGATAATCCCTCACAGTAATTACTCTATAGCCACTTTCGACAATGGCTCGCAAAAAGCTTTGGTAAGCCTCAAAAAGCTTTGGTAAGCCTTAAGCGTAAAATCCAAGATGTTACCCCCCTAATTCGAGGTAATAAAACCCCACCTTAAACCGCCCTTAATTTTGCAGGACTTCGGTAATCACCTGGGAAAGCTTTTCTCCCAGAACCTCGATGCTGTGGTATTTTTCTACATACTTGCGGCCGTTGTCACCCAGTCGCTTCCTTTCTTCTGGCGGCATTTGCTTAATCTGGAGGATAGCCCGCACTAGGGCTTCGGGATTTTCCGGGTCAACAACTAGACCAGCACCGGCTTCCTCTACAACTTGATTGACCGCCTGTCCAGCCATAACAACTGGCTTGCTGCTAGCTAGATAATCATAAAGTTTGTTCAAACTAATGCCGTACTTATATACATCAAGAGTTCTTAAACAGAATAGCAGCAAATCTGACTCCCCTAATACAGCCCCCACTTCATTTTTGGGCACAGGATCTAAAAAAATAATATTGAAGGCATTTTTTTCCTGCGCCCGCTTCATTAGCCTTTCCTTTTCCGGCCCGTCGCCAATTAGGAAAAAGTGGATCTCTGGATCCACCTGTAACATCAAGGCAGCCGCCTCGACTACCGTGTCCAAACCGTTGGCCGGGCCGTGAGCCCCGGCGTAAACTACCTTGAATTTGCCCCGATGCTCTGCAAAGGCCTTCGCACAAGCTGATGACGGATCCAACTTTTTGCCATCAAACCGCCGCAGATCAACTCCGTTAGGGATCCAGACAATTTTTTCGGGGTTGATTCCCTTCCCGGCAATGTACTCTCTAGCATTTGGAAGCAAAACGATAATTTTCTCCGCCTTCTGGTACATAAACTTTTCCCAAGTATAGAGGAGCTTGGCCATTAGGCTTGTCTCCTTCATGGCACCCATATCCACCGCTGTCTGGGGCCATAGGTCACGGACCTCAAAAAGGAACCTCGCCCCGTATTTTCGTGCCAGCCACCATCCCACCAGGGGGGCAATGGGATGCATGGAGGAACCAATAATAATATCAGGTGGCTCAAACTTCCTGTGATGACGCCACAAATTAAAACCGTAGGATAGCATGTTCAGGACCCTGCGCCAATCGTTTCTCTGATAAGGGAATGTCTCCAGCCAGACGAACCTCACGCCGTCATAATTTCCCACCCGTAAACCTTCGCCCGGCTTGGTCTTGACGTAGCTGTGGGTAACGTGGTCGAAACCAGAAGCAAAGATGGTGACCTCGTACCCCCGCTTGACCAGTTCCCGCCCCAGGTCAAAGTGCCTGGTTCCACCGGGCATATCGGGACTGATGGCATAGTGGTTAAAGAGCCAAACAGTGCATCTTTTTTCCCTTCCTGCCATGGCGACAACCTCACAATCATCCGCGCAATAAGTGCCTCACAATCAGCTCTGCGCTGTGGCCATCCCCATAGGGATTCCCTTCTTTTCCGTGAAAGCCAGCTAAACTACAGCTAATTTCCTCAGCTAGCTTTTCCGGAGATTCGGGATAAACCACCTTGTTCCACCCCAACTCCACCAGTTCCACCCATTCCGTCTCCTCGCGCAGGGTTACACAAGGAACCCGGTAGAAAAAGGCCTCTTTCTGCACTCCTCCAGAATCAGTGATGATGAGCCTGGCGTTTTGTTCCAGCATGATCATATCTAGGTAGCCCACAGGCTCAATGAGGCTCAGGTGAGCCGCAGCTACCTCTAGGAGCCCGTAACTCTCCATAGCCTTGCGGGTGCGGGGATGCACAGGAAAGACTACCGGTATTTCCTTGCCTACCTCGCAGAGACCCCCTGTAATGGCCCGGAGCCTCCTGGGATCATCAGTGTTCTCGGCGCGGTGGATGGTCACTAACGCGTAGCCTTTCGGCATTAATTCCAACCTTTGGAGGATGCGACTTTCCCGCCGTGCCTTCTCGCCGTAAAAAAGCGCAGCGTCATACATCACGTCGCCCACAAGGTATATCCGCTTTTCCGGAACGCCCTCCCGGCGAAGATTTTCCACTGCAGCATGGGTTGGAGCAAATAGCAAGTCCGAGGCGTGGTCGGTAAGCACGCGGTTGATCTCCTCGGGCATCTTTCGGTTGAAGGAGCGCAGGCCCGCTTCCACGTGAGCCACCGGGATATGGAGCTTCGCCGCAGCCAGAGCTCCGGCCAAGGTGGAATTGGTGTCGCCGTAGACCAGCACCCATTCTGGTCTTTCGGCTAATAGGACTTGTTCGATGGCTTCCAACATCTTGCCCGTCTGGGATCCGTGGGTACCAGAACCTATTCCCAGGTGATAATCTGGCCTGGGGATTTCTAGTTCCTCAAAGAATATATCCGACATATTTTCGTCGTAGTGCTGGCCGGTGTGGACCAGCACTTCCTGCACTTCAGGAGTAGCCCGCAACACTCGAGAAACTACGGCTGCTTTGATGAACTGGGGACGTGCCCCTACTACTGTAGTTATCTTCATATCAGCCTCCGGTAGAGGGCAATTAATTTGGCAGCTTCGGTATCCCAATTATAGCGCTCGAAAACCGCTTTTTGACCGCGCCGGCCCATGGCCTCGGCTTCCTCCGGGTGTTCCAAAATCCACTGAATGACTTTGGCAATGGCCGCCGGGTCCAACGGGTCCACCAGCAGCCCACATCGTTCTTTCTCCACGATTTCACGCCACAAAGGAAAATCGGAGGCGATCACCGGTAGGCCGGCGGACATGTACTCGAAGAGCTTGTTAGGCTGGGCTTCCAGATGATTGGGTTCCGGATGAAATAGCACTAGCCCCGCTCGCGCCTCCCCCAGTAACCGCGCCACAGAAGCACGGTCCTGCCAGCCCACAAACTCTATGCGATCCCAACCCGGCAGGCCGCGCACTTCTGCTTCCAGAGATGGCGGAGAAAAGGCCCCTACGAGCACTAACCGGGCATTCAAGCTCTCTGGTACCAGGCTCATAGCCTGCACCATTTCCCGAATGCCCCGTATTACGGTAATGCCGCCCACATAGATTATCTTGGCGGGGCGGTTCTGGTACGGTGTGGGATCTGGCGATACAAGCTCATTCAAGATAGGGAAATTCTGCACTATTACCGTCTTGCCTGCCGGGAAGCGCTTGGCAATGGCAGGCGTAGCGGCGACTATGCCATCAAATATTAAAGAAGCCAACGCCTCAGTCACGCGTGCCCCCCGTGCTACAAACCTACGTAGAGGCCTAGGGATCCATTCTTTGCTCAAAATTTGCTTAGGTACGTCTTCGTGCACGTCGTAAATAACCTTTCCTATTGTCAACCCCTTGAGTAAAAGTCCCACTACCAAGAGTTCAGGATCATGTAAGTGATAAATTGCGGCCTTTTGCCGATAGCTAAGGCGAAAGGCTTGCCAGGTAAGGCCTAATATACGAGTGAAACGGTTTTGGGGCTTAGGCAGGGTGATGACTTTAACTCCGTCGACAGTCTCACCTTTCTTATGCTGGGCGATTAGGGTGACGTTATAGCCTGCCCTCACCAATGTTTGGACCTGCCTACAGAAAATCCGCGTGTCAAAGTAAGGATGGACGGTACTAACGACGCAAACTCTAGACACCATTCGGTTCCCCCTTAAAGTCTGAGAGGACTTCTCATTTTCCCCCCTCGTTGGTTGCTTATGGTATTATCTAACAATATAGATACCACTATAAGAGTTGTGAGCAAGCGGTCTCCCTGTAGCGCTGGATGAAAAATATACATTATCAATAATGCGATGATCGCAGCTGCATAACCTAATCCCCAAAGGGCAATTTGTTGATTAGTGGGCCACATGGTGGTGAAGAATCTCCATCCGATCGAGAAAAGAAACACATGTAAATATAATAATAAGATAACGCCCATCAAGCCCACGTTGACTAAGAACCAAAAGTACTGACTGTCGGTAGACTTGCTATAACCACCGGGTACCCCTAACAACCAGCCTAGTGCTCCCGCTTCATTTAATGCATTTATTGCACTGGGCCACCTATCCGTCAACCGCTCTTCAGGCACTCCAGTATTCATCAACGTATCTATGGTACTCGTAAGGCGCCAGCTAATCTTCTCTGCAAAGGGCGTATATTGAAATGTAACAAAAAAGGTACCTACCACGAGTAGTAATAATGTAATAAAACGTGGTATTTCTTTACCTTTTCCACTAATAAGACTGTGGCACACTATCAATATTAAGTATACCGATATTCCACTTATCCACCCCACTACTGCCCCTCTAGAAAGAGTGAGGAGCAAACACAGGACCGAAATTAGGTAAATCCCTATGTTTTGCACATTATGTGCAAATGGCAAAAACATCGATAATATGAAAGCAAGAAAATCACCTAACAAAATTGGGTGACCATCCATTGTTGACGTAGCTCGTCCTGCTCCTCCCATCTTAAGTATATAGCCTCCTGTTTTTATTAGGAGGTCATCAACACTCTCTCCCTTATAAGGGAAAAATTTACTAAGGAAAGTGTTTAGTCCTATATTAGGAATAAAGTGATGAAACTCAGCTGCCTGGATAACCCCAATCAAGCCCATAACAGCAATTCCACACCAGAGAAGACGTAGACTTTTTTCCAATACTAGAAACCTCTGCCCATAAAGATTGATAATTGTCACTCCTATAATAATATTTAGCAAAACCTTGGCCGGCCAATTGATCACGAAGTAAAAGTTGGCGGTACCCGTAACAAATGATGATAAAAGGGCACTAACCGTAGCACTAAACATCAACAGTAATGCAAATAATACAAAAAACCTTACACTTTTAGGTATAATTAAATGAAATTGTCTTTTAATAACAAGAAAACAAAAAGCCAAAATAAAAAATATGTGATCAATTCGTAAGTATACTCCTAATTTTATTAGAGGTGAAAACAGCACACTAATCCATAATAATATCAGCAAATATGGTATTCTTTGCTTCTTTGTATCAAACATTTTATCTTTTTCTCTTGAATTACCTGACATGGTCATTTCTCCTTCTAATTTTCTGAACCTCAAATAATATGACTGTAACCGCAAGGAAAGTTCCTAGGGTGTTAATAAAAAATATTGAGATCAAGAACGTGCTTGGATATATCCACATCCTAAATAATAAGGTGAATGGTAAATAAAGTTGCATTTGAAATTTTTTTGCATATATATCAAATATTTCATTATTTGTTCTGTTGTATAACATTTGTAACTGGTTAACGTGAATTTGTTGATATTTACGATTAGCTGGTGTACCAACCAGGTCATACATGCTCCAAATTCTAGCATCAAAGCGCGGTAATAAATGTCGTAATGCTTTAACACCTTTTTCAAACAGTTCACGGTACTTGTCATCTACCAACGATAGATACCATAAACCCTCTAAAGCAAAATTATGGCCATTTAATACATATGGCGGATTAACACCCGCTTTTGCATACTCCTCAAACCATAACCCACCATCTACTTCAACTGCTACTCCACCATGCTCTAAAGGAACAGCCATAGCATTTGCAGCGAAACGAGCTGCTTCTAGGTACTCTTCTTCTCCCGTTAACTTATGAGCAGCAAGCATGACTTCAATCACATGGCCTTGTGCCATTCCTGAAACCCAAGGCGCAGACAAGTTATACGTCGGCCAATCAAAATTATAAGTCCAAACATAAAACTTCAAGCCTTCATAATAATGTTCCTCAGCATTACCAATGAAATAATCTGCAATGTCTAAGATTTTGCGGAATCCATCTGTATCGGCAAATGGATAATGATGTTGTTCCTCCAAAATTTTTAAAACTGTCCGCCTTACTGATAGGGCAACATGCACTGGGTTGATACCCTTGGCATGCCCGTAATAGGTGATGGGCACGTCTTCTTCGGAGCGATTGTCCCAAGTACCAAGGACAATTATGTTTCGTATAGGCATGAGAAGGCTCTTTTGATATTCTTCAAAGTATGTAGTGAAAATACCACTAATTACCACACTGACTAAGAATAACACCACAATTTTACGCCACATTTCTCTCATGCATCACCTCAAATATATTGTAGTAGGGTTTTTCTACTCAAATTCCAAGACATATTGCGTCGGGAGTTTGCCGAATTAGTGACATGTACAGGCCGATTAGCCGCAACGATACAGCTGAAAAGCTGAAACTCTCCTTTACCCACCTTGAGATTTGTTCTTCCGATCCCACCACTCCGTTCCCGTAAGCCGTTGCCATGGCCTCTCCCAGTTGCTTAATGTCCCCGGGTGATACTAAGTACCCGACTTCCGGAGTAACGAATTCCTCAGGGCCACCAGAACGAGTTGCAATAACAGGTAGCCCCGTTGCCATAGCTTCTATCAATACCACACCGAATGTTTCAACATAACTTGGAAGCACGAAAGCATTGGCTCTCCACATGGCTTCACGCACCTGTTCTCGGTTCAGCAGGCCAAGGAAGCGAACCTGCGGTTCAATGCCAAGGCTATGAGCCAGGCTCTCCAAATCGGATCGCTGTGGACCATCGCCGCCAATCCAAAGCTCGACCTCTGGATGACCTTTGAATCCTACTGTAAATGCTTTGAGCAGAACATCTATACCCTTCTTTGGTGTCAGCAAAGCTACCGAAAGAAAGACAAAAGGGCGCGAACGTCTTGGATGCGGTGGGAGAGTAAAGAACTCGGTATCTACTACATTCGGCACGACCTCAATAGGGAGCCCCATGGCATAAGGAGCAATCAGTCTTGCTAGGCTATGAGAAACTGCAGCCCGTACGTTGGCGTGCTGCAAGACTCTTTTAATGTCGGGCTCCTGCCAGGGTTCGATAAGCCCCCTCGCATAGGCAGTTGAATGTTCCGTAACCAGAAATGGAACACCTAGCTTTTGGGAAGCCTCCAGCGCAGCCACACCTCCCCAGAGAACTGCATGGGCATGAATGATGTTGGGTTTACCAAAACGTTGCACGTAAAGGTCAACGAGCCGACGGGCCTGCCAAAGCCAGATCTGCCGATTCACGCGCGGCAATTTGGGAACGGCCCAGCCCAATGAGCGGAAAGTAGGTATACCCTCCTCTTCGCGGAACTCAGTTTTAAAGTTGTAGTTCAAAAGATCACCCTGTGTAAGGGTACGGACGCTCCGCTGTATAGGAGCCACTACCCCTACGCGTATACCAGCCCTATGGAGGGCCTTAGCCTGCTCCGCGAAGAAAACTCCGGCAGCAGGGGATTGCTCTGTTGGGTACCATGAAGGGATGATTAGTACGTGAATGTCACGCACGAGTCTCCCTGCTTTCTTGGCGTAGAGTCTTTACAGACCATATAGTGAAAAGACCTATACCGACTACACTCAGTCCAAATGAAACAGGTGGAGCAGTAACCGCTTTTAGGCTCGAGAGTGCCGTTAACAAAAGCACTGCAGCAAAAACATAACTCCTAATGCTGCTGAGCCATATCCATATACTGCTGCCAGCCAGACGGAAGATCCAAGAAATATACACTCCGCTGATAACCATACCAGCCAAACCGTAAAGTCTCACGGCCAGCAACGGAGAGCCCATAAAGCCTGCAAATAGCAGAACGGATAGTCGCAAAACCGTTTCATACAACGTTATCCACATAGCAGTATCCTGCCGACCCTTGGCTAACACAAAAGTGCTGAGAGGGGAAGATATAAAATTGAGAAAGAGCCAAGGGGACAAGTAACTAGCATAAAGACCTGCCTCAAGCCACTCAGCACCGAAAATAAGCGCAAACAGTTCACGTCCCCAAAGGCCAACCAGTGCAAAAATAGCAAAGGCAACAGGCAACAAAGCTGTGGAGGCTCTGGCTAGGAGTGTGCGTACTGCTTCAGGCTTTTGAGTTTGGGCCGCTATAGTAGGATAAAAAACCTGAGCCACAGCGTTTCCAATCAAAGAAGCGGGTAATGTAAGAACCCTCATCGTAAGCATGAACAATCCCGAGATAGCCGTGCCAAAGTAAGTGGTCAGAAGCAAGGGCGCTGCTTGGATGCCAACGATATTGATTAGTGCTCCCCAGCTATTAAAGACCGGAAACTTCCAATGTTGCCTCGCCAAAGCAACGAGCTTGTTGGCAGGGAATAACCGCAAGGAAACGCCCGAACGGCGAAATAGAACTCCAATACCCGCTGACTGTCCGGCAATATGTCCAATGATTAGCCCCAGCGGTGTCACTCCGAGTGCTCCGCTTACGAGCTGGACAGCCACCTGAGTTCCGGATTGCGTTAGCTTTGTGAGGCTTACAACATCAAATAACTTTCTTCTGGTAGTCCAGTAGTTTAGTACTTGATATGTTCCTACGAACCCCATCCCAACGGGCAACAACCAGAGGTGTGGTCTTAGGGTCTCCGCGTTGACCCATCTCGCTACCTGTTCGCCCCCCAGCCACACCCCCAACCCTACCAGTAAGCTCATTCCTAACACGATAATTAGGGAAAGTACCACCAGCGCAGCGGCGTCCTCATCCTTTTCAGGAAGGGGTATGGCTAGCTCGTACCGCAAGGCTGCCACAGTAGAAAGAATACCCAAAAGCGAGGAGTAGACCGCCAAGACCCCGAAATCTTCCGGGGTATACAGCCGGGTCAAAATAGGCGAGGCCAGCACAACGATGGCCTGGCCGACGGCCGTGCCGCCCGCAAGGACTGCCACGTTGCGGGCAAAGGAGCTCTTGGGAAGCAGGGCCTTAAGACGGGCAAAGGCAGCATTCATGCCAAGGCCTCCTCCAGACCCCTGGCGATGTGTATCTGCGTTTCCTCAGCAATCTCTGGCCAGATGGGCATCGACAGTACTTCGCCGGCCGCCCTCTCGGCTTCCGGTAGATGGCAATTACTATTAGCGTAGACCGGTAGCTTGTGTACGGGTACTGGATAGTAGATCATGGTCCCGATACCTTCGTCGGCCAGGAACTGCTTCACATTATCGCGCTTTCCGTTCATTACCCGTATGGTGTACTGGTGGTAAACGTGCTTGGCGTAAGGGACTTCGTAGGGAGTTCTTATGCCCGGCACGTCTTTCAAAAGCTCATTATACCGCTTTGCCGCCTGCCGCCTGGCCTCGTTCCACTCATCGATATGGGGCAGCTTCACCCGGAGAATGGCGGCCTGAATCTCATCCAGCCGGGAGTTATAGCCAATGATTTCGTTGTAATACTTCTGCCTTGCCCCGTGGACCCGCAGCATACGGGCCATTTCAGCAATTTCGTCATTATTGGTAGCGATAAGGCCTCCGTCGCCAAAGGCTCCCAGGTTCTTGGAAGGAAAGAAGGAAAAGCAGCCCGCATCACCGATAGTTCCCAGCTTCCTGCCCTTGTACTCCCCTCCGAAGGCCTGAGCCGTATCTTCGATAACTTTGAGATTATATTTTTCTGCCAGCTCCATGATGGGGTCCATGTCGGCCGCCTGGCCGTAGAGGTGGACCGGGAGTATGGCCTTAGTTCTCGGAGTGATGGCCGGTTCTATGAGCTCCGGGTTTATATTGAAGGTTTGGGGGTCGATATCGACGAACACCGGAGTGGCCCCTACATGGCTTATGGCCTCAGCGGTGGCAAAGAAGGTAAAGGGAGTGGTGATGACTTCATCGCCTGGGCCGATACCTAAGGCGCGCAAGGCTATTACTAACGCATCGGTGCCGGAGTTTACGCCTATGGCGTGCTTGACACCGAGGTATTGGGCTACTTCTTCCTCAAAAGCTTTTACATTGGGCCCCAGGATAAACTGGCCTGATTTTAGAACGCCCTGGATGGCCTTCAAAAGTTCATCCCACAGCGCCTCGATCTCGGGAGTAAGATCCAGTAGGGGAATTTTTCCTGCTTTTATATCCTGCTTTAAGCTATCCGGCAAATCCTGGTCTCTCCTTCTCTTTTATATTCCTTGCCGCATTCGGAACAGCGGGCTACATTTCCGGCAAACTTTAACGGTAGACCGCACTCGCAGGCCCAGCCTATTTGTCTTGCTGGCACTCCGGCCACCAGGGCGTAAGGGGGCACGTCCTTGGTCACCACCGCCCCTGCGGCCACGAAAGCCCACTCCCCTATGGTCACCCCGCACACCACAGTAGCGTTAGCCCCTATAGAGGCTCCCTTTTTCACCAGGGTTTTTACGTAGTCCTCACTGGTGTTACGGGGATAAGCGGAGCGGGGCGTCTTTACATTGGTAAAGACCATGCTCGGCCCGCAGAAGACGTAGTCTTCCAGGATGACCCCTTCGTATATGGATACGTTATTTTGTATCTTTACGTTGTTGCCTATTTTAACGCCACGGGCCACAAACACGTTTTGCCCTAGGGTGCAGTTCTCCCCTATCTCTGCTCCGGCCATGACGTGGCTGAAGTGCCATATCTTTGTCCCTTTACCTATTTTAGCGCCTTCATCTACGTAGGCTGATTCGTGGACGAAGTAGTCCCTTTCCTTCATGTGCCTTCTTCCTTTAATTGCTTCTCTATAGCTTCTAATATTTCTATAACCTCTACAGCACTTCTACCGCTAGACAAGGGAGTTCTTCGTTTGGCTACACATTCCAGGAAATGATGACATTCCAGGAGGAGGGGTTCTTCCTTCCCCTGGAAGACCACCTCGCTCCCTTCATCATGATGCCTAAGCCCCGTGGTCACCCGTTTTCTGTGCAGTGTCACTTTTTGCTCCAGTTCATCATAAGTGAGTATTCCTTCCGAGCCGGCGATGGTGAGGGAGCGCCTCGTTTCCGGCCAAAGCCAGGAGACGTGGAGATGGGCCTGCACTCCACCGGCGAACCGGAGGTGCACGTATACGTCGTCTTCTATTTTTTCCTGCAGGAAGCGCTGGCCTGCGGCCTTTACTTCCTGAGGTTTTCGCCCTACCAGGTAGAGGAGTACGGCTATGTCATGGACGCCGAAGCTCCACAGGACGTTTTCCACCGAGCGCACCCGGCCGAATTTTAGCCTTTCCTGGGTAAGAAAGGCAATCCTGCCCAGGGCCCCTGAGTCTATATACTCCTTTATCCAGCGGACGGCCGGTTGGTAAAGGAGGAGATGACCAGCCATGAGGATGCGGTTCTGTTTCTCAGCTATCTCCACCAGTTCTTGGGCTTCGGCTTTGGATAAGGCCATAGGCTTCTCCACAAAGACATCCTTCCCGGCAGCCAGGGCCTCCTTGGCAAGGGCATAGTGTGTCGGCGCCGGGGTGGCGATGGCTACGGCCGGGATGTCACTTTCTAAGAGGCGGCGGTAGTCGTCGTAGATAGGGATACCGGGGTAGGATTGGGCTAGCTCTTCCCTAGTCTTGGGGTTTATTTCTGCCACCCCGGAAAGCTCTCCTAAGCGAAAGAAGGTATGTACCAGATTTTTCCCCCAGTTGCCCGCCCCGATTACTCCCACGCTCATAGCAGAGTTATCCTTTCCCGGAAGGAACTTACGCGCCGCGTGGCATTGCGGGTATCAAGGATATGTCTAGCCTTTCCCACCACCCAATTATAATCGATGTAGGAATGGTCGGTGGTGATGATGACCAGGTCGCTTTGCTTTAGTACCTCTTCGGTAAGGGGAGTGGAGGTCATCTCCAGGCCGCGGTCGCGAAAGCTAGGGATGAGCTCGTCGTGATACAACACGCGGGCGCCGTCTTTCTGTAAAAGCCTTATTATCTCCAGGGCGGGGGATTCGCGGTAGTCGGCGATATCTTTCTTATAGGCCACTCCCAGGATGAGTATTTGGGCTTTGGATGCCGGGATGCCCAGGCGGTTTAAAATTCGCAAAGCTTTCTGCCGCACGAACTCGGGCATCTTGCGGTTTATTTCTCCGGCCAGGGCGATGAAGTGGGTGTTGAAATTGAGTTCCTTGGCCTTCCATTCCAGGTAATGGGGGTCGATGGGGATGCAGTGGCCCCCTACCCCCGGGCCGGGGTAAAAGGGCATGATGCCGAAGGGCTTGGTAAAGGCCGCGTCCAGCACCTCCCAGACGTTTAGATCCATGCGGTCGCAGAGCATGGCCAGCTCGTTGACAAGGGCTATATTCACCGCCCGGAAGGTGTTCTCAAACACCTTGACCAGTTCGGCGGCGCGGGCCGAGGATACCGGCACTACCCTTTTTACTGTCTGGCCGTAAAAGGTTAGGCCCACTTCCAGGGAAGCAGGCCCTATACCCCCCACTACTTTCGAGGTGTTCTTGGTGGTATACCGCTTGTTGCCGGGGTCTACCCTTTCCGGGGAATGGACCAGGAAAAAGTCTTCTTCTACTTTGAGGCCCGATTCTTCCAGGATGGGCAGCATTACTTCTTCGGTAGTTCCCGGGTAGGTGGTGGACTCAAGACTTATAAGCTGGCCCGGCCGTAGCCTTTTCGCTATCTCCCGGGTTACCTTTTCCACGTAGGTCAGGTCGGGGGTGAGGTTTTTGGTGAGGGGCGTGGGTACGCAGATGACAATTACATCCATCTCCGGCACGGGGTCAAAATGGGTAACTGCCGATATTTTCCCGCTCTCCACCAGGGCCTTTAGCTCCTCGTCCTTTACGTCGGATATGTAGTTTTCCCCCCGGTTTATCTTTTCTGCCCGCGATGGATTCTGCTCTATTCCTATTACGCGGTAGCCCACCTTGGCCTTTTCCACCGCAAAAGGGAGGCCCACGTAGCCCAGGCCTACCACGCCTACTATGGCGGTTTTGGTCTTAATCTTGGCCAGCAGTGTTTCTTTAGGCGCAAGTTGTAATCCTTGTTTCAAAGTGACTCCCACGGCTTCCACTGGGAACCTCCTAGAAAGAGAACATT
Source organism: Peptococcaceae bacterium (assembly GCA_003509545.1). GTDB lineage: Bacteria > Bacillota > DSM-521 > Neomoorellales > Neomoorellaceae > UBA12545. Next base: position 15,833 of record DOLC01000088.1, read on the forward strand.
TGAACGCTACCGGTCGAGTTTTTCCTGCAACTTACAATTTGAGTGCCTTATAAATTTGCCGGGTGTTTCACATTTCCGGAGCTAACCTCTACCTTATTCGCCAAAAGTTGCCTGATTCCTCCTTTTTTCCGTGTCTTAATTGGGGGGGATTTCCTTCGCGGAACAAAAATGGGGCTTGTATACTTAGCCCCACAGCCATGGCCCGCGTTTTAAGGGCGGGCCTTAAGTTAAGCCGAATATTTCCTTCAACGGTTCGCGCAATTCAAGGGGAATGGTAACAATTTTGGTGCGCCTGCCGTCTATGACTGCTCTGCCCACCATGACCAATGCCCTGGACCAGAGGAAGCCCAGGGAGGACTCGGGGTCTTCCTCTTCCCAGTAAAAACCGTCGCCTTCCATGGAGCCGAACTTGCGGGTGACGGCATTGAGCCTGCTCCAGCCTCCTTTGCGGAGCAGGTACTCCAGGAGTTCCTGTTCCTCTGGCTGCAGTTCCTCCACTATTTTTTCCAGGTTTCCGCGGCGGGAGAGGAAGTCTATGAGCTGTTTTTCCCGGTCCCTGCGCAGGCGGGCGGGCTCGAGGCCGTAGCTTAAACAGGCGGCCGAGAGCCAGTTGGCCGGCATGTTTTTGAGCCCCCGGGAAAGGGTGGGGTCTGGGGGAAGGGCTTTCTCTTCTATTCTTTTGCGCTCTTCCTCTTCGAACATCCCTACGAAGCGTTCCGGGAGATCCGAGAGTAATTCCTGCCATTCTATCTGGCGTTCCAGGAGCTCGATTTTTTTCAGAAGATCCTCGGTTGCGTCTTCTTTGTCTATATTTGCCAGGCGCCACCGGGCCTCTTCCGTCCGGCCCATCTGGACCATTAGGGCAGCGAAGTTGAAAAGCACGGCCGGGTTGTCCGGGGCCAGGTCTTCCAGTTCCTCCATTAATTCCAGGGCGTCGTCCAATTCCCCCTTCTGGCGCAGGAGATTGGCCAGGGCGAGCACGGCCCGGGGATAATAGGGTCCTTCTTCGTAAAGGTCGCGGAGGAGTTTTATGGCCTCGTCAAGCTCGCCCTTATCCCGCAGCTTTAAGGCCTTTTCCACCAGGGCATCCAGTTTTTCATCCGGTTCCGGCACTACGGGGGTTTTCTTAAGCTCTACCATCCGCCTTTGTCCGTCGATGAACATGGGAAAGGGCTCGTTTTCCGGGAGTACGCCCAGCTCTACCAGGGCCCGGGCCGCTCCCATTTTTACCGCCTTGCCGAAGACCGGGGAGTCCAAGATGCTGCGCCCCAGTTTCTTGCCCCATTCGCCGTTATAAGTCACCAGGGAATAGGCCACCTTTCCTGCTTCGTGGTCTTCGCCATCGTGGAGAATTAAGGACAAGATGGTCATGCGGATGTAGCCGTCCCGGAAGCAGCGCTCCAGAGCCTCCTCGTCCCGGCCGGGCTCCAGAAGCATTTTTTCCATTGCTTCTGCCCCGTAAATATCGTAGCCGATTTCAAAGGGCGGGATGACGCCCCTCTCTACGAGGAAGGCCACCTGCTGCATCCCGGCCAAAAGGGGATGGGCTTCGGCTATAGAAGACCACAGGCCGGCGGCCCGGTTGTACCGGCCCAGATTGAAACAGGCCGCACCGGCCAGCAGCCTGTTTTCCCAGGAGCGATGGTAGGGCTCCCAGCGGCGGTACAGTTCGAATACCCGGCGGTGGTCCTTGAGGTCGCCGGCGGCCTGCATGATGATTGTGATATAATCGCAGAAGGCAGCAGGGACTTCCCGGAAGCTGCGGAGCATTTGCCCCACGCCATCATCGAAGCTCTTTTCGGCCAGTTTGAGCCACCTGCGGGCTTCTTCTTCCCGGCCTAAGGAGCAGCAGATGCGGGAGGCCAGGGCATAGGTAAAGGGATTGGCCTCGGAGACGGCCTCGCCGGCGGATAAGAGGGGACTTAAGACCTCCAGGGCTTCCTTGGGCTTTCCGGACATGAAGAGGGAGAGGGCCAGGTTGTTGCGTATGGGTACGGCGTCTTCTTTCTTCAGGGCGGCGCTGAAGGCCTGGGCCGCCTTATTAAAGTCGCCTTTCTCCAACAGTTTCTTGCCCTTGCTGACTAGTTGTTCCGCTTTACTCAAGTCGGGTTTCCTTTCTGTAAATGGAATTTGTGGGGTATCTATGTGACTCTCTTTCGACAAGAGGAGAAAAAATCCTTCCAGTTTTTGCGGGCTCGGGGAAGACCGTGGGCAAAATAGGTGCGAGGCTCGAGGTTTTGGGAACAAGAAGTGAAACACCCCCCGAGGGGGGTGTGTGCTATTCGGTAATGTCGTCGGGATCAAAGGAGAACGGGGTTTGGGGCCCAGGGTGCCGGGAGAGTTTGGCAAAGAGCTCCCGGGAGCGGTGGGACACCCTGGCCGCTTCCAGGAGCCTGAGCTCCAGGGTTTCTCTTTTGAGGAGGCAGTTTAACCGATGGTCGCCCGCCAGGAGTAGCCGGGTGCGGAAATCCCCTTCTTCCACGGCCTCCCACGTGGATATTTTTTGGAGCACGACGTAGCCTATGCCGCCCTGGTCGCGGTAGAGGGGACGGCGGACGGGAAGGGCCACCAGGGTGAGGGACGGCGTGAGCACTATGGGTGGGGCGTGGCGGCGGCCTCCCCGGTGCCAGGCGGCAAGGCCCTGGCGGGGGTTGGCGCCGAGGAACTGTACCAGGTTGTTGGTAACGGTTTTCACGCGGTTCTGCACTATCTGTTTCCTGTTGTTCTCAAACCACACTTCAGTATAATTGCCGCCGTCTTCCCCGTAGACCGGCACGAGGCACACAAGGAGGGCCAGCTCACTTTCCCGGAGCCACTTGTAGTGGGCAACATTCATGTTAAAACACCTCCTAGCTGTAAGTGTTAGTATTTGCCCGTATTGTGGCCCATACGGCCCAGGAAAATCAAACCCCGAAAGACCCGGGAAGCTTAGAAAAATTTCATTCTTCGTGGTGCAGAAGAAAGGCTGAAAGTAGTTTGCAAGCGTATTACGCACATCTTTGCAGTGACGGTGGGGGCGGGCAAGCATTATTGCTGTTCTTCAAGCAATTCCTGCACCTTTTGCATGCCGGTAGAGGTGATGCGCCACCGTTTACCTTCCTGGCCGAGCCATCCTTCTTTCTTTGCCCGCTGCAGGTAGGTGGTGAGGCTGTTGATGGTGCTGGTTTTCTCCCGGAGTTCCTCTTTGAGGATGCGGCGCAGGTCTTCGTTGGTGGGCTGTTCGTGACGGCAGTGTTCGCAGTAGTAGACGGCGAGGGTTACCAGTTCTTTGTTGTTCTCCACCCTGGCCCTGGAGCGCAGTTCGGCCATGGTGGTGGGCGACGCAGGGGACGGGGCGGGGGCGGCTTCCTCCGCTGCGGGAGCGGGCTCCGCTCTTTCCTTTCCCCTATCGTCTTCTTTGCCCCATTCGTGTAAAAGTTCTGATAGGTGTTCGCGCAAGACTTCCTTGACGAACTCCGCCTGGCCCTTGAGGACCAGTTTGCCCCCGTGAACGGTTATTCTGCAGTAAGCTTCCACCGGATTCACCTCCTATTGGTGTAGGTGGTGTGTTTTTCCTGTCATGTATCAGTGTATCAGACATGATTTTGGCTGTCAATATGTTTCTGAACAAATAAACAAATATTTATACCGGCTCCCCTTGCGGGCGCCGGCCGGTGCGGGTTATGAATGCCGGGATGAATGCGGGGATGCACGCAAAAAAGAGACGAACGGCACATTGGGAGGAATTAATATGCGGAATAAGTGCGGGGGTTTGCGTGAGGGCGGCGGCAGGCGCACCGGCACGACGGGCACGGCCGGCGTGTCAGGGGCACTTTACGGGGATGCCGGATCCGAAGAAATACAGGTATTTTTCCTTTACGGGCCGGCCGTAGATGGTTTCTACGGCGAGGCTGTATATGTTCAACTGCGGTGTGTAGTGCCGGACGAGTTCCTGCAGGCTGCCGGCGTGTACCCGGTCGGTCTTGTAGTCGATGAGTAGCCACCCGTCGCCTTCGAAGACCAGGCAGTCGATGATGCCCTGGACTACCACTTTTTCCTGGCCACCCTCCCCTTCCACCTCCGGGTACAGGCGTCCGGCAGGCACGGACAGAATGAAGGGAACTTCACGCAGGACTCTGCCGGCGGTGAGCAGGCGGCGGCCGACGTCCGTCGAGAAGAAGGCGGCGATGCGTGAGGGGGACACGGCGGCTGCCTGTTCGGGGGTGAGGATTTCCCGCTCCAGCAGGCCCCGTATCTGCCGAATGATGCCGGCTTCGTCCAGTTCTGCCTTGAGGTCCAGGTGCTGCATGACGATGTGGTAGGCGCTGCCCACTTCGGCGGCCGACAGACCCGTCTCCCGGGCGGCAAAGCGCGGCCGACGGGTCACGCGGGGGAGGTAGGGCCGCACGGCCACTTCGTCTTTAAAGAGGCGGTCTTCTTGTGTGGTTAGGTCGCTTACGGCTACTTTGGCGGGGATGGAGGCCAGGGCGCCGTAGGGGTACTCCCACTCCAGCGCGGCCGCTACTTCTTCCCGGCGGGAGCCCCCGGCGGGCAGGGGTTCCATGGCCCGCAGGGCGGCCAGGGCGGCGGGCTCCCCTGCCGCAGGGGCCTCTTCCTCACCGGCCAGGTCCCGGAGGCTGTAGAAGCGTACGGCCCAGGAAGAGGGGTCGGTAAGGAGTTGGGCCGCCCCACCGGGGAAGCCGGCCCGGCGCCGGATTTCCTCCCCGTGGGGGTGGCGCGCCAGGGCGGGCAGGAGCCAGTCCAGGAAGGAACGGGCTCGGGCCAGGTAGGAGGTCGGCAGTCGGGGTCCTGTCGCGGCTGCGTGGTTGAGGCCTGGCAGGCCCTTCTCCCCTCCCCTGAAGCTGCCCACCAGGATGAGTTTTTCCCGGGCGCGGGTGAGGGCTACGTAGAGGATGCGCATTTCCTCGGCCAGGGCCTCTCTCTGCAGGCGGTTACGCACGGCGAGGTGCAGGAGGGTGGGATAGGCCAGCCTTTTTTCGGGGTCCACCCATTCCAGGCCCAGGCCGAGTTCCCGGTGGATGAGGCTGCTTTTGGAGAGGTCCTGGAAGTTGAACCGGGTGCCTAGGCCGGCGACAATGACCACGGGGAACTCGAGGCCCTTGCTCTTGTGGATGCTCATGACCCTGACCACGTCTTCGTTCTCGCCCAGGGGCTGGGCCTCGGCCAGGTCTTCTCCCTTTTCCATGAGCCGGTCGATGAAGCGCAAGAAGCCGAAAAGGCCGCGCAGGGAGGTCTGTTCGTACCGGCGGGCCCGGTCGATGAGGGCCCGCAGGTTGGCCTGGCGGTGGCGGCCGCCCGGCAGGCCCCCGGCCCAGTCGTAGTATCCGGTTTCGCGGAAGATGGTCCAGATGAGGTCTGATGGTTTACTCCGGCGGGCCAGGGTCCGCCAGGATTCGAGTTTCTGCCAGAAGGCGGCCAGGCGGGCGGCCAGGGGGCCCCTGCCTTCCCTGGCTTCTGCCAGGACGGCGGAGGCGAATTCTTCCCCGGGGTGGGCCGCGCGGATGCGGGCCAGGTCGGCGGCTTTAAGGCCCACCAGGGGTGAGCGGAGGACGGCGGCCAGGGGGATGTCCTGGTAGGGGTTGTCGATGACCTGGAGGAGGGACACTACCGTGGCCACCTCGAAGGACGCGAAGTAGCCTTCCCCCGTGTCGGCGTAGGCGGGGATCCCCGCCCGGGCCAGCTCTTCCAGGAAAATCCCTACCCTTCCGCGGGTGGAGCGGAGGAGGACGGCTATGTCGCGGCAGGCCAGGGGCCGGAAGGAGCCGGCGGAAGGGTCCCAAAGAAAGGTTTCCTCTAAGAGTTTGCGGATGCGGCGGGCCACCAGGCGGGCTTCGGCCTGGACGGCCTCCAGCTCTTCTTCCTCCGGTTCTCCGCCTTCGGACCCGGCGGGCGGGGCGGCTTCGTCCCGGCCGGACAGCTCCAGGAGGTGCACTTCCACCGGGCCGCTCCCTTCCCCTGCCGGGTAGGAGGCGCCGGGACGCAGCTCGGCGGCTTCATCGTAGGGCAGCTCCCCCACCTCCGGGGTCATGATCTGGCGGAAGATGAAGTTGACGGCGTGGAGGATTTCGGGGCGGCTGCGGAAGTTGACGGTGAGGTCCACCCGCCGCCGGCTGCCGGGAGCGCGGCCGTAGGTGAGGTATTTTTCCAGGAAGAGGCCGGGTTCGGCCCAGCGGAAGCGGTAGATGCTCTGTTTGACGTCTCCTATAAGGACCAGGTTGGGCCCTTCCTCTTCCGGCCGGGAAACGAGGTGGAGGATGAGTTCCTGGAGGGCGTTTATGTCCTGGTATTCGTCCACCAGGACCTCCACAAAGTGCTGCCGGAGCTCCCGGGCCAGGCCTGACGGGAGGGGGTTGTCGGGGGCGGCCTCGGGGTCCAGGAGGAGGCGCAGGCAGTAGTGCTCGAGGTCGCTGAAATCCACCAGGCCCTGCTGCTCCTTGGCCTCCTGGTAGGCCCGGCCGAAGTCCAGCACCGCCTGGACCAGTTCTTCCACCAGGGGTGCTAAGTCCCGTAAGGACGAGAGGACGGCGGCCGGGGTGTGGGTGAAGTAGGTCTGCTGCCAGGAGCGCAGGCGGTCTTTGTAGTCCTGGCGCAGGGCCTGGACCCGGTCTTTGAGGACGGGGTCCACCCCGGCGGGGCAGCGCTTTAGGGAGGGGAACTCCATGTTCCGGCCGGCCCGGCAGAGGTCGTCCCAGGACCGGCAGGCCGCCCGGTAAAGGTCTTCCAGCCGGGCCAGGTCGTCCCGGAGGGCTTCGGCGTAGGCCGCCGGGCCTCCGGGGCTTTGGGCCAGGGCCAGGGCCTCCCGGGCCTGGAGGGCGAGGTCCTTGATTTCCCTGGCGAGGCCCTCCCTCAAGGCCCGCACCCAGGGGAGGTCGTCCGGGGAAGAGACCCTGTCGTTCCGGTAGGCCTCCGGGAGCCTCTCCAGCCACCACCGGGGCCAGGGGTGGGTGCGGGAGAAGGTGTAGAGGCGGAGGATGAGGTCCTTAAGGAGGTGGTCGTCCCTCTGGCCGCCGAAGGAGTCCACCAGGCGGCCAAAGGGGGACGCGGACTCCAGGGCCCGGGCGTAGCGGTCCTCCAGCACTTCCTCCAGAATTTCCTGGCGGAGGAGGGAGGATTCTGTCTCCCCCATGACCCGGAAGGAGGGCGGGAGGCTGAGGAGGTAGAAGTACCGGCGCATGAGGTCCAGGCAGAAGGAGTGGAGGGTGGTGATGTTGGCCTGTTCGAGGAGGAGGAGCTGCCGCCGGAGGTTGGCAGCGCGGGGCTCCCGAATGATGGCCCGGGCCAGGGCCAGGCCTATGCGCTCGCGCATCTCTGCAGCCGCCGCCTGGGTGAAGGTTACCACCAGTAGGCGGTCGATGTCCGCAGGATGTTGGGGATCGGTCAGGCGCTCGATTACCCGTTGGACCAGCACGGCGGTCTTCCCGGCTCCCGCAGAGGCGGAGATGAGGAGGCGGGCGTTTTGGGTTTCGATGGCTTCCCTCTGTTCTGGAGTCCAGGTTGTGGGCATCCGGTTTCTCCCTCTTCCCTTCCGAGAAAATAAGTACGGCTTCGCGGAGGCTCTTCGTCCCCTCGGACCCAATCGCTCGCTTCCAAGCCCAAGCAGGCCTGCCCTGCAAAAAGTGGGGATAACTCAGGGGCCGCACCGGTGGCGCCGGTCACTCTTGTAGCAGGCGCTCCCAGATCTCCCGGGCGTCCGGGTCGGGCAGGAAGCGGTAGCCGTCGCCGGGCAGCAAGGGATCGAAGCCGCAGACGGGGCGGTAGGGGCAGTAGCGGCACGGTGAGGTGCCCCGCCGGCGGTAGGGGGCGATGTCCACTTCGCCCCGGGCGATGCGCTCCCCTATTTCCTTGAGGAGCCGGCGGAGATGCCGCCTTAAGGCTTCGATCTGGTCGGCCGTGAGGGCGGCGGACCGGGCGTCCAGGGTGCCGTCCTTCTTGATGCCCACGGGTAAGAAGGGCGACGGGTCCGGCAGGTGGTCGTCCATGAGCTTTAAGGCCGGCAGGTGGGCTACTACAAAGCCCTTCATGCGGTATTTTTTCAAGAGCTCCCCTTCCGGCGCTTCGGCGGCCGGGCCCGGGGTCCGGACCAGGGGGTTGATGACGGGGAAGTACAGCACTCCGGCCGGGAGGCACGGCCGGCCGAAGAGGCGGGGCCCGAAGGTGAGGAGGAGTTCCAGGTAGGTGAAGAGCTGGAGCTTCAGGCCCCAAAATAGGTCCGGGAGCTTGAGGTCCGCAGGGCCGGATTTGTAGTCCACCACCCGCACCCAGAGTCCTTCGGGGCCGGGGGCCACGTCCACCCGGTCGATGCGGCCGGAGATCTCCAGCACCCTTTCCCCGTCGAGGGGGATTTCCAGGGGGGGCAGGCTTTCCCCCCGGCCGAAGGAAAGTTCCAGGCCGGCGGGCCGGAAGGCGCTGTGCCGGGCCTGTTCGGTGAGGACGCCGGCGGCCTGCTCCACCGTCTGCCGGAGTTTGCGGGTGAGGTAGCGGTAGCGGGCGGTGCTGAGAAGGATCTCGTTCTGGAGCTGGGGGGCCAGCTCCTCGGCGATGCGGCGGCCGAGGTCCCGGCAGTAGCCGGGGTCCAGGCTGCCCCAGTCGATGTCTCCTTCCATGACCGCGGCGGCCAGTTTTTTAAGGGCGGCGTGGAAGAAGCGGCCCAGGTCCGGGGCCACGAGTTTATAGCGGCGTCTCTCCCTTAGCTTCAGGCCGTGGCCCAGGAAGTGGGAAAAGGGACAGGCCTGGAAGCTCTCCAGGCGAGACACGCTGCTTTTCACGGTGCTGCCGTAGAGGGCCTGGGTTACTTCCCGGCTTAAGGGCTCTTCTCGGTTGGTGTAGAAGAGGCCGTCCAGGATGTCGGCCAGACGGCGGCGGTAATGGGGGTGTTCCCGGGCCCAATTATACACCTCCAACCACGCCGGGTCTATTTCTTCGCCGTCCTTGAAACGGCGGAGCTGGCCGGCGAGGAAGGAGAGGGCGGGGGCGGGCCGGGCTATGTAGGAGAGGGGATCCCCGGCGCCCGGCTCCGGGCCCAGGGCCGCCACCTCTACTCCGGGGAGCAGGGCCTTCAGGCGGTTTATAACCTGGGAGGGACGCAGGGCCCTCCCCTCTTCGTCGGCCAGGGCGTAGCTCAAGGTGAGGTGTTCCCGGGAGCGCGTGAGGGCGAGGTAAATAAGGTGCTGTTCCTCCAGCAGCAGCCTTTCGCCGTAGGGGGCGAGCTCCACGCCCTTCTCTTTCAGGCGCTCCCTTTCGGCGTCCTTGAGGAAGCCGCCGGCGGGGGGCCGGGCGGGGAGGACGCCTTCGTTGACTCCCAGAAGATAGGCGGCTCGCACTTCCGGGTGGCGGGAGCGGTCCAGGGAGGCAATGAGGACCTGGTCCAGGCCCTGGGGCACCAGGCTTAAGCGGTGGCCCTCCAGGCCGGCGGCCAGGATCTGGGCGTACTCCCGCAAGGTGAGGGCTTCGTCTCCCAAAATCTCCACCAACTGCTCCATGACCTCCACCACGGCCTCCCAGATCTGGGCGTGCTCTTGGGCTTCGTCGAGGCGGCCTTGTTCCATGGCCCGGGCGCGCCATTCCTCCAGGCGGCCGGGGACGTCCAGCCTAAGGAGGAGGTTATAGAGGGCCAGGGTGGTTTCCCGCACGTTCCGGGAGGCGCGGAGGGCTTGGTGGAAGGGGCCGAGGAAGGCTACCACCTGCTCCCGGAGCCGGTTTATGCGCTCCAGGTCTTCTTCGTCGCCCGGGCCGGGCTCCACGTCTTCGTCCAGGGTGTACCGGAGGCGGTAGGTCCACGGCCGGCCGTCGAGCCAGCGCCCGCCACGGATGCCGTGGGCTAGGACGTAGTTTTCCAGGACGTCCACTTCCTCCCGGCTTAGAGGTACGAGGTCGGTTTTGAGGAGGCGGAAGAGGGGCTCGTAGGCCCAGTCGCGGTCTACGGTTTCTACGGCGGCCCGCAGGAGTTCCACCGCCGGATGGTACAAAAGGGGCCGCTTGGCGTCCAGGAAGAAGGGAATCGCATAGTCGGTGAAGACGTTGACCAGCAGGTCCCGGTAGAGGTCCAGGTCGCGCACCATTACGGCCACGTCCCGCCAGCGGTAGCCGCGGGTGCGGCAGAGGCGGACGATGTCCCGGGCCACTCCCTCCACCTCGGCCCTGCGGTCGGAGGCGGCCAGGAGGCGGACGGAGGTCGTTTCTCCGACAAAGGCGGGGGCGCCCGGCCGGAAAAAGTTCTGTTCTACGTAGGCCAGGTCCGGGGCGGCTGCGAAACGGCGGGGAGGTTCCGCCTCCAGCAGGGTGGGCGGCTCTACCGTTATGCCCCACCGGCGGGCGAGGTCCGCCAGTTTGGCCCGGGTTTCCCGCGAGGGATGGAAGGGGTCGATACTTAATGAGCCCCCTGCCTGGGACGGCCGGTCCAGGCACAGGGTGACGTGAACCCGGCGGCAGATCCGGAGGAGGCTTTCCAGCACGGCGTATTCCTGGGGGGTGAAGCCGGTGAAACCGTCCACCCAGACCTCCGCCCCTTTGAAGTTTTCGCTCCGCGGGAGGTCGGCGGCTAAATACTCCAGGGTGTCCTCGGGATCCTGGAAGCGGGGGGCCAGGGCCTTTTCCATTTCTTCCCATAGAAGGGCCAGGTCCCGGAGCTTGGCGGCCAGGGTGCCGGAAGGGTCGGAGGAGGCTACTTGTTCGGCGGCCCGGCGCAAATCTTGCGGGGTGAGGCGGTAGTGTTTGAACTCCCGCAGGGTGGAGGCCACTTCGGCCAGGAAACCGGGCTGTCGCCAGGCGCCGCGGCCGAGGATCTCCAGGCGGCCGGCGTAATACTCCAGGAGGCGCCGCAGGAGCATGTGCCGGGCCAGGTCGCCGATGTAGGGGCGGGCGGCGCCTCCTACTTCCTGGGCCACACGCCAGGCCAGGCGGCGGAAGCTCAGGACCTGGGCGCGGATGGAGCCCTTGAGGCCCGGGGCGGTGACCAGGGCCTTTTCCATCTGGAAGGTGGCCTGTTCGGGGACCAGGAGGATGAGGGGCGGGCCGTCCGGGGCGGCCAGGAGTTCCCGCCGGATGGCCTCGAGGCAGTAGCGGGTCTTTCCGGTGCCGGCGCGGCCGAGGATGAAGTGAAGGCTCATGCAGGTCTCTCCGGGGTGGGAGCGGCGGCCGGGCCCCCGCTCCCCTAAATAAAATCTTTCCTTATTCTTCCTTCTCCCGGGCCGCCCTGGCCGCCTGGATGATCTTATCGGCAATGCCGGCCGGTACTTCTTCGTAGTGGTCGAACTCCATGTGGAAACGGCCGCGGCCCTGGGTAAGGGACTTAAGATCTATGGCATAGCGGTACATCTCGGCCAGGGGCACCTGGGCGCGGATGACCTGGTATTTGCCCGCAGGCTCCATGCCGAGGACCCGGCCCCGGCGGCCGTTGAGGTCGCCGATGATGTCGCCCATGAACTGCTCGGGCACGGTGATCTCCACGTTCATGATGGGTTCCAGCAGGACCGGCTTGGCCTGCTCCATGGCCTTCTTGAAGGCCATGCTGGCGGCGATTTTAAAGGCCATCTCCGAGGAGTCCACGGGGTGGTAGGAACCGTCCGCCAGGTTTATCTTGATGTTGGTCACCGGGTAGCCGGCCAGGATGCCTTCCTGCATGGCCTCCCTTACGCCCTTTTCCACGGCGGGGATGTATTGGCGCGGTACCACGCCGCCGAAGATGGTTTCCGTAAACTCGAATTCCGCGTCGGGCAGGGGCGACATGTCGAGGAAGACGTGGCCGTACTGTCCGCGGCCGCCCGTCTGTTTCTTGTACTTGCCCTCGATGCGGGTGACGGAACCTTTGATGGTTTCGCGGTAGGGCACTTTGGGGGTGGATGTTTCCACGGCCACGCCGAATTTGGACTGGAGGCGCTCGACGGTGATGTCGAGGTGGAGCTCGCCCATGCCGCTGAGGACGGTTTCGCGGGTCTCGTTGTTCTTCTCGATGCGCAGGGTGGGATCCTCTTCCAGCAGGCGGGCCAGGCCGTTGCTGAGTTTATCTTCATCTCCTTTGCTCTTGGGGCGGATGGCAACGGGGAGGGTGGGTTCGGGGAAGTTTATACCTTCCAAGCGTACGGGCTGGGCCTTGGTGGTCAAGGTGTCGCAGGTGGCGGACACGGAGAGTTTGGTTACGGCTCCTATGTCCCCGGGCTTAAGAACGGTTACGGGTACCTGGTTTTTGCCCTGGAGGGCGAAGACAGACCCGATTTTTTCTTCGGTTTCTTTGTTGGCGTTGTAGACGGTGGTGTCGGGCCGGAAGGTGCCGCTGTATACGCGGAACATGCTGAGCTTACCCACATAGGGATCGGCCAGGGTTTTGAAGATTAGGGCCGCCAGGGGCTCCTTCTCCAGTTCCTCGCCCGATTTGCCCGCCCTGGCCGCCGGGGAAGGCAGGTAGTTGACGATGAAGTCGAGGAGGGGCTCTACGGCCATGTTTTTGACGGCCGAACCGCAGAGCACGGGGATTACCTTGCCGCCGGCCACCGCCTCCTTGAAGCCCCGGCGGATCTCTTCTTCGGTGAGCTCCTCCCCTTCCAGGTATTTCATGAGCAGGTCGTCGTCGCCTTCTGCTGCCGCTTCAATGAGGGATTCCCTTATAGTTTTCACTTCGTCTTCGTATTCGGGAGGTATGGGGATTTCCTGGGCTTTGCCGTTTTGGTAGGAATAGGCCTTAAGGTTTAGGATGTCGACGATGCCGGTGAAGGTTTCTGCCGCTCCTATGGGAAGCTGGACGGGAACTACATTGCCGCTCAAGCGTTCTTTCATGCTTTCCAGGGCCTTGTGGAAGTTGGCGTTTTCCCGGTCCATTTTGTTGATGTAGGCCAGACGCGGCAGGCCGTTGGCGTCGGCATGCTCCCAGACGATTTCGGTCTGGACTTCCACGCCGGCCACGGCGCTTAAGACCACCACCAGGCCGTCCGCCACCCGCAGGGCGGCCAGGACGTCGCCGAAGAAGTCGGCGTAACCCGGGGTGTCCAGGAGATTTATTTTGTTATCCTTCCACTCGCAAAAAGCCAGGGAAGTGTTGATGGTTACCTTGCGCTTAACCTCTTCGGGGTGGAAATCGGTCACCGTGTTGCCTTCTTCTACCCTGCCCAGGCGCTTGGTGGCGCCGGCGTTGTAAAGGAGCGCCTCGGTAAGGCTGGTCTTCCCTGCCCCGCCGTGGGCCACAATGGCGACGTTGCGGATGCTTTCCGTGGGGTAAACCTTCATTAAGATAAGACCTCCTCGCTACTCTACTGGTTTATGAATATAATTGGCTCTTGCTTTAAAAAAATCCTTTTTTCCTGTAATATTTTTTCGTTCTTCCTTTCTCATTTTCTACTTTTCCCCAATTTCGTCCTTCTAAACCTGCGGGGACGAGCATAAGGATTTTACGCGAGGGGGGAAGGGCCGTGGCCGCAAGGGTCATCTGGCAGGGCGCCGCCGTACTGGTGATGGCCAACCTGTTTAACCGCCTTCTGAGCTTCGCCTACCGCATTCTGGTGATCCGGCTCATCGGCGCGGAGGGCATGGGGCTTTATGAAATGGTGTTCCCCTTTTACACCCTGGTTCTGGTGGTCGCCACGGCGGGAATTCCAGTGGCCCTGGCCAAGATGGTGGCCGAGAGGGCCGCCCGGGGGGAATGGAGCGGGGTGCGGGGGGTTTTCCGGCTGTCCTTTTGGTTTCTCACTTTAAGCGGGGTCTTCTTTACGTCGGGCCTGTACTGGGCGGCCCCCTACCTTTCCCAGCGGGTTTTTGCCGATGACCGGGTGTTCCACGCCTTTACGGCCATGCTGGCCGCGCTGCCCCTGGTGTGCATTGCCTCGGCCTTCAGGGGGTATTTCCAAGGCCTGCAGTTCATGTACCCCCTGGCCCTGGCCCAGGTGGCGGAGCAGGTGGTCCGGGTAACCGGCGGGCTGTGGCTGGCCGTGCTCCTCCTGCCGCGGGGCATAGAGTGGGCGGCGGCCGGGCTGGCCTGGGGCATGGTCCTGGGCGAGGCGGTGGGCCTCCTCACCAATTTGGTGATTTTCCGGCGGGCCCGGCCATATTACGAGCTGGAGGGCGGCCGCGCCCCGGGAGGCGGGGATCTCTTGCCCCTCCTCAGGCTGGCGGTGCCCGTCACCCTGGCCAGGGCGGCCGGCGGGATTATGCTCACCCTGGAGGCCCTGCTGATACCCCGCCAGCTCCAGGTCTGGGGGGCTTCCATGCGGGAGGCCACCACCCTGTACGGACATTATTCGGGTATTGCCATGACCCTGGTTTACCTTCCCATGATCGTGACGGTGGCCGTGGCCATGGTTATGGTGCCGGCCATGGCGGAAGCTCAGGCCTTAAAGAATTACGCCCTCCTCCACAGGCGGTGTGACCAGGCCCTGCGCATCACCATCCTTACGGGCCTGCCCTTCGCCCTTGGGTTTTATTTTCTGGGGGCGGAAATCTGCCACACCGTGTTCAAAACCCCCGAGGCCGCCCTGCCCTTGAAGGCCCTGGCCTGGGGGTGCCTTTTCCTTTACCTGCAGCAGACCACCGGCGGGATTCTAAACGGCCTGGGCGCCGTGAAAACGGTCCTTTTTACCACCTTCGTGGACGGGGTGGTGGATATTCTGGCTGTGTACTTCCTTGTGCCCCTGTGGGGTATTGCAGGGGCTGCCTGGGGGGTGAACCTGGGCTCTGGGGTGAGCACCCTCCTGAACCTGGCGGCCATTGCCCGGCTCACTGGCTGGCGGCCGGAACCGGTTTCGGCCGCCCTGCGGCCCCTTGCGGCCGCGGCCGTGCTGGGCGTGGTACTGAAGGTCGCCGGGGACGCCATGGGCCCGTGGGTGGGACCCTGGCGGCTGCCGGGGGTCCTGCTGGGGGGCGGGGCGGTCTACCTGGCGGCCCTTTTCCTCACCGGAGCGGTGTCCAGCCGTTACTTGTCCTTCTGGAAGTGGATGTGAGGGAAGGCGAAGGAAAAGCTCCGGCGGCGGAGGTGCTCCAGGAACCGGTGGTCGGTGAGGTCGAGGTGGATGGGGGTTATGGAGATGTAGCGGGCCTGGACGGCGCCGATGTCGGTTTCCGGCTCGGGGTCCAGGTCCTGGGCTTCCCCGCCCAGCCAGAAGTATACCCGGCCCCGGGGGTCGTAGCGCCTCTCCACGGTGTTTATGTACCGCCGCCGGCCGAGGCGGGTGAAGGCAACCCCGGCAATTTCCTCCGGCGGCACGTTGGGTATGTTGATGTTTAAGAGGGTGCCGGGGGGCAGGCCCAGGTTGGGTAGCTCCCGGCACAGGGAAACTATGAAGGAAGCGGCCGGCCGGAAGTCCGGCTCGCCTTCCCCGGCGAGGGATACGGCCAGGGAGGTGAATCCGTTGATGCAACCTTCAATGGCGCCGGAGACGGTGCCGGAGTAAAGGACGTCGGTACCCAGGTTTTCACCGCGGTTGATGCCGGAAATGACGAGGTCCGGCGGGCGGGGCACCAGGGCGTCCAGGGCCAGTTTGACGCAGTCGGCGGGCGTACCGTTCACCGCCAGGCCCACAAGGTTCTCCCCTACTTCGGTTTCGGTGACCCGGAGGGGTTTGTGCATGGTGATGCCGTGGCCGATGGCGCTCCTCTCCCTTTCAGGGGCCACTATGAATACGTGGGCTACGGCCGTAAGGTGGCCGGCCAGAACCCTTAAACCCTCGGCGGAGATACCGTCGTCGTTGGTGAGAAGGATGAACAATGATTTACACCTCGTAGACGGAGATGATCATGACCTCGCCGTTTTCCCTGTCCTTGGCGAGGCCGAACATTAAGCGGTATTCCTTGAGGTTTTTGTTTAGAAAATCGACTATCTGGTAAAGGTTTTCGTGGGAGGGAACGGCCTTGGAGGCCAGGAGCCGCATGTGGTTCATCCCCCTTAGACATCCTCGGTTTCACGGATTAAATCCAAGGCCTTATTATAGCAGTATACCGCCTCTTCTTCCAGGTCCAGTTGGGCGTATAGGCGGCCCTTTAACTCCCAGGCCGGAATGCTCCGGGGAAACCGACGCAGGAGCTCGTCCAGGAAATCCAGGGCCTCCCGGCAGCGGCCGAGCCGGCCCAAGATCTCGGCAAGGCCGAGGCCGGCCCTTTGGCTGCCCGGATCCAGGGACAGGGCCCGGCGGTAGTAAGTAAGGGCTACGGTGTCTTTCCCCATGCGGGCCAGGAGGTCTCCTATTTCGGTGTACACCCCGGGGTCGGAGGGGCTTAGTTTTAGGGCCTGTTCGCAGCAGTCTACGGCCTCGGTCCACCGTCCTAGGGCCACCAGGGCCTGGGCCAGGTTCAAATAGAAATCCCCGGCCGCGGGCTCCAGATCCAGGGCCCGCCGGTAGCAAACCAGGGCTTCTTCCGGCCTGCCCAGGTGAAAGAGGCACACTCCCGCATTGTTCCAGGCCGCAGGATCCCCCTTGTTGTACCGGAGGGCCCGGGCGAAGAAGGAGTGGGCTTCCGGCCACTTTCCCAGGCGCTGGGCGGCGATGCCGGCGTTGAAGGAGGCCGCAGGGTCCCGCGGGGAAAGTTTAACCGCCTGCCGGCAGGCTTCCAGGGCGAGGTCGTTGCGGCCCAATTGGAGGTAGCAGTAGCCCAGGTTGTGCCAGGCGGAGGCGTCCCGCGGCCGGCGCTCCAGATACCGGCGGTAGGCCTCGGCCGCCTGCCGGTAGAGGCCCTGCTCCAGCAGGCCCTCGGCTCCTTCTTTAAGGGAGCGGGTGGCTCCCTTGCGTGGATACTTGGAGGCAAAAGGATGCAAGGCAGGAACGGGCAACCCTCATCTCTCCCTTTTCTTGTTCCTGCCTCTATTTTTCGCCTCCGTGTATGCTAATTCCTACCAGAAATACCATAAAATTTATAGCAAAAAAACCGCGGTTTTTCCCGGACTACTCGGCTTCCTGCGGCGTTTCTCGACAGCGGCGGCAGTAGCCGTAGAATTTGAGCTGGTGGTCGGTGATGCGGAAGCCCGTCTTTTCGGTGACGAGGAGTTCTAGGAATTCCAAGAGATCGTGGTCGAATTCTTCCACCCGGCCGCAGTTGACGCAGATCAAATGATGATGGTGGTGCTCGTCCCGGTGGCCCAACTCGTAGCGAGCCCGGCCGTCGCCGAAGTTAATGCGCTGAAGGACGTCCAGGTCCACCAGGAGGTCCAGGGTGCGGTACACCGTGGCCAGGCCTATGTCGGGGTACTGGTCCTTGACTATGTTGTACACTTCTTCCGCACTCAGGTGCTCCCGGGCGTTGTTTAAGAAGGCTTTGAGGATTACCCGCCGCTGGGGGGTTATTTTATAATCCCTGTCGTGGAGCTTTTTGTAAATCTCCTGGAGATGTTCTTCCACGGTTCCCTTCACCCTGCTATCGTTAGGTTTTCAATCCATCCCCGGACTCTTACTTCCCTCTCGGGATCGTCGGCCAGGCGGAGCCGGCCGGAGGCAGACCACATTCGCAAGGCGCCGGCGAAAAGTCTCCCCTTCAACTCCTCCTGCCACCGGTTCAGGGGCGGGTCGAGGAGCAGGTCTACTGGCGGACGGGCGGTGGCCCGGACCTCACCGGGGGGCGAGGAGCCGTGGCCGGCCGGGCTCGTTTCTACGTGGGGGGTGCTGAGGACGGTGCCCTCCTCCCCCGCCAGGTAAAGGGCGGCCACGTCTTTACCGCTGTATAGTAGGTTTCCCTTAAAACGGGCAAATAAAAGGGTGTACCCTTCGTGGTAAAGGCGGGCCAGGCAGATCTCCGACAGGGCCTGGCCCAGGGGGAAGTTGCACCGGCGGTAGTCGTGGTATCCCAGGCCCTCCAGGGTGTATTCTTTCCCGTTGACGGTTATGCGGCCCCTGACCGCCGCCCGCGGAACCGGCACCCGCCAGAAGAACTGCAGGCGGCCCTGGTCGCCGAAGGACAGGCGTCCCGCCCCCGGCTGCCACCCGGGAACCAGGGGCTCCCATTCCAGTTCTCCGGCCAGGTTGGCGGTATTGAGGCTCAGAAGGTATTTCCCGGCCTCAAAGCGGACTTTGTTGGGACCGACGGAAAGGCCCCCGTTCCCCTGGTCGTCTGCCGCGGCCTCCGGGCCGGACCGGGTTTCTTGGACCGTGCCCCCGTCGCCGTACCAGGTTACGCGGAGGAGGGACCCGGGGCCGGCGGGGGTGTTTGCGGTGAAGGAGACCCGCAGGTGATAGGGATGGGCGGTGAAGGTTTCGAAGATCCAGGTTTCCTCCCCTCCTCCCGCGGGCGCCGGGCGAAGGCCCTCTTCTCCCGCAACCGGGGCTTCGTCGGCCAGGGCGTTGAAGTCGGCGTCCTGCCAGAAGGAAAAGATGCTCTCCCGCAAAGAGGCTCACTCCCTCGAAAATACCGTTTTCATCCCTGGTGGTGGCGCTATCCTAGCGGCATGAAAGGCTCCCCTGCCATTGGTAGGATCCCTGCCTACTCCCTAAATTCGACGCAGGCGGAAAAAAACCTCCCCGTGGAGGGCCGGTTATTTTCCTGGGAGGCGTTCATGCCGCTGGCGCGGCACCGGGAGAAGGAAAAATTGCGGGCCGGCATTTGTGTCGAGCAGGCTGAAACGGCGTTGTCCCCAAAATCATGGAAAATGAAGGTGGTGGTCCCTCAACCCTCTGTGATGTAACAGAGGTGGACAAAAAGGAGGCAACCGCCACCAATGCCAGTATATCACAAGTCAAGGCTACGCCGCCTTCAGGAACCCACAGGCTTCAGCTTTGGGAAGGAAGTCGGCACTCTATTGATTGCTAGCTGCCTTGATAATTGTCAATTCTACCCGATACCCAAGGGACTGTAGATATTTTTGACAGTCCTCCCAACTCAAGCCAAAGGCCAGAGTATCACTAAGCCCCAGGCGGGCTATTATATCTCTGAGTAACGGCAGATCACGTTCTTCAAATTCCTCTCCCATCATCACTTTTTCAGCCCAATCGACCAATTCTGCAAGGCTTATACGTTGATAAAGGTAGTCAATTAACTTATTGGCTACGTCTTGTCTAGTTATCATTTATTCTCCCCCTCACCAACTTTTTGATGGCCGCGATCTATAGGGTATTTTTCGTGGATCTCAATCAGCTTCCCCTCACTATTATAGATTTCTTGGTAGAAGCGAAGTGTATTTTCGTTATTATCGACCTCCTTTATGTATCTGGCTTTCCAGCCAATGCGACCAGAAACTTCATACCAGTACCTTCGCCCGCCATCTAGCAACTCTTCCCAATTACCAAACTTCTTTTCGTTCTGCCGTCTCCTTGCCTGTACCATATCCATGGCCCCTCTTACTAGCTCACTCTCCAGCTTATGTATACTATACCCGAGAATAATTAAGGCGCCCAAAAATTTTTCTTATGGCAGAACTGGGTCTACCTTTGTTTCTATTTTAACCATATGTTTCCACACCATCAATTTATTTATTTTTCTTTTTTGCCCGCTGTCCCGAAAGACTAGTTCTGAAGTTTTGTCAATATATGCTCACCCTGACAAGAGTTTTTCTCAATAAGGGGCGTTGTCCCCAAAATCATGGAAAATGTAAGGCGGTGGTCCCTCAACCCTCTGTGATGTAACAGAGGTGGACAAAAAGGAGGCAACCGCCACCAATGCCGGTATATCACAACTCAACTAGGACATGCTCGGCTGAAACAATGCCGGCCCGGATGGAAGTTATTTTCTGGGTAGGAGCTGCATAAGGTTTTAAGGGGAAGAGCTGTCAAGGGGGGCGAGGGTATTGCGTCACCTTATGGTCGGGCTGTTGCACGCCCTGGGGGCGGCCCTGGGGATAGCGTTGGTGCTGGGGGTGGTCCTTTACGTCACTCCCCTTTCCGAGGCCAGGCTGCCGCTTTTGGCGGCGGTGGGCGGGGCCCTGGCCGTGTTCTGGGGCGCCCTTAAGGCTTCCCACCTGGCCGGGAGCGCCGGCCTGTGGTACGGGTTGGGGGTGGGGGCGCTTTTCTCCCTGGTGGTGCTCTTTTTGAGCTGGACAGGCGCTCCCCCGGGGTTGGCGGCCTGGGGCGAGAAGCTGGGCCTCTCCCTGCTGGCCGGCGGTCTGGGGGGTATTGCCGGGGTGGCGGCGCGGTAGGGGTTATTTTTTGATTTCCCAGTGGCCCTGGATGCCGGTTATGAGCCACCTGGAGCCGACCTTGCGGAGGGAGAGGGTGACGGGGGTCTCATAGGTGGCAGGACTCAAGGGGCGCCAGATGACGTCGCCCTTAACCCATGCTTTGTTGTCGGAGACGGCAAAGTCGGTGATGTAAAAGATGACGTAGACGCCGGAGGTAGAACTCCGGCGGTCTTTTTTCAGGGCAGAAATGACGCCCGCGGCGTTGAGCTTTCTCCAGTAGTCGGGTTCCAGGACGGCCCGGAGGCGGCTCCAGTCGGCCTGTTCTATGGCCTGGTACATTTCGTTGGCGGCGTGGAGGGGAGAGTCTCTATCGATGGCCTCTATGCGCCAGGTTTCGTAGCTGCGCACCAGGTGAACGGTTTCTTCGGTGCTGAGGAGGCCCCGCCGCGGGGATTCCCACTCCGCCCGGCCCCGGGCCCACGCCCGACCGGCTTCTTCATCGACGCCCTGGTCGGATACCAGGAACAGGACGAAGCGGAGTTCCGGCTCCAGGTTTTTCCGCGCCCGCCATTCCTCGAGGAATCTCTCCTTCTGGAGTTCCTCGAAAAATCCGGGGGTGACTAATTCCCGTACTCGTTCTTCGTTTCCTTCTTCTACGGCTTTGTAGAAGAGGTAGATGACGTCGAAGGGAGAAGGAGAGGTGACGGTTATGGAGGACATTACCGGCAGGTCCGCCGTCTTGTCCTCTTCCCGCCCCCCATGTATCCATCCCCCCAAGGTATAGCCTGCCAGGAGCCCCAGTAAGAAGCCCAAACCCACTAATTTGACGGTGTGCCGCACCGGCCCTTCCCCCCTTCTATTTAATTCTAGGAGCGGGGGGAAGGGTTTATGCTAAAAAAGAGGGGGTTTTCCCTCATTCCTGGTGGAGGAGTTTTTTCAACAGGCGTTTGAGGAAGCCCGGCAGGGGTATAAAGTATACGCGCATAGGTCCTTTCACCTCCCGGAGGGTTGATGGCCGTCCCGGCGGCCTCCCTTATATACTATTAACCCCCGCGGGAGAAAGTGATTAAAAGTTGAAGAAGGCGGTGAGGCAGCGGAGGATTACGGCCATGGGCCCCTGGCGAAAGGCCACCGGGGGCAGGGACCTGAGGAAGGAGGCGCCGTAGGACTGTTTTGTCAAACGGGGGTCGAGGACGACGAGGGCCCCGCGGTCGGAAGCTCGGCGTATGAGGCGGCCAAAACCCTGCCGGAAGCGGATGACCGCCACGGGAAGGCTTAAAGAGGCGAATGGGTTTTTGCCCTTGGAGGCCAGGTCTTCCATGCGGGCGGCCAGGATGGGAACGTTGGGCGCCGGAAAGGGGAGGCGCGGGATGACCACGCAGCGGAGGAGGTCTCCCGGGAGATCGATGCCCTCCCAAAAGGTATTGGCCCCCAAAAGTACGGCTTGGGGACAGCGGGTGAATTCCTCCAGGAGCTGGAAGCGGTTGCCGTCCAGCCCCTGGCCCAGGACGACGAAGGGGGTACCCGCGAGGGCCCGGCCCACGGCTTCGTAGGCGGCTCGGAGGAAGCGGTGGGAGCTGCAGAGGACGAGGGTGCGGCCCCCGGCTGCCAGGGAGACGTTGGCTATGGCCTGGGCCGTGGCTTCGGCGTATTCTTCGTCGGTTTGCCTGCCGGGGTTGGGCAGGTCGGTGGCGGCGCAGATTAAGGCCTGATCCCGGTAGTTGAAGGGAGAGGCGAAGGCTGCCGTGCACAGTTTCTCCGGGGGCAGGAGGTCGAGACCGGTGCGGTGGCAGTAGAAGTCAAAGGTGCCGTCCACCCGGAGGGTGGCCGAGGTCAGGATGACGCTCTTTAGGGGCTTGAAGAGTATTTCTTGTAGTATGGGCCCCACTTCCACGGGGGCGCTGTATAGGGCCAGGGACCCGGCAGGGGTTTTTTCGATCCAGGCGACGCTGCCCTGGCCCTCTTCGTCGAGGATGTGGCTTAGGGCCTGCCACTGTTTTTGGAGGGCGGCGGCCAGTTTTTCGGCCTCCCGGGCCCTTTCGGCGGCTCCCATGTCGTCCAGGAGGGATATCAGTTTTTCCAGGCTCCGTTCCAGATGGGTCCAGGCTTCTTCCACTCCGTCGGCGGCGACCAGTACGTTTTCCCACAGGGGGTGTTCCTTTACCCGGGCGGTAAGGCGCAGTTGGGGTTCCTGGACCCTGAGGCCCTCCCACCAGGATCGGAGGGCTTCGAAGAGGGCCCCGGCAGCTTCCCGGGCCGCGGCAGCGGCAGACAGGGCCCCCTCCACCCGCCTGCCGAGGGGCTCCCGCTTTTCAGGGGGGAGTTTGGCGGCCAGCATGGCGAGCTGGTGGAGGAAGCCGGCTAGGGAGCCGCTCCCCTCCAGGCGGCGGAAAAGGGAGGCCAGACCTGCCTGGCTGCAGGTGACGGCCAGGTGATCGGTGGCGGTTTCTTCCAGGTGGTGGGCTTCGTCGATAATGACATGGGCGAAGGCGGGCAGCACCTGGTTGTCCATGCACAGGTCGCTCAGCAGCAGAGAGTGGTTGAGGATGAGGATGTCGGCTTCTTCGGCCCGCCGCCGGGCCGCGGTGACGAAGCAGGCGCCGGAGGCAAAGGGGCATGAGGGCCCCAGGCAGGTTTCGTTGTCGGAGGAGAGCATGTTCCTCCAGGCTTCTTCTTCGGGTGTTATTTTCATTTCGCCCCAATCCCCGGTGGTGGTGAGGTGGAGCCACCGCAGGAGGCGCATGAGGAAGAGTCTTTCGGCAGGGCCCCCGGCGGCCAGGTTTTCTTCCAGCTGGCGCAGGCGCCGCCGGCAGAGGTAGTTGCTGCGGCCTTTGAGGAGGGCCGCCCTGAAGGGCACGGGCAGGACTTCCTGCAGGAAGGGGATGTCTTTGTTCCACAGTTGTTCCTGCAGGCTGATGGTGTGGGTGGCTACGGCCACGCGGCATTGGTTGTGCCGGGCCCAGTAGACGGCCGGGATGAGGTAGGCCAGGGATTTGCCGGTGCCGGTGCCCGCTTCGACTAAGGCATGCCTGCCTTCGGCCAGGGCGGAGGCCACGGTGCGCAGTACTTTTTCCTGTTCGGGCCGGTATTCGTACCCGGGCAGGCCGGCGGACAGGGAGCCTCCGGGGGCGAGGTGCCCGGCCAGGAGGTCCGGGGAAAAAGGCACGGAAGCCATGGTTTCTCCATTGGGGGCGAAAAGGCCCTGGGTGGTGGCCGCGGTTTCCCCTGCCGGTGCGCGGTGGCGGCTTTCCTTGGCGGCGGCTTCGAACCACAGGTCCAGGGGCGACGGGGCGAGGACCTGCAGGCGCTGCAAGAGGAGCGCAGGGAGCCTCAGGGTTTCCTCCCACAGGATCTCCAGGAGGGCGGCCGCCGCACGGGCGTCGGCAAGGGCCCGGTGGCACGGGTCCGCGGCAAGGCCGAAATGAGCTGCCAGAAAGCCCAGTTTGTGGGAGGCCAGGGACGGAAACAGTATGCGGCTGAGCTCCAGGGTGTCGAGGACGGGTCCCGGACAGGGGGCGCCTACGGCCCTCTCCAAGAAGGCCAGGTCGAAGGAGCTGTTGTGGGCGAAGAGGACGGTGCCTTCAAGGAGGGAGAGCAGGCCGGGCAGGACTTCGTCCAGGGAGGGGGCCGCGGAAACCATGTTGTCGTCGATGCCGGTCAGGCGTTGGATGGGGGGCGGAACGGGGATGCCGGGGTTGACTAGGGTGCTAAATTCCTCCACCAGCACGCCCCCTTCGAAGCGCAGGGCGGCGATCTCCAGGATGCGGTCCCGGCCGGTGTCCAGGCCGGTGGTTTCCAGGTCTAACACTACGTAGCTGGGGGCTATCATGCCAGCCCTCCCCTTTTGCAGTTCACCCCGTCCGCGGGGCCGGGCCGCCGGGGTCCGCCGGCCGCGGGTGGGCCCTTGTTCTTCGCCTGGGCGAGGTTTGCCGGTTCCCTTAGGCCTCGGCAAAATGGGTGTAGCCTCCTTTGCCGAGGGGATGCCGGCGGCCCCGGTGGATGAGGTGTATACCCTCCTCTGCAGGCACGATCTCCCCTATTACGGTTACAGGGGTGCCGCAGCGGGCGGCTACGGCCCGGCGGATTTCCTCTGCGGCCTCCGGGCGGCAGGTCCAAAGGAGCTCGAAGTCTTCGCCGCCGAAGAGGGCGTATTCCAGGGGGTCCTTACCGTAGACGGCCGCGGCCTCCCGGGCTTCAGGAGAGACGGGGATTTCCCCTGCGTACAGAAGGGCGCCCACGCCGGAGGCCGAGGTGATCTCCTGGATTTCCCTGGCCAGGCCGTCGCTGATGTCGTCGGCGGCCGTCAGTCCCCCGGTCTCCACCGCGGCGCGGGCTTCTTCCACGCGGGGGCTGGGCCGGAAGTGGCGCTTCCGCAGGCGGTCGGCCGCCTCCGGGCTCACGGGTTTAGGGTTGAGGAGGAGGTCGAGGCCTGCGGCGGAGGCTCCCAGGTCGCCGGTAACGAGGATCAAGTCACCGGGACGGGCGGTGGACCGGTACAGGACGGCCCCGGGTTCCACCCGGCCTAGAATTGCTACGTTTACGATTACGGCGCGGGGAGAGGCCACGGTGTCCCCGCCGATGATGTTTACGCCGTAGCGGCGGCAGCAGGTTTTCATACCCCGGTACAGTTCGTCGACGAATTCCACTTCCTGGTCGGGGTACAAGCCCACGGATATTAGGATTTCCAGGGGAATGCCGCCCATGGCGGCGATGTCGCTGATATTCACCGCCACTGCTTTATAGCCGATTTCAAAGGGGGTGGCCGTCTCCAGGGTGAAGTGGATGCCCTCTACCATCATGTCGGTGGAGGCCAGGAGGAGATGGTCTCCCCCGGTGTCGAGGACGGCGGCGTCGTCGCCGATGCCCAGCAGTACCCTTTCCGGTTTTACGAGGCAGCCTTCTTGGATGCGTTGGATAAGGCCGAATTCGCCCAGGTCTTTGAGGCGCAACGATAAACGCCCTTTCCTTTGGCAGACTTCCCCTCCTATATTGCCATAACAAAAAGCCCGGCGCAAGGTGTTCTCTTCCTGAGTTATCCCCACTTGTTGCAGAGTAGGCCTGCTTGGGCTTGAAAGCGAGCGAGCAAGCTTTCGCGGCTAGCCCAGGCTTTAAGCTTGGCGAAAGGCTTGAAGCTTGGCCCGAGGGCATGTATCCTCGCGGCCCACAACTGAGGCAGGAAGATTAAATTCAGCCGGGAAGCCTGCCGAAACCCTGACCCCAACAAACGTCCTGCCCGCGAGGGAGGCCTTTGCTAGCGGAAGCCAAGCAGGCCGGGATC
>DOLC01000103.1 GCA_003509545.1 Peptococcaceae bacterium
CTTAAAGCTTGGCCCGAGGGCATGAGAAACCTGCGGCCGGCAACTGAGGCAGGAAGCTTAAATCCTGCCGAGAAGCCTGCCTTAAGCCTTTAAGCCAAGCAAAAGTCCTGCCCGCGAGGGAGGCCTTTGCGAGCGGAAGCCAAGCAGCCCGGCATCAGAAGTGGGGATGTGCCAGAATACCGGCCCGCTGTTTTCATCCTTCTGCTGGTGCCGCGCAGGCGGCATGGACGTCCGCCCTGGCAGCCCTCTCGGAGCTCCTCTGCCTACCAGTCGAACCCGATGACTACTTTACGGTTGCTCGCCTTCCCGGCTACTTTTTCAAAGGCTTCCCGGATGGCCTCTAACCCATAGATATCTCCGATGAGGCTTTTAACTTCCACACGCCCGGCGGCGATGAGCTCCATGGAACGGCGGAATTGATGGTAGTTGGAGCCCGTAGTGGCCGTAACTTGTAACTGCTTATAGTGGATGAGGTTGGTGTTCAGCGGGACCATCTCCTGGCCGCGGGGCAGGCCTCCAAAAAGGTTAATGCGTCCGAAAACCCCCGCCAGCTCCAGGGCCTGCTGCTGAACCGCCGGAACGGAGCAGGCGGTTATAACAACATCCGCGCCCTTCCCGCCGGTTTCTTTAAGTATGACCGATTTCAGGTCTTCCTTAGAGGGGTTGACCAATACATCGGCCCCGAATTGCGCGCCTTCCTGTAGACGTTCTTCCACCGTCTCGCTTAAGATCACCTTTGCTGCGCCCTTGAGTTTGGCCATCTGAACGTGGAGCAGGCCTATGGGTCCCGCACCTATTACTACCACCACGTCGGCCGCGCGTATATCTACTGCTTCCGCGCCGTTATATACGCAGGACAAGGGCTCGACTAACACTGCGTCCTCAAAGGATACACCGTCCGGTATGCCCACTATATTGCCCCGAAAGACGGCCGGAGCGGTTATCTTCATATATTCCTGGAAGCCCCCGTCCAGGCTGATACCAAAGGCCTGGTAGTCGGGGCAGAGCTGGTTCCAACCCCGCAAGCATACTTCGCACTGTCCGCACCCTATATTTGGGGCTACAGCCACCCTCATTCCCGGGGCCAGGCCCCGGACCTCGCTCCCC
Source organism: Peptococcaceae bacterium (assembly GCA_003509545.1). Classification (GTDB taxonomy): domain Bacteria; phylum Bacillota; class DSM-521; order Neomoorellales; family Neomoorellaceae; genus UBA12545. Next base: position 1,108 of record DOLC01000103.1, read on the forward strand.
ACCGAGGCTATCACACCTACTACCTCATGCCCCAGGACCCGCTCAGTTCCCGGAGGTATTTTAAAGTGACCGTAATGGTAAATGCGGATATCGGTACCGCAGATGGAGCAATACTTTACCTGCAGAAGGACTTCGTAGGGGCCTATTTGAGGGACGGGGCCCTCCACCACCTCCATATCCCTTATTCCCCGGTAAACCGCCTTTTTCACCGGCTCGCACTCCCTCCGTTCGCTTCTCCTTCATGAGTCCTGTAGCAGGATACTACATTCTTCGGTCTTCTTCCTTCTAAAACGCTAATCACGTTTTCCGCCGCCTCCAGACCCATGCGCATTACCGCCTCTTCCGTGTAGGCACCTATGTGGGGTGTGCAGACCGTACTTTCGAGGTCTAACAATTCTCGATCACGGGGAGGTTCCTCGGCAAAAACATCTAAAGCTGCAGCCCTTATCCATTGCTTTCGCAGGGCCCTGGCGAGGGCCTTTTCTTCTACGATTCCGCCCCGGGAGGTATTTATGAGGACGGCATCAGGTTTCATGAGCCTGAGTTCAGCCTCACCTATGAGGTTCCTCGTCTCCGGCAAAAGGGGGAGGTGTACGGAGATATAGTCTGCCTCCCGGAGGATCCGGGCAAATTCTGTATATTCTCCCTTTACCTCCGCGGCAAAGGAGGGGTCCGGGCACACGTCGTATAGCAGAAGCTTGGTGTTAAAGCCCTGGAGCCTTCTCGCCACCGCCCGGCCGATCCTGCCCGTCCCCAGGATGCCGACCGTCTTCCCGAACAAAGACATGCCCATGAACTTTTTCCACTGGCCCTGCCTCATGGAAGCATCCGCCTGGGGGATACGCCGGGCGGCGGCCAGTATCAGCCCCACCGCCAGGTCCGCCACGGCCTCCGTATTGACGTCGGGGGTGTTCGTCACGATTATGCCCTTCTCGGCTGCGGCCTCAAGATCAATATTGTCTACCCCCACACCGTATTTCGAAATGACCCGCAGTCGGGGAGCGTTCTCGATTACCTTCCTTGGTACTTTATCTATACCGACAATGAGGGCATCCGCGTCTCCAACGAGCTCCAGAAGCTCCTCGACCTCCAGGGGTCGTTCCAGTGGATTGCGCACGATGCTATAGCCCCTCTCCTCCAGCACCTTAAGGGGTAAGGGAGAGGTAGCCGCAAAGGATCTCGGCGTTACGACTACTTTAATGGTCATCCTCTTAACCTCCCGCGAGCATGGGTAGGACCGTAAGTTGGCAGTCCTGGTCGACCGTAAAGGTGTCCCAATCCTCCGGCGGTACCCCCCGGCCGTCCAATAACACGGCCCAGGCTGCCGGGTCAACACGAAAGCCACACTCGTTGGCCGCAACCTCCAGTATCTCCTTTACCGTAGCCGGCGCCGGTACTTCAAACATAGTGGCCGTCCGGCCGGCAAAGCTGGCCGCCGGACCCAGGAAGGTAATGCTAACCTGCATGGCCCTTACCCCCGCAGGTCTGGAGGTCTCTAGCCCTCATTAGTACCGCCGCCCTCCCGGTTCAGGTCACCGGGTTTTACTACCGAGGCCAAGGCTAGCTGGTGCAGGCGCTCGCGGGTAGGTATGCCGTCCTTGTCCCACCCCCTGGCTGCATAATATTCATCTAACATTTCGTCGTACATCTCTTTAGTTAGCACCTTGCCTTTAGCCGGCCCCTCCGGCAGCGGCTCCTTCATAATACGGTCGGGCAAGTAGTCGTCTTTGCGGGTAATACCCTCCCGCACTAAGATGAGCCGTTCCAGAGTATATATCCTCTCCCCGATCTCCATGAGCTGGGGTGTCAGATCAACGCCGGTGACCATCTCCAAAACGCTCCCCCTCGGCTGGTCGTTGAAGCCCATGGACGACCTGGCCACCGTGCAGATCCCCAGGGAGTCCACATACGCCCGGGTCTCCTGGATGCGCTTGACAAGAAGCCCCTTCCCCTTAACGGCAAATCTGTCGTACTCGCCGGTAAGGAGTTCGTCCCGGATGGTCCATCCGCCTACGTTGTGGCACGCTCCGCGGCTGGAGGTCCCGTAGGACAACCCTATTCCGAAGAAGCCCCGAGGCTCGTAGGCCGCAAAGGGCATCCATTTGCATTGCATCATGTAGGGCACAGTTTCCGGATATTTCGCGGCCAGGTACTTAAAGCCCCTTGCCAGCTCGGCGCCGAAGCCCCGCATCTCTCCCATATCCCGGAGCATCTCCACCATTGCCGTACCGTCGCCAAAGCGCAGTTCCCTTCCTATCAGCTCCCGGCTAAACAGTCCCAGCTCGTAGCACTCCATGGCATAGGCGATAATGGTCCCGGCGGACATGCTGTCCAGCCCGTACTCGTCACAAAGTTGATTGGCCGCAATAATGGCGCCGAAATCCGCTACGCCGCATTGAGCGCCCAACGTTCCTATACTTTCGTACTCGGGATCAGACCTGAATCCTTTGAAGGGTCCTTCCTTAACCTCGCATATCTGGGCGCACCCGATGGGGCAGGAGTAGCAGGCTTTGTTCTTCACTTTATAGTGCTTCTCCATGTACTCGGCCTTAATGGTGTCGATGCCGTCGAAGACCGCAGTGCGGAAATTGTAGCTGGGATAACACCCCAGTTCGTTGAGGACGCCCGTGTACTGGGGTGTGCCGAAACGGGTGTGCACAGGGCGGCTTTCCCGCGCCTTACGCATGGCCTCCCGGCTGAACTCCATCAGGGCCTGCGGGCGGTAAAGGGGTATCTTCCCCCGTCCCAGTACCGCAACGGCCTTTAAGTTCTTGCTGGCCATGACCCGGCCGGCGCCTCCCCGGCCTGCACTCCGGCCGTCCACCATGATACAGGCTATGTCCGCCCCGCGCGTCGCCGCCCTGCCGGCGACCATTACCGAAACCCTTTTCTCTCCCGTGATCTCCTTTATGATCTCCGTGGCCCGGCCGGTTTCTTCCTCCCAAAAGGCCTCAGCCGAATGAAACTCCACCTGGCCGTCCCGAATGTAAAGGAAGGTGGGCCTCCTAGCCCGGCCCTCAATGATGAGTCCGTCAAACCCCGAAAATTTAAGATGGGGCCCGAAATTTCCTCCGGAGTTAGAACAGAGGTACAATCCCGTCTGGGGGGATTTGGTGGTCAGGTTAAACTTGGTGGTGGATGGCAGCTTTACCCCCGTCAACGGCCCGGTGAAAAAGAATATCTTATTCTCCGGGGAAAGGGGATCGATATCGGCACCTATCTCGTTGTAGTAATAGAAGGCCGCCAGGCCTCGACCACCCAAGAACTGCTCGTACACCCGAGGAGAAATCTCCTCGGTTATTACTTTTTCCTCCGTTAGATTTACCCGCAACGCCCTTCCCAGATATCCGCCTCTAAACAACATCATCACCCCGTTTGCTCTTAATCTCCAGGTTCCTCGTCCCAGCCCTATTGCTAGCACGTAATGTTATCCTTACAGGCCTGGAAAGGTAAAACCCGTCCCGGCTCCCCCGGCCTCCTCACCGCACCCAAGGCCAAAGCCGTTCCTGCTGTCCCTATCCCTCCTTTACAGGTAAACCGCTTCCCCCGTACTCAGGGAACGGTTGGCCGCGCGGACCACTTTAAGGGCCCGGACCCCGTCCTCCACCGTGGTACGGGGTTTAGCACCTCCGGTGAGGCATTCAATGAGGTGCCGATCCTCCCGGATGTATGCTTCTCTAAAGAGAGTGCGCCAACTCTGTACCAGAGGTCTAGCGGCACCCTTGCCCTTGCTGCACACCGTAACGCCGTGCTCCGCAATGTCACCGATAAAGATAACGCCTTTGGTACCCTGGATTTCCACCCGTGCATCATACCCGTACTCACTGGGACAGGCTCCCTCGACGGTGCCCATACTCCCATTCTCCAGCTCAAACATGACCACGGCGTGGTCGTAAAAATCGGGGAATTCCTCCCGCAGATCCCCACAGCGCATATTCTTGCCCCGGGCATAGACCCAGCTGTACTCGGAACCCATCAGCCAGTAAACAGTATCGAAGTCATGACTGTTGACTTCCCCTAAAACACCGTTGCTCTTCTTAACATCCCAAGCCCAGCGGGGCGGGAGGCTCGGCCCTTTGCCGACCGATCGTATTATAAGGGGGTCGCCTATCTCGCCGTTCTCAAGTAATTCCTTGGCCCGCATGAAACTCGCGTCGTAACGCCTCATAAACCCCATGACGAAAACTACGCCGTTTTCTTCCACTGCCCGGCGCATGTCCTCGGCCTCTTCTGGCGTAAGGGTAAGGGGTTTTTCACACAAGATGGCCTTCTTTTCCTTCGCCGCAGCAACCACCAGATCCCGGTGGGCGAAAGTAGGAGCGGCCACCACCACTGCGTCGATGGTGGGATCGCCCAGTACTTTCTCCAGGTCGGTATAACCCTTGACTCCTAACTCGCCGGCCGCCGCTTCCACTCGTTCCTTTTCTACATCGTAAACGGCGACAAGCTTGGCCATCGGAACCGACTCTACGAAATTACGTGCATGGACCATACCGGCCCTCCCAATTCCCAAAACAGCTACGCCGCATGCTTCAATACTCAGCACTACGCTCCCTCCCGCAGTCTAAATATGGTTCTTAGGTTCATATGGCTCTCTGAACTAATTTGGGGGACTGGTGAGGAATTCTACGGGCCGCAGCCCAACCCTCAAGGGAGAGCCCTTGAAACCCGGAGATAAAATGGTATTCCGGTGGGTCAGGAGGTTCCTGTTTTACCCCCTGCTTTCGCCTCCCCTGAGTTCCCCTTCTATATCCTTAAGCCTTTCAATGGATATCCTGGCATAATCATCCCATAGATGCATAAAGCGCTTCATGCGGGCTGCCATATAGGGGTCCGGTACCGGGGGCAAAGGCTCCAGGGTCAACATACCTTCGTAACCTATGTCGAGTAAACCCTCCAGGACAGCCTTGAAATCTATATGACCTTCCCCCACCGCCGTCCTATTGCTGTCGGCCACGTGGAGATTGACAAGCACACCTTTCGCCGCCCTAATAGCCTGGGCTACATCTCTTTCCTCAATGTTCATATGGAAAACATCCAGGTGCAACTTTACCGCCGGGGACCTTATCTCTTGGATCATCCGCAACCCCTGCTCGCAGGTATTCACAAGGAACGTTTCGTAACGGTTAATAGGCTCTATGGCGAGGACTACGCCCTGCTTTTCTGCGTAAAGGGCTGCTTCGCCCAGTGACTCCACGGCCAGCTTCCACTCTTTATCGTAAGCCTTGAGCCACTCTTCCTCGTCCCGGGGCTCACCTACCGGTAGGACCTTACCTACGGCCGACGGCACCACTATTATTACGCCCGCTTCCAACCTCACCGCAAAGTCGCAGCAGTCCTTAAGATATTGAACGGCTCTCCGGCGAACCTCCTCTCTGGGGTTGCTTAAATCTCGCTCTTCGGTGGGCCAGGGATACATACCGGCAATACTCAGGACCTTAAGGCCGTATTTCTCACAAAGCGCTTCCACCTCACCCACATCATAGCGAGCAGGCTCTCCCATAAGTTCCACACCGTCGTAGCCATAGCGCTTAAGCCGCTGAAAAGTCGTCTCCAGATCCTCGTCGCCGTATATCCAATTGCTGATGCTATACTTAAAGGCCATGATACCGCCTCCCTTTCTTCGTTACATTCCCCAGCGACGGCGCCGCCACTGGTCGAAGACTACTACCGCCACTATGACCACGCCCAATACTACCTGCTGCCAGAAGGCCGAGATATTAAGGAGGTCCAATCCGTTGGCAAGGACACCCATAGTCAGAACGCCCAAGATTGTGCCTCCGATGCCACCCTGGCCCCCAAAGAGATTGGTTCCGCCAATAACTACAGCCGCTATGGCAGATAGTTCTAAGCCCGTACCCATGAGGGCGTTGGCAGAATTGAGCCGGCCCACCATGAATATGCTGGCTATACCGGCACAGAGACCGGCAAAGCAGTAAACCAGGATCTTGGTGCGGACCAGGTTGATGCCCGAGACTCGAGCCGCCTCTTGGTTCCCCCCCATGGCCAGCACCGCCCGTCCAAAGGTGGTATGGGTCAGAAGGAACCACCCGATAACGGCCACAATCGCTGCCCCGACGGCTGCTACCGGAATACCGAGAATGTCGCCGCTACCCAGCCAAACGATAGCAGCCGGAATACCTGCAATTGGGAGCCCGTCCGTAACTATCAGGGCCAACCCTTTGTAGGCGGATAACCCTCCCAGGGTAACGATGAAGTCGGGCACCCTGCCCCTGGAGATAACATAGCCGTTCAAAAATCCGGCTGCAACGCCGGTAAGAAGCGCAAGGAGCACGGCCGCGAATAAAGGCACGCCGTATTTTACCACGGCTACGGCCATCACACACCCGGCAAGGGCCATAACGGATCCGATGGAAAGGTCTATACCCGCGGCTATAATCACCAACGTTTGGCCAACGGCCAGTATAGCATTTATAGAGCTTTGTCTGGCGATATTAAGGAAATTATTGAGGTCCAAAAAGCTGGGAGTGGCCAGGCTTAGGTAAACGATCAGAAGTACCAACGCAAATCCTGCCGCACCTTTACCCAACAACTCAAAGACACCCATACCTCTGTTTTTAACGGAGGTATCAGCCTTGGGAGCGACTCCGCCTAAATCTTTCATGCCACTGTTCCTCCCATCGCTGCTGCCAAAATATCCTCCTGGCTAACTTCCCTGGCGTTGTACTCGTTGACTACTCTACCGGAGCGCATTACCGCTATACGGTCGCATATTCCCATTAGCTCACCCATGTCGGAAGAGGCGATAACCACCGCAGCACCGCCCCTCTTGAGTTCATTTATAAGGCGGTACACTTCGACTTTAGCACCCACGTCTATACCTCTGGTAGGATCGTCCAGAAGGAAAATGCGCGCCCTACTGCACAGCCACTTGCCAAGAACTACCTTCTGCTGGTTGCCACCACTCAAAGTTCTCACGGCCCGCGTTACATGGGGCGGCTCTATCCGCAGGCCTTTCACCAAATCCACCGCGCTCCTGGCTTCTTTAGAACCGTTCATCAGCCCCATTCGGCTGTGCAACCCCAGACTCGCGAGGGTAAGGTTGAACTTAATGGAATTCTGGAGAACAAGACTGTTCTTGCGGTCTTCGGTCACCAACGCCAAGCCCGCTCTGATAGCTTCTTGGGGCGACCAGGCTCCTATCTCCCTACCGTTTACCCATATCCTTCCTCTATCCAGACGGCGCATACCGAAAATTGTCTCCAGCACTTCTGTTCTGCCGGCACCCATAAGGCCTGCCAGGCCTAATACTTCACCGTAACAGACCGCAAAGGTCACGTCCTTTACCCGGTGTCCGGCGGCCAAACCCTCAACCCGTAAGGCCTCTTCTCCAGGACGTGCTTGTTCCTGCGGATACTGCTCTTCCAAGGTCCTACCCACCATCATTCTGATCAGCATTTGATCGTCCACTTCGGCGACCGCTTTCGTAGCCACAAGTTTGCCATCCCGCAGAACAGAAACCACGTCGCCGATCATGGGTACTTCATCCAGATGATGGGAAATGTAGATAAAGGCCACACCTTCTTTTTTTAAAGCACGAATGACCGCAAACAGCTTTTCGCGTGCATTGCTGGTTAAGGCAGACGTGGGCTCATCCAGAATTATTAACCGGGCATGTCTGGAGATGGCCCTGGCTATTTCCACCAACTGCTGCTGCCCCAGGTCGAGGTTGCCCACTTTGGCGTCCGGGTTTATATCCACCCCTAACCTTCCCAAAGCGGCAAGCGCCCGCTCTCTGACGAGTTGCCAGTTTACTACATGACCGGGGCCCTTACACGGCAAATCGCCCAAACATATGTTCTCCGCTACTGACAAAGTAGGCACCAGAGTTAATTCTTGATATACCATACCTATACCTAATCTCAACGCATCCCACGGGTTTTCCATCTCTACCTTTTGACCCTTAATAAGGATCTCTCCCGCATCCGGCTTAACTACCCCGGCCAGGATCTTCATTAGGGTAGATTTACCGGCACCGTTCTCACCTAAAAGCACATGCACAGTTCCCTCGTCAATGGTCAATGAAACACCATTTACCGCGTGAGTTCCGAAGAAACGCTTGCTAACATTTCTGAGTTCCACGAGTGGAGGCGACAAGTTTACCCCTCCCACACTTCTCAAACTGAGGAGTAGGGTAAAGGGGCCCTACTCCTCACGAACCGATTTAAGTTGCACGACCACCCTTACTTCGATTGGGCTTTGGCTTCCTCCACTATCTTGTTCCAATCAATGGGCTCTAACTTGGGGTTAGGGTAGAACATATCGGCGTTATCTTTATACTCTGTCCGGGGGCGCACATCGAAAATCTCCGGAACCGGCAGTCCCAGCGTAAGCATAACCGCGAACTTGGTCCCGTACCATCCCCATTCCGGAAATCCGTGCCATGTTTCGGCAACTATGGTTCCTTTCCTTATCTCGTCAACGGATTCCGGGGTACCGTCATTACTGAATATGGCTACCTCGTCCTGCCTATTGGCGGCCTGAACGGCATTCTTGGCTCCTAGGGCCATCTCAGCACATTGCGCCCAGATTACATCCAGATCTTTAAAGTTTTGTAGTATGTTTTCTGCCGCCTTTACCGCCTTCTCCCGATTCCAATCGGCCGGCAAAGCAGAGACTATCTTTACATTGGGGAACTTGTCGATGACCTCTCTGAAACCTCGGGTGCGCGCATTGGTAAAGAAGTCGCCCGCCACTCCCTCGATAATGGCTACGTTACCCGCGATGCTGTTCGGATCTACATCCTTGTAAAGGTTTTTCCACCATTCCTCGTCCAAATAAGTTTCAGGAGATACCTCGATTTTTTCGCCTTCACCCAATACCCCAGGTCCTCCCAGGTAATCGAGTACCGCGTAAGCGCTCACCCGCGCGGCCTGTTCGTTATCAAAGCCGATATAAGAAGCCACCTCTATCCCTTCGATGGGTTCTAACAGGTTCACTACTATAACGGGAATACCGGCTTCGTTGGCCTTCCTGATAACCGGCTTAACGGGCTCAATGTCTATGGGAGACACCACAATGGCATCTACTTTACGCTGTATAAAGTTCTCCAGGATCGATACCTGGGCGGCATAGTCCGTATGCGACGAAGGCGCCCTTGTTATCACCTCCACATCAAGTCCGGCTTTTTCCTTGGCATCCTTGGCAGCTCGTTCCAGGTAATCCTGCGCCGTCTTAAAAACGCCGGTAATATCAGGAGGTGCCCAGCCGATGACTATTTTCTCCGGTAGTTGGAACTCCCCCTGTCCGGTGCCCGATGGAGAAGGTTCCTGCTTAGAACATCCTACTACCACTATCAACATGGCCAAGGCTAATACTAAGGATACTAATACCCGCCGTTGGAAAAACATAACCTGACCTCCCTTACCTAAAATATCCTTGATTTAGAAGGTTCTAGATGTAGCTACGCTTTCCGCCGCAAAAATTCAATGTAACCATGTTCCGCAATAATACCTTCTTGCTTTCATCACCTCCAGTGTTGTGATATGGGTGCTATTCCTTGGATACGATACTGTTCACCTGCTTTCCACTTCTTATCCTCTTCTTAATCCTATGGATCTTTTATCTCTGCCTTACCTAGCCATCCCTCCCTACACAAATAGTTCTATTATATCATGTTGTGATTACATCCTAATGTTATAATTTTAGTCCGGCTCTACTGGGCCGTATATCCTCCGTCAACGGATAACACGGCCCCCGTGGCATAACCTACCTCCTCGCTGGCCAGGAATAAGAGAGCCTTGGCTTGTTCTTCCGGCAAACCCAAACGGTTCATGGGCCTTATTTGTTCCAGCTCTCTCCTGGCCTTCTCCGGATCCCCGCTGCGTCTGACCGACTCTTCCACCAGAGGAGTAGCCGTTGTCCCCGGGCATAGACAATTTACCCTTATGGAAGGAGCATGGTCCACAGCCAAACTCCGTGTAAGGCCGATCAAAGCGGCCTTGGAAACGTTGTAGGCCACTTGTCCCTTAATGCCCACCAGGCCCGCCTCGGAGGCCACATTAATTATGACCCCTCCTCCCTGCTTCTCCATAATGGCCACGGCTTCCCGGGCACACAGGTAGGCACTGCGTACGTTTACCGCCATTACTTTTTCCCATGCGGCCAGAGGGGTAGATGTAATGGTACCCTGATAATAGATGCCGGCATTGTTAATCAGGATGTCCACTCGCCCCCACTTATCCAACACTTCTCTGAAGAATTTCTTCACTTGCTCCTCTTCCGAAACGTCGGCCACAAAATAAGCCGCCGTCCCGCCCTCCGCGGTTATGGCTTCTACCGTAGCTCGAGCATGCTCCTCGTTCAGATCGACAACCGCCACCCTCGCACCATGGTTAGCAAAAGCCCGGGCCGTTGCCCTCCCTATCCCCAGGCCTGCACCCGTAACTACAACTATCTTGTTTTCGAAATCAAGTTTCATATAATTTTTTCACCCTTTCTTATAAAAACATTTTATTCAACAAGCAAAATGTTTGGGCATTGCCAAGCTTTCACCACTGCCCCTCGCGTCGCCTTAACCTGTTAAAACAATATCGTCCATCACCCGGGTTGGGCGCAGGACTATCTTAGCGCCGCAACTCTATGATGAATTGGCTCCTATCTCCCCGGTACCGGGCAACGGAAAATTCGACGGCCCGGTTATGCTGATCCCAGGCGACGGACTTGGAAAGCTGCAAGGGGGCACCCACTTCCGTTTCCAAGAGCTTGGCCAGCTCCTCGGTAGCAGCGATAACCTCCAAAATGCGCCTGGCCCGGCAGACGCGAATGCCGTACCGCGACTCCAGGGTCCTGTACAGGGAGTTATTGTTAAGATCCTGTTCGTGAAGATCAGGGCAGTACTTCTGGGGTACATAAGTGGTAACTACCACGATGGGGGTTCCCTCCACCCGGCGCAGGCGTTCAAGGCGGTAGACCGGTTCCTCATGGGCGAGAGACAGAAAAGCGGCCACAGTTTTGGAGGCGGGCACCACCTCCAGTTCCAGCACCTGAGTAGTAGCATTAAGACCCTTTTGCTCCATTTCCTCGGTAAAGCTGACCAACCTCTGGAAAAAATCCTGCTGGATCTTGGGTTCGGATACAAAGGTTCCCTTGCCTCGCACCCGGTGTAACAGGCCTTCCCGTACAAGCTCGTTTATGGCCTGGCGTACTGTGGGCCGGCTTACGCTGAACCTCTCACACAACTCATTCTCAGAGGGAACTAGGTCTCCGGGCTGGTACCTGCCTTCCTCAATCTCCTGGCGCAGCACCTGCATCAGCTGATAGTAGAGGGGTATGCGGGGATCCATGTTCAAACCTCGGTGAACTGCCATGGTGCTTCTTCCCTACCCTTGTTGGTCTGCGAAGTGCTTTCCTTAAGAAGCCATGCTCCTCGGATGCGTCCTTCGCGCCGGCAAGGCCTCCTTTAAACTTCTAGCGGTTAGTATCTTGTCTTTACATGTTGATGTTATATTATTCGCCCTCCTCGATAAAATTCCTGCTGCTCTGGTAGAAAAAAGACAAAAAAATATGCCGGGCAGCGCAGGCCGGCACCGGCGCCTGGGAAAAAGGATTTAATCCAAGGGAACGGCCGATTTGCCGTCACAGCCAGTGTATAGTCCCGTCCGGCGGGCATGTCTAACGTTGAGGCGCGGGTCCAAGGCCTTTACTACCTCTTCGGGCCGTACGGTACCCTGCGGGCCGCAGGCTAAAAGCATGTGAAGGATAGCGTCCCCCTCCACCTCTAAACGGTAGAGGCCGGGGCGGATATCCACCTCCTTGGCGCCGTCCTTGGTGCGCCGGGTCACAACGGCCTTCTCCGACGCCAGGAGGGCGTCTACCCCCTGGCGCAGCTCGGCAGGGGGTAATCCCTCGACTTCGACCCGATAGGCAGCACAGCGGACGGCTTCTCCCAGGGTGGGCTCGCCGGGTGAAAGGGCTCTAAGGGTCAGAACTTCGAGTCCCGGGGGCAGCTGGCTGGAGAGAGCCCGGCCGACTTCCCTCACCTCCACGGCTTCCGCCAGTTCCAGGTCGAGATATTCCGCCTCGCTTTCGAGGCCCACCGCCAGGGCCGGTCCGAAGGAAAGACGAGGATGGGGATTAAAACCCTGGCTTAGAGCCAGGGGCAGGCCTGCCCTGCGCACGGCCCGCTGAAAGGCGCGCATAACTTCCAGATGGCTTAAGAAGCGCCCTTCTCCCAACTTGGCAAATTTAATCCGCAGCCGCAAAACGCCCCTCCCCCTTTAGCTGCAAACCTACGTTAAGCCCTGGACACACCCCGCAGGCCGCACAGCGCCCCGAACGGCAATCCCGGGTTATTTCCCCCGCCAGGGCCCGGCGGTGTTCCTGTTGGAGGAATCTTTTCGTTACGCCGAAATCCAGATGATCCCAGGGGAGCCGTTCGTCATAGTCCCTGCGCCGGTAGGCGTAGAAGGCCGGGTCCAAACCCGTGTCCTCCCAGACCTTCTCCCACAGTTCATAGCGGAAGTGCTCCGACCACCCTTCGAGTTTGGCCCCGCTCCGCCAGGCTTCCAGCAGGGCCGCGGCCAGCCGCCGGTCGCCCCTGGCCAGTACTGCCTCCAGGAAGCTCATCTCCGGCTGGTGCCAGCTAAACCGCAGGCCTGGACCTTTGAGGCGGGAGCGCAGGAAACGCTGTTTCTCCTTTAGTTCTTCCAGGCCCGCCTGGGGCTCCCACTGAAAGGGGGTATGGGGTTTGGGTACGAAAGAAGAAATGCTCACGGTAACCGTGGGCCTCTTACCCTTGCTTAAGCGCCGCCCCTGTTCTAACACCTGGCGGGCCAGCCCCTCTATACCTTCCAGGTCCTCGGCAGTTTCCGTGGGCAGCCCGATCATAAAGTAAAGTTTAATATGGTGCCAGCCGGCGGCAAAGGCCTCGCCGGTGGCCGAAAGCAAATCCTCGGCCGTTACTCCTTTATTGATCACATCCCGCAAGCGCTGGCTCCCGGCCTCAGGAGCAAAGGTGAGGGTACTCTTCTTGCGGAACTGCTGGAGGGCCTGGGCCAGTCTAACGCTGAAGGCATCTACCCGCAGAGAGGGGAGGGAAACCGCGATCCCTCCTGGAGCATAAGCCTCTGCCAGCGACCGCGCCAGGGCTTCAATGCAGGAATAATCGGCGGTGCTGAGGGAGGTTAGGGAGATTTCCTCGTACCCCGTGTGCCGGACCAGCTCCGCCGCCTGGCGTAGCAGCACCTCTACATCCCTCTCCCGCACCGGCCGGTAAATGGCTCCGGCCTGGCAAAAGCGGCATCCCCGAGTGCATCCCCGCATCACCTCCAGCATAATGCGGTCGTGGACCACCTCCAAGTAGGGTACGATGGGTTGCGTGGGGAAGTAGACCCGGTCCAGGTCGTCCACCACTGCTTTCCTAACCCTTGGGGGAGCTTCCGGCCTTATGGGCCTTATCTCGGCTACGGTCCCGTCCTGCCGGTAGTCGACCTCGTAAAAGGACGGGACATACACCCCCGGCAGGAGGGCGGCCCTTCTTAGGAATTCCGCCCGGTCTATACGCGAGGCAGGGGAATCCTTAAGTTCGGCGACTATCTCCAACAGCGCGGGAAGTACCTCTTCACCGTCGCCTAATACGAAACAATCGAAGAAAGGGGCCAGGGGTTCGGGGTTACAGGCGCAGGGTCCTCCCCCGATCACCAGGGGATGGTCGGAGCAACGCTCAGCGGCCAATAAGGGTATGCCGGCGAGGTCCAACATGTGGAGAACGGTAGTGTAGCTCAGCTCATACTGGAGGGTAAAGCCAATAAGGTCGAACTCGCCCAGCGACCGGTGGGATTCCAGAGAAAATAAAGGTAGCCCCTCGCTCCTTAAGATTGCTTCCAGGTCCGGCGCCGGCGCAAAGGCCCGTTCCATAAGCATGTTTTCCTTTTCATTTACCACTCCGTAGAGGATGGCCAGCCCCAGGTGGGACATACCCACCTCGTATAAGTCGGGAAAAGCAAAGGCCATGCGCACCGGGGTTTGGTCCCAATCCTTATGTACGCTATTCCACTCCGTTCCCAAATAGCGGGACGGCTTTTCTACCCGGGGCAGTATTTTCTCTCTTATATATTCCTGCAATGGTCCTTTCCCCTTAAACGAAAAGTCACGAGACTACTTCATAGTATAGCAAAAATCTCGGCGGCGATATACCGTACGCTCACTTCATACCCGGCTATTGCATGGAAGGCTTGCTTGGACCCGGCCGTGAGCCACACAACCTTGGCGGTACAGCAGAACTTTGGCCCCGCGATAGCCCAAGGCAGGGTCGAGGGAGAAACCCAGGGCCAGCAACTAACACAAGAGATCCTGGACTATGCCGGCAAGCCCACCGGAGCCTCGAGATAAGGGTAGATATCCATGCCGCCGGTGCAGCACCAGCAGAAGAAGGAAAAAGCGGGCCGGCGTTTGTTTTGAGCGAGCGGTTTGGTCCGAGCGGGTAAGCAGCCTTGGCGAAGCCGAGGAGGGAGGGCGGAGCCGAGGACAGGAAGTCCGAGGCCGGCCTCTGAAGCAGGGATGCTGAATAGGCCGGGAACCCCGCCCGAGCCCGAGGCCTAAGCCTTAGGCTGCTCCGCGAGGACCACTTAGCGAGCGAAAACAATGCCGGCCCGGAGGGGAATTATTTTCGGGGTAGGCTTGGCTGCGAGGGTTTCCGGAGGGACCCCCGGGCAGGCTGGAGACCAAGAACAGGGTGCGCCGGACTTTTCTCGCCCTGTAAGGGCCAAGGAAGGAAAATAAGCCTACCGTAGCAGTTTGCCTATGGGTTTGGTGGAACCTCCGTCGTAAAGGGCCTTAAGCACCTCTCCCTCACCTACCAGACCCAATACCCGGCCTCCGCTGGCGACTACCGCCACCAGGTTATATTTCCCGGGCTTAAACCGCTTGACAATGCGGATCACAGGCTCTTCTTCCCTTGCCGCCAACAGACGAGCCTCGCCCGGGATATCTCGCTTCTCTTGAGGACGCGCCCGCCAGAATTGACGCCAAAACAAATATGGGGCTACCTCCTTCTCCCGGCTTGCTTCCCGGAAAATAAAAAGGGCCAAGACGACGCTCTGTAAGTCGGTGACCCGCAGGCAAAACCCGACTACGCCGCCCACGGCCAGGAGTAACGCCAGGACCTGGCCCAACAAGGCGGCCTCCCAGGTAGCCCGGCCGGCATCCCCTTTGGCTGTACGCCACGTACGGTATACGCGGCCGCCGTCCAGGGGCAAGCCGGGGAAGAGATTGAAAGCAAACAGCAGCAAATTGGCCCGAACAAAAAAGGCCAGCCAGGGTTCCCCCTCCCTCCCCAGAAGGCGGCCCAATAGCTCGGCAATGAGAGCAAGGGTTAAACTTCCTACAGGCCCGGCCAGGGCTATGCGGGCCTCTTGTCGGGGGTAAAACGCTAGCGGTGTCGCAAAGCGGGCCACGCCGCCAAAGGGAAACAGCTCGACCTTTGCCGGGATGCAACTCACTCTGCACGCGGCGAGGACATGCCAGGCTTCATGCCAGCTAACGGCCAAAAAAAGCAGTACAGCCTGGGGCAGAACCCCCAGCAAGAAATAAACCCCTAAGAGCAACAAAAAATAATCATTCACGACAAGGTTGATCCCTGCCACTTTTCCCAGGCGCATGGCTCAAATTTTTTCCGCCGGAGCCAGATACAGCATGGGGTCTACGGCCTGGCCGTTCTCCCGTATTTCAAAATGAAGCTGGACCGCAGAACCCGAAGCCAGAACTGCGATGGTATCTCCCTGCTTCACCGTCTGACCCGGGCGAACATAGATCTTTCCCAGGGTACCGTAAACCGTCACCAGGCCGCCCCCGTGATCTATTTCCACCACCTGCACGAGAATAGGATCTTCCCCGGCCCGGATGACCCGGCCGTCCATAGCCGCCCGGACGGGGCTGTCTCCGGCGGCCTTTATATCTATGCCCTGGTGGAACTGCCGGGGCTGACCCTCCTCGGCCGGCAGCCAGCCGTAGGGTTTAATGATTTCGCCTGAAACCGGCACGGCCAAAGGGGGATAATCCCTTCGCTCTTCGGGTCGAAAGGCCGAAAGGGAATCCTGTTCCGGTCGAAAACCGTGAAAAACCCAGCGGTCGAAGGTGTCCAGCCATAGGGCATTCCTCATAACTTGGGCCACCTGCCAGGTCTGGTCTGAGGACGGATCCCGCAGATAGTAGCGCAGGGCCGCCTGGATTTGGTTCGCTCCCTCTCCTTCCAGGCGGAAAACCAGGGTAATGGCCAAGAAAAGCAAGCCGGCAGCCAGAGACTGTTTTAACAGCTGCCGGGAAAAGCGAGGTGGCGGTAAGGAGCGGCCCGGTCCTTTAAATTCCCCCAGGGGTGCGCCCTTGAAGTCGTCCCAATCCCAATCATAACGCATTAGTCGCGGCCTCCCGGACAGGCATATTTCTATCTAATGTTTATGCATGTCCTGCCGGACTATGCCTGCCGGTCCGTCACCAGGGCACCGCTATCTTTCCTGCGGACGCCGAGGAAGGCCCCGGGGCCCGACGGCAGACTTCCCCGGCCGGGGCCATGTGAGCCATTCCCGGCCTTACCTGACTATACCCTTCATGCCCTTTGCCCCCGCCGCCGGGGAACACCGGGACCGGATCGAGCACCCCGACCCGGTCCCGCGGGGCGCCGCACTAGAAATATAGGTCCCGTTGCCCCTGTTCCAGTTGTCGGAGTTTATCCTCCGTGGCCCGCCGCAAAGATTCCTCCTTTATTTCCCCCAGGCCAGCCTGGATTACCCTTTCGCCCCACTCCCGGATATGAAAGGGCGCCTTCTCCAGCAGGTATTCTTTAAAGCTCAGCAGGGCATTGGGCAGGCAGAAATCCTGTATCCGTCCCCCACGGGCCAGCCGCGTAAAGGGAGCGCCCGTCCGGCCCGCCCGGTAACAAGCAGTGCAGAAACTGGGCAGCATCCCCCCTTCGAGGATGGCCTGCAAAACCACCTCTAAGGCCCGGTGGTCGTCTACCTCAAATTGGGCCGCCGGTTCTGCCTCCCGGGCGTATCCCCCGGGACTTACGGAGGATCCGGCCGACATCTGGGAGACCCCTATATTGATCAGTTCATCCCGGAGCTCGGGCCGCTCCCGGGTGGAGAGGACTATTCCCACATAAGGCAGGGCCAGGCGAAAAACGGCCACTATTTTGCGCAAATCGTCGTCCCTCAAGGGATAAGGGATCTCCTTCAGGGCCGCTCCCAAGGCCGGCCGCAACCGGGGTACGGAGACGGTGTGGGGTCCCGCTCCGAATTCCCCCTCCAGGGCCGCAGCATGACTCAAGGTACCCAGTACTTCGAATCGGTAATCGTAGAGCCCCAGCAGAGGACCGATGCCCACATCACCGAAGCCGGCCTGCATGGCGCGGTGCATGCACGACAGGCGCCAGCCGTAATCGGCCTTGGCCCCACCGGGATGCATACTTTTGTATGTGGGAGGATGATAGGTCTCCTGAAAACACTGATATACGCCCGCCCCGGCCTCCTTCAAGCGGCGGAAGCCGGCTACCTTTTGGGGAGCCACGTTAATATGGACTATTCTTAAGGGTGAATGACGGTAAACGGCCCTGATGGCCTCCGCCAGATAGTCGACGTCCGTTCCCTCCGGTCCTTCACCGGCCACCAGGAGAACGCGCTTAAAACCCTTCTCGGCCAGAGCCCTGGCTTCCCGGCCTATTTCCTCAGGGGTTAAAGCCCTTCTCTTAAGTCCGCGATTATCCCGCCGGAAACCGCAGTAGAGGCAATTATTGGTGCACCGGTTGCTGATATATAGAGGGGCGAACAAAACAATGCGTCGCCCGTATATTTTCTCCTTTACTTCTCCCGCCGCAGCGTAGACCCGGGTTAGGAGGTGTTCGTCCTCCAAATTGAGAAGGGAGGCTGCCTCTTCGAGGGTTAGTCCCTGTAAGTTTCGGGCCTTGCGCAGGATATCCTCCACGGCCGCCGAAGAAGGGGGCGGGCTTCCCACCAACTGTTCCAGGTGGTCGGGATTTACAATGGAGGTCGGTTCCCAGTTGGGCTCTTTCCCTGCGGAAGCCAAGTTCATCCCCCCTTAGCGGCCTATCATGCCCTCCGTGGGGCTGCTGGGAGTAGCATAGGTCTTCTTAGGGATACGACCGGCCAGGAACCCCTTGCGGCCGGCTTCCACCGCCAGCTTCATGGCCTCGGCCATGAGCACCGGGTCTTTGGCCTGGGCAATGGCCGTGTTGATGAGGCAGGCATCGGCGCCGATTTCCATGGCCAGGGCTGCATCGGAGGGGGCGCCGATGCCGGCGTCTACTATTACGGGTACGTTTACTCGATCGATAATGAGTTTAATATGTTCGAAGTTGGGCAATCCCTGGCCGGAACCGATGGGCGACCCGAGGGGCATGACCGTGGCGGCCCCTACTTCCACCAGGCGCCGGGCCACCACCGGGTCCTGGGTGGTGTAGGGCAGGACGATAAACCCTTCCTGCACAAGGATGCGGGTGGCCTCGATGGTGGCCACCGGATCGGGCAGGAGGGTTTCTTCATCTCCTATAACTTCCAGCTTGATCATGTCCGAAAGGCCGGCTTCCCGGGCCAGCCGGGCCAGGCGTACCGCTTCATCCACCGTATAGGCCCCGGCGGTGTTAGGTAGTAGGGTGATCTTTTTTAGGTCCAGATAATCCAGAAGGGAAGGCTCTCTGCTGCCGAGGTTCAGACGCCTCACGGCTACGGTAACAATCTCAGCTCCTGAGGCCTCTATAGCCTTCTGCATAATTTCCATACTGGAATACTTGCCGGTGCCCACCATAAGACGGGAATTGAACTCCCTGCCGGCGATTACTAATTTATCGGCCATTCGTTCTACCCCCCGAAAATAACTTCCCTCCAGGCCGGCATTGCTATTGTTTGCATGCCGGCTTGTTGTTTTCATCCTTCTGCTGGTGCCGCACCAGCGGCATGGACGTCTACCCCCCGAAAGTTATTAGAGTTGGTGCCCCATACCGCCAGGGGCAAGGACCGCATTAACCTCCTCCTACGAAACGGACGACCTCGATCTCGTCCCCTTCCTGCAACACCACCTTTTCGTACTCTTGTTTGGGTACGATGATCCGGTTGCGCTCCAGGGCCATGTAGCGGTAGTCGATACCCAGCTCCTTGAGCAGCCCGGCCACGGTCGTACCCGGCCGGACCTCCCTTTTCTCACCGTTCACGGTAATCTGCATCTTGCAACCCTCCTCCTCTGGGGCTTATCCCCCGGAGCTCACGTTCCTCCTTTATATCCATCCAAGGCCCGGCGGAACGCCATTACCACGGCGCCAGGATCGGGCGCCGCCATAACTGCCGACATGACGGCCACCCCGCCGGCACCGGCCGCAAGGCAAGCCTCCACCCTCTCCACCGTAACCCCGCCCAGGGCCAACACTGGTATACCAACTGCGTTTGCAATTTCCCCCAGCGCCTCTAATCCCCGGGGCGGCAAGCCCTTCTTAGAATCTGTGGCGAATACGTGACCGAAGAGGAGGTAGTCGGCGCCCCTACGGGCTGCCGCCAAGGCTTCTCCCCGGTTGTGGACGGATACTCCGATGAGGACGCCGGGCCCCAGGAGCCTCCTGGCCGCCTCTACCGGCAGGCTACGCTGCCCCAAATGCACGCCGTCCAGCCCCGCGGCCATGGCTATATCCACCCGGTCGTTGATCAAGAGCTTGGTGGTAGCCGGCAAGGCCGTTCGCAGCTTGCAGGCCAGGCGATAAAGCTCGCTTGCAGGAAGATTTTTTTCCCGTAACTGGAAAAAATCTACTCCTTCCAGTTTGGTCGCCACCACCTCCAGGGGATACCGGGTAAGCTGTTGGTTGCTTATTACGTATAGCCAGGCCAATCATCACCACCCCCTTCCGCCGCAGCAGGGCTTAGAAACTTTGAAGGGAAGGCCTTTCTGCGGCCCGCCGTAAAGACGAAAAAGGGTGCACCTCCGCGAGGAAAGTACACCCTTAAATCACCGGCTTTCTTTTCCCTCCGCAGGCATTATCCTGAACAGGTTCGGCGGGTCAGGTGCTCACTAGCCCTTTCTCAGCCCCTAACAGGAGCTCCCCGTTGTCAAATACACTATTTTATTAAAATTTATTTTAACTCCACCGGCCGGCCCGGACAAATGCCGTCTCCGGCCTTCTCGGCCTCTTTTTGCCCTATCGAGGCCTTATTTCTCCTTCTTTTACCTTTGGCCCTAAATTTTCGCCCACACAGCCTGCTTCGCCCCAGCCACCCGGGTGGGGCGCAAAAATAAAAAAAATAAAAAAGGACGCCCTCTACGCGAGGGCATCCTTTCCTTTGCTCGGCCGCTATTAGTAATCCATGTTGGGCGGCATGGGCTGGTTCTTCTCTTCCTTGGGAATTTCGGCCACGAGAGCTTCCGTGGTCAACAGCATGGAAGCGATGCTGGCCGCATTCTGCAGGGCGCTGCGGGTAACCTTAGCGGGATCCACGATACCGGCCTTGATCATATCTACATACTGCTCGGTGACTACGTCGAAGCCGATGGGAGGCTTCTCGCTCTTTACCCGCTCCACAATTACCGAGCCTTCCAGGCCAGCGTTGGCGCAGATCTGCCGCAGGGGCTCCTCCAGGGCCCTCTTAACGATCCTTACGCCCACCGCCTCGTCGCCGTCGGCCTCGATCTTATCCAAGGCCTGGATGCAATGGATGAGGGTCGCACCGCCGCCCGGAACAATGCCTTCTTCCACCGCCGCCCGGGTAGCAGCCAGGGCATCCTCCACGCGGTGTTTCTTCTCCTTAAGCTCGGTCTCCGTAGCCGCCCCGACCTTGATGACCGCTACGCCGCCGGCCAGCTTGGCGAGGCGCTCTTGCAGTTTTTCGCGGTCATAATCGGAATCTGTCTCTTCGATCTGCTTCTTAATCTGGGCCACCCGGCCGGCCACGGCCTCCTTGCTGCCGTAACCCTCCACAATGGTGGTCTTCTCCTTGGCGATCTTGACCTTCTTGGCCCGGCCCAGCATATGGAGCTCCACGTTCTCCAGCTTAACACCGAGATCCTCGGAAATGAAGGTACCGCCGGTAAGGATGGCGATATCCTCCAGCATGGCCTTACGCCGGTCGCCGAAGCCCGGCGCCTTCACCGCGGCGCAAGACAAAGTACCCCGCAGCTTGTTGACTACCAACGTGGCCAGGGCCTCGCCCTCCACATCCTCGGCGATAATGAGGAGAGGTTTGCCGGTCCGTACAACCTTCTCCAGCAGGGGGAGCAGGTCGTTAATGGCCGAAATCTTCTTTTCGTGGATAAGTATATAGGGATCTTCCAGCTCCACTTCCATGGCCTCGGCGTTGGTAACAAAGTAGGGGGAAATATATCCGCGGTCGAACTCCATACCTTCCACGACGTCTACCGTGGTGGTGGTGCCCTTGGATTCTTCGACGGTTATTACGCCGTCTTTGCCCACCTTCTCCATAGCCTCGGCAATCAGCTCGCCGATGTCCTTGTCATTGGCGGCAATAGAAGCCACGTGGGCAATGCTTTCCCGGGACTCCACGGCGATGCTCATCTTCTTGATCTCTTCTACCACGGCGTCGACGGCCCGGTCGATGCCCCTCTTGATGAAGATGGGGTTGGCACCGGCCGTTACGTTCTTTAGGCCCTCCAGCATGATGGCCTGGGCCAACACCGTCGCCGTGGTGGTGCCGTCACCGGCCACATCGTTGGTCTTGGAAGCCACTTCCCGGCAGAGCTGGGCGCCCATGTTCTCCATGGGGTCCTTCAATTCGATTTCCTTGGCCACCGTTACGCCGTCTTTCGTTATGACCGGCGAACCGAACTTGCGTTCCAGCACAACATTGCGGCCCTTAGGACCCAAGGTAACCTTCACGGCCTGGGCTACGGCATTAACTCCCCGCTCCAGGGCCCGCCGCGCTTCTACATCAAAGGATAATTGTTTAGCGGCCATGTGTGTCCCAACCTCCTTCAAACGTGTTATGTCGATCCCTTAGTTTATTCTTTTACCGCCAGAATATCGCTATCGCGGATGATGAGGTATTCCTGCCCGTCCACCTTGACCTCCGTACCGCTGTACTTGGCGAAGACCACCCGGTCACCCACCTTAACCTCGGGGGCCACCCGCGTACCGTTGTCCAAGATCCGGCCCGGACCTACTGCCACCACTTCCCCTTCCTGGGGCTTTTCCTTAGCGGTGTCCGGCAGCACAATGCCTCCTTGGGTTTTTTCCTCGGTCGAAACTACCTTGATTACCACCCGATCGCCAAGAGGCCGGAGCATAGAAGTTATCCTCCCTTCAGCGTATAAATTTTGTTAGCACTCACCTGAGGTAAGTGCTAACAGCCAAGTATTATATTAATATAAGGGTTTCCGGCTTGTCAATAGGTCGCGGCCCTCAAAAGAGAATTTTTTGCCTGCGCAGATTTACGTTGATCACTATGGCCAGGGCCAGCAAGTTGGTCAGCATGGAACTGCCTCCGTAGCTAAAAAGGGGAAGGGGTATCCCGGTCACCGGCATGATACCGATGGTCATGCCCACATTAACCAACACGTGGAAGGTAAACATGCAACAAACGCCGGTAACCAGGAGGGCGCCGAAAAGGTCCTTGGCCTGGTGGGCGATGCGGATCATCCGGTAAAGGAGCAGGAAATACAGGGCCAATACCCCCAGGGTTCGAAAGAAGCCCAGCTCTTCACCCACCACCGAAAAGATGAAATCGGTGTGGTGCTCCGGCAGAAAATTGAGCTGAACCTGGGAACCCTGGCGCAGCCCCTTGCCCCAAAGGCCCCCGGAGCCAATGGCTACCTGGGACTGGATAATGTGGTAGCCGGCCCCGCGGCCACCTTCTCCGTCGTTGTAGGGATCCAGCATGACCACCAACCTCTTAAGCTGGTACTCCTCCAGGGGCAGGGGCAGGCCCCAGTTAAAGTGGGCATAGAGGGCCAGGCCTGCGGCCAGGGCGGCTCCGCCGACCAGGGTAAAGAAAAGGCGGGAATTGACGCCGGCCACATATAACATGCCTGCTAGAATGGCCATAAATACCAGGGCAGTTCCGAGATCGGGCTGTTTCAGTACCAGGAGCATAGGCACGGCCACGTGTATAAAAGGGAGCACCAGATCTTTAACATGGTTTAGTTTGCCCTGCCGGCCTTCCAACATACCTGCCAGGGTGATAACAACTATCAGCTTGCTGAACTCCGAAGGTTGGAACTGGAAGAATCCCAAATCGATCCAGCGCTGGGCTCCTTTGGCTTCACTGCCTATAACGAATACCGAAACCAGCAACAGGAGGTTGAAGATGTACAGGGGCAGCCGGTATCGCTTAAGCTGCTGGTAATCAATGGTCGAAACTACCAGGATACCTATCAATCCCAGGGCGATGACCATCATTTGCTTTTTTACATAATAGTCGGGTCGCGAGGTTATGCTGGCGGCCGCACTATCCAGGACCAGGAGGCTGATAGCCAGAAGGGCCAGCACTGTGGCTACCAGAACGTAATCCAAATTGCGCCATAGTTTGCGGTTAAACATCTTCCTTCGCCACCTTGTCCCTCTAATTATACAAAAAAGCAAGCCCCGCCGGTAGCTTCGCGGGGCCTGGCTTTCTTCCATAAGATGGCCTGCTCGGTTGGTAACCGTAAGGGTTAGTAGGTAACGCTTTGTTCGCCGCCGACCTTAAAGGTTCGCTTGATACGGAGGATGGGAATATTGGCCACCAGGGCAACCGTATCGTTTTCCCGGCTCAAACTCACTTCCAGCCCGGAGGCGTCGATCTCCAGGTACTCGGAAATCACTTTAATCAGGTCTTCCTTCAAGGCCTCCAGCAGGTGAGGCGATACCCCTACCCGGTCGTGGACCAGCACCAAGCGCAACCGCTCCTTGGCCACCTTCTTGCTGGAGCCCGTTTCGCGTCCGAAAAAACGCAGCAGGAATTCTAACACCAGTAGGTCCCCCCTTACCCTAGGCCAAAGAGCTTCCTCAATTTGGCCACGATACCTTCATTGCCCTCCAGATTCAGCAGGGGTACTTCCTCACCCAGGAGGCGCCGAGAAATGTTGTGGTAGGCCTGTCCGGCCCGGGAACGCTTGTCCAGAATGGCCGGTTCTCCTTTGTTGGTGGAAACTACGATCATTTCATCCTCCGGCACCACTCCCAGGAGGTCGATGGCCAGGATTTCCAGCATATCGTCGATATCCATCATATCTCCGCGGCGGACCATATCCGGCCGTACTCGGTTGATTATAAGGCGCGGCGCCTCCATTTCGGCCGCTTCCAACAGGCCGATGATGCGGTCGGCATCGCGCACGGCCGCCACTTCCGGCGTGGTCACCACCACGGCCTTTTCCGCCCCGGCAATGGCGTTCTTAAAGCCCATTTCAATGCCGGCCGGGCAGTCGATCAGGACAAAATCAAAATCTTCTTTTAGCTGGTCGCACAGATCCATCATCTGGTGGCGCGTAACGGCCGTCTTGTCCCTGGTCTGGTTGGCCGGCAGAAGGTAAAGATTCTCCAGCCTCTTATCCTTAATCAAGGCCTGCTTCAGGCGGCACCTTCCTTCCACCACGTCTACCAGATCGTAGACTATGCGGTTCTCCAGACCCAGTACTACATCCAGATTCCGCAGCCCTATGTCCGTATCTACCATAACCACCCTTTTGCCGAGAAGGGCCAATCCGGTGCCCAGATTAGCCGTAGTAGTGGTTTTCCCTACGCCGCCCTTGCCCGAGGTAATGACTATAACCTCACCCATCGTGTTCCTCCTCTTTCGTGGTATTACCTGAATTTAGGTAGCGCCTTTCTCCGCCCGGTTGGTATCGTTCGATGATCACCGTCCCGTCTTGCACCCTGGCAATTTCGGGTTGTCGGCTTGGCTTGTCCTCAACATCCGGCGGCCGGGCAATATATCCGGCTATCCTCAACTGGGTGGGCCGCAGGTCGAAGGCAATAACCACCGCCCCTTCATCTCCCTCGGCTCCCGCGTGGACGATACCCTTTAGAGCGCCCATGACGATGACGTGCCCCCCGGCCACCACCTCGCCGCCGGGATTGACGTCTCCCATAATAACCATGTTGCCCGGATAGTCTATGCGCTGGCCCGAGCGCACCGTACGCCGTACCAGCAGGGTATGTCCGGGCCCACAAGAGGATTTACCCAAGGCCAGCGTTCCTCCCGAAGGCATACCCTCTCCTCCGTTAAGTACGCGTAATGATTTCTTCTTTCTACGTGTTATAAGGTAAATCCTGCCGTAGGAGGTAAAAAGCCGGGAGCTTTTTTTATCTCCTTTCCCCGAAAATACGACGAGAAGGGAGAATCTCCCAGCCCGGGGCCGGGCACCATATCCCCTCCTGTCGAATTGGATACCCCCCAGGGCCGCGCGGGTTTATTCGATTGCCCTCCCGGCCAGCTCGGCGTCGGAAAGCTGCCCGGTCAAACCGAAATAACGGGCAAAGACCTCCCGGGCCACTATCCCCGCCGAATCGCCGCCATGCCTGGCGTATTCTATAATCCCGGCAAAGGCAATCTGGGGATCGTCGTAAGGGGCAAAGGCGATAAAGGTGCCGTAAAAATCGCGGCTGAGGTCGTCACCGGCCAGGCCGGTCTGGGCGGTCCCGGTCTTAGCCCCCACCTTGAGGTGGGACGGGAAATCGGCGAAAAGAAAGGAAGCCGTACCCCCCGGCCCGGTTACGGCCAGCATGGTCCGCTTAACTTCTTCTAGAATTTCGGCAGGAATATCGACTTTCTGAACTACTTCCGGACCGAATTCCAGCTTAACCTCCCCTTCCGGGGACACCACCCGCTTTACCAGATAAGGCCGCCAGCGGGTGCCGCCGTTGGCCAGGGTGGCCACATAGTTGGCGAGCTGCAGCACCGTATAATTGTTGGCTCCCTGGCCGATTACCGTGTTATAGGTGTCAAAGGGGTGCCAGTTGGTCTCAAAGTTATAGGTTATATCGAATCTGGTCTTTAAGGCGTTCAGCTCCCGCTCCCTCTCGCGCAGCAAGCGCTCCCGCTCCCCTTCGTCGGCGGAAGCTAAGGCCTCCTGATATTTCTTTTCGATTTTTTCCTGCTCCTTGGCCAGCCACTTCTCCAGGGCGGCGCCGTTAACCATCTTCTTCCATTCAGGAGAAGGCAAGATGCCCTTGACCTCCCCTAGAATACCCACGGCGCCGGTAGGGCTCCCCAGACCGAATTGGGCGGCCACCCGGTTCACCATTTCAATGCCGGCCTGTTCACCGGCCCACTGGAAGTAGGTATTGCAAGAAACCGCCATCGCCCTTTCCAGGTTCACCGGCCCATGGGTGCTCCAGCAGCTGATGCCCCCGGTTCTCCAGTACCGTCCCCTGCAATCTACCCTGTAATCGGGGTCCACCCCGGCCAGAAGGGCGGCTATGGCCGTAATAGGCTTAAAGGTGGAGCCCGGGGGATAGGCCCCCTGGACTGCCCGGTTAAACATTGGTTTGAGCCGGGGATCGTTGTAGTAGGCCTGTTTCTCGGAAAAGGCACCGGTCACAAAATCGTTGGGGTCCATGTCGGGTTTGCTCGCCATGGCCAGAATAGCCCCGGTTTTGACGTCCAGCACCACTGCCGCCCCGGCACCGGCCTTGGGATTCTTCTTCTTGGCCTCGGCAATAACCCGGTCCATGGCCTCCTCCAGGGTTTTCTGGAGATCCAGATCCAGCGTCAGCTCCACGTTATCTCCCGGCGCCGGGGGAATGGTAAGGAGATCCCGGATTTTGCGATTGAAGGCGTTAACTTCTACCTGTTCCGCGCCATCCTGACCCCTCAGGCCTATACGAAGGTCACCGCGTTTTTCATACTCCAGGTAGCGCTCGATACCGCTCTTCCCGATTTTGTCGTTGAGGCGGTAATTGTCCCCACGCCTCTGTTCCAGTTCTTCCTGGGTTATCTGGCCCACAAAACCTATTATGTGCCCGGCCAGGGATCCATGGGGATAATACCGCTGGGGCTCCGTGGTAATATTTACACCCGGCAGCTCCGGCCGCCTCTCCTCCAGCCTGGTAATCACCGCCATGCTCTCGGGACCGGCAGGCAGTCTCTTGACCACCACCGGCTCATAGCGGTACGGATTGTTCTTTAATTTTTCGGCGATAACCTCCGGCGTTAGTTCGGGATCTTCTAAAAGGTGGGCCAGCCTTTTTATCACAGGCGCCATGTCCTGTCCCGGGACATTGGTGAGGGTTATGGCATACACAGGACGGCTGGTGGCCAGGACCCTCCCCTGGCGGTCTAGAATATCTCCCCTCCGGGCTTCGATGGGAATCAGCCGGATGCTGTTTTCGGCCGACTGGCGAGCAAATTCATGGGCATTTACCACCTGAAGAAAGAAAAGCCGCCCTGCCAGGACCAAAAATACCAAAACCACGAAGGCGAAATATCCCTTTAGGCGGCAGTTCAGATTGAGCTTCCATGGCTCCTTTTCCTGGCTACCCACTCTGCTCTCCTCCGGGAAAGGCCTTGGCCCACGAGGGCCAAGGAGGCGTTATAAATAGAAGCAGGTAATATCACGGCCGCTAAGGCTGCCGGCCAGGGATAGTCCATACCCCCCAGGGGCCCAAGGAGCAAAAACATAACCCCTCCCGCCAGGGTGGCTCCCCAGGCGAGGCTCACAGGTACCCAGGGGTTGTCCGCGTTCAGCCTATCCCTGCCCCAGCCGAAAAGGTAGCCCAACAACATCTTGATTACGGCGTTAAGGCCTACGAAGCGTCCTGTATAAAGGTCTTCCATCAGGCCGTAAAGCAGCCCCAGGGCTGTCCCCCGGCCTGCTCCGGTTTCCAGGGCGTAAAACAGCAACAGCAATAGCAACAAGTCGGGTTTAACGCCGGCTATCCTGAAGAATTCCAGAAGGGTGGCTTCCAGTATCAAAGCTCCCATCCCTGCCATAAGCCAGATTACCACCTGCATCCTCCGCCACCCCTTCGAAAACCTCGGTAATCACCATGACCTCTTCCAGCCGGTTGAAATCTACCGCCGGCGCGATGAGAGCTCTTTTGAGCAAACCCCCGGTTTCCGGCAAAACTTCCACCACCGTGCCGATGGGCAAGCCCTTCGGGAAAATTCCCCCCAGTCCTGAAGTGACGATCACATCGTTCTTGGCCACCGGGGCGTCATGGGCCAGGTGGATCATCTGCAGGTACCCCCGGTAATCCGGGCTGGCCTCCACTACCCCAGGAAGGCGGGAGGACTGCACCAGGCCCCCTACCGCCCCTTCCCGGTCGAGGAGCAACAGAACCTCAGCCGTCCTGGGACCGACCCTTATAATCCGGCCGACTACTCCCGCCGGGGTAATTACCACTTGATCTTCCCGAACCCCGTCCCCGGAGCCAATGCCCAGGGTCAGGGTGCTAAACCAATTATCGGGATTGCGTCCTATAACCGGGGCAACTTTTAGGCGCCATCGCCCCTCGGTGGCCTCCCGGTACTCCAGTATTTGTCGTAATCGTTCGTTCTCCAGGCGGCATTCTTCCATCCGGGCTATCCGACCCTGTAGTTCGGCCACCTGCCTTTTTAACCGCTCGTTTTCGTCCTGTAAGCGGCCCATATGCAGGATACTCTCCCACAGGCTTTGGCCCCTGTGCCCCACCCACGTGGCAACCCCGGCCGCCGGTGCCGCCACTTCTTTCAGAATTGCCCCGGCCGACCTCAAGGTCCCTGCGGCTACCGACCAGCGGAAGATAAAGATCAGCATCCCGGCAGCCAGCCCCAGGCCGAGGAGGGGAAAAAACTTCCGCCAAAGCCACCGCAACAAAAAACACCTCTCTTAACCCGAGCGCCTTGTGGCAAAGAGTACCCGCTTCAATTCCTCCAGGTTTTCCAGCACTTTACCGGTACCTATAACGACGGCCGTCAGGGGATCCTCTGCCATGTGAACCGGCATCCCTGTTTCCTGGCTGACCAGTCTGTCCAGGCCCCAAAGCAGGGAGCCACCGCCCGCCATGACTATTCCCCGGTCCATGAGATCCGCCGCCAGCTCAGGGGGAGTGCGTTCCAGGCATATTTTGATAGCCTCCAGGATGGCCGCCACCGGTTCGGCCAAGGCTTCTTTGATTTCCTCCGCAGACACCTCTATGGTCTTGGGCAGACCGGTCACCAAGTCCCGGCCCCGCACGGAGTAGGTGCGCGTGCTCCGGGCTTCGTCCTCAGGAGTATTACCAAAATAAGCCGCACCTATCTCCATTTTTATTTCTTCGGCCGTACGCTCCCCGATCATAAGATTGTAGTTGCGCTTAATATGCTGGGCAATGGCTTCATCCATTTCATCCCCGCCGATGCGGATGGAGCGACTGGTGACGATACCACCCAGGGAAATTACGGCCACTTCCGTGGTGCCCCCGCCGATGTCTACAATCATGTTGCCGGTGGGCTCGTATACCGGCAACCCGGCACCGATGGCCGCGGCCATGGGCTCTTCGATGGGATAGGCTTCCTTGGCCCCCGCCTGGATGGCGGCCTCACGTACGGCCCTCTCCTCTACGGCCGTTACGCCCGAAGGCACGCCCACCACTACCCGGGGCCGGACGAAAAAGCCCTTGGGAACGGCCTTTTGTATAAAATAACGCAACATGCTCTGGGTTACGTCAAAGTCGGCTATAACTCCGTCCTTCAAAGGCCTTATGGCCACGATGTCTCCCGGTGTACGGCCTATCATTTTCTTGGCCGCTTCTCCTACGGCCAACACCTGCCCGTTGCCCCTCCGGATGGCCACAACGGAGGGCTCGTGCAGGACGATGCCCTTTCCCCGCACATAAACGAGGGTATTGGCAGTCCCTAGGTCAATCCCGATATCCCGGGAAAATACCATAAACCATGCTCCTTCCTCGTCGCTTTTTAATTTGTATATCCAAGGCCTAAAAGAGGCCCCTCTCTTTCATACTCACGAAAGATCCGTCTCCCAGGACCACATGATCCAGGACGTCAATGCCCAACAGCTTCCCGGCTTCCGCCAGGCGGCGGGTGACCTGAATATCCTCTACGCTGGGGGAAGGATCCCCGCTGGGGTGGTTGTGTACCAGGATGACGGCCGCTGCACTCCTTCTTATAGGACCTTTGAAGACTTCCCGCGGGTGTACCAGGGAAGCGTTCAAGCTGCCCACTGCCACATTATCGACAGCCAAAACCCGGTTCTTGGTATTTAAAGAGATAGTACGAAAGTGTTCCCGGTCCAAATAGCGCATTTCGTCCATGAGGAGGGCGGCTACATCGCCGGGGTGCTGGATAACCGGCCGGTGGGCGCTGTACGCCGCCAGCCGCCGCCCGAGTTCCACGGCCGCCTTTATTTGAGCGGCCTTGGCCAGACCTATTCCCTTCAGCTCCTTCAACTCTTCCAAGGAAACCTCGGCCAGGTAGCGCAGCCCGCCGGGCTGGGCCAGCAACCTTTGGGCCAAATCCAGGGCGTTTTCCCGGGGAGTACCGGTGCGGAGGAGGATGGCCAGCAATTCGGCGTTGGAGAGGGCCTGGGCGCCTGCCAGCAACATGCGCTCCCGCGGCCTCAAATCTTCCGGTAGCTTCTTGATGGTCCTTCCCTCGTTATTTTCCGCCATCCGCCTTGGGGCCTCCCCAGACATCGATGCCGAATTCCTCCAGCAGGCCCGCCGTTTTAACTAAGGGCAGGCCGACCACATTAAAAAAGTCCCCCTTGATGCCTTCGACCAGCAGGGCGCCACGCCCCTGGATCCCGTAAGCTCCCGCCTTATCCAGGGGTTCTCCCGTAGCGACATAGTTTTTAATCTCCTTGGAGGTGAGCCGCCGGAAGCGTACTTCGGTACATTCCAGGGCTTCCCGGATAACTTTACCCCGCACGGCCACCACCGCGACTCCGGTATAAACGCGGTGGGTTTTCCCGCTCAAGAAGCTCAGCATGGCTTCGGCTTCGGCCGGAGAAGAAGGCTTGCCCAGCACCCGGCCTTGGCAGACTACCAGGGTATCTGCCCCCACGACGACGGCTTCCGGCAAGTTGTGGGCCACTTCCAATGCCTTGGCCCTGGCCAGGGCCCTCACCCGTTCTTCAGGTGGCAGCCGGTCGTACCGGTTCTCCCTGACGGAACTGGGCATGGTTTCAAACCGCAGGCCCAACTGGCTTAAGAGCTGCTGTCGACGCGGTGAACCCGAAGCCAGAACCAGCCGGGGCATCTGCCCTGCTCCCCTAAGGCCTTAAGCCTCGTGATAAGCCTTCAAAGTGCGCCGGAAGGCCAGGTTAAAGGTCAGGATTTCCAAATTAACGGTCAGGTCGACGTTGCGGACTTCGATATGGCTCGGGACATTGATAACCCGCGGGGCAAAATTGAGAATACCGCGGATGGAGGTTTTGGCCAGCTCGTCGGCCACAAATTGGGCCTGGTCGGCCGGCACGGCAATAATAGCTATTTGGGCCTTCTCCCTCTCGATTATTTCGGCCAGCCTATCCATGCTGTAAACTTCAACCCCGTTTAAACGATAGCCGATTTTATGGGGGGCATTGTCAAAAATACCCACGATTTTAAAGCCCCTCTCCCGGAAACCGCCGTACATGGACAGGGCGGTCCCCAGGTTACCGGCACCGATGATGACCATGGGCCAGGTGGTGTTAAGGCCCAGGATCTTGATGATGTGCCAGTAAAGATCTTTTACATTGTATCCCACACCCCGGGTACCGAATTCGCCGAAGTAGGCGAGATCCTTGCGCACCTGGGCCGGGCTCACCCCAACCCCTTCCGCAATTTCTCCCGACGAGATGGTCACGATTCCTTGGCGGTCGGCCTGGGCTAAGAAACGGGAGTACACCGAAAGCCTGGTGATGGTGGCCTCCGGAACTTTCAGGGTCTTCATCATCTGGAAATCCCCCCTGCTTCAGTTTAAACCTTTTGCGCAAGGTCCGATTTTGTCCTATTCGCTATTTAACGGCGAAATCCTCTTTTTTCTTCATTAGAAACCATTCCCTGGCCTCAGCCACCATGTACAAAGATCCGGTAGCGCAAATCAAGTCCTCAGGCCCTGCCAGACCCATAGCTGTTTCCATGGCCTGGGATATGTGCCTGATAATCTGAACGTGGGGAGTAAAGCGCCGTGCATGAAGGCCTAAAACCTTCCAATCACCGGCCCGCGGATTGTTGGGCCGGGTTATGATGACCGCCTGGGCCAGGGGGACCAAGGTGGCCACCACCTTTTCCCTCTCTTTGTCGGCCAGCATGCCTAAAACCAGGATCAGGCGCCGGTGGGGAAATAGCTCTTCCAGGGAGCGCTTCAGGGCCAGGGCTCCGTCGTAGTTATGAGCCCCGTCCAGGACCACCAGGGGGCGGCGGTTAACTATCTCCAGGCGGCCCGGCCAGAAGGCCCGGTCCAACCCTTCTCGGATATGTTCCTCCGGGATATCCAGGTTATGGTGGAGCCGCGCCGCCTCCACTGCCGCCACCGCCAGGGCGGCGTTGCCCAACTGGTGACGGCCCAACAGGGGCACCTGTAATCCGGCATAAGCCCGGTCCATTCCCTCCCAGTCCATCCGTCCTCCCCTAGAGGATACCTCGAGGGGATTATAGTTAAACTCTTTTCCCAGCCGATAGAGAACGGCCCCCTTCCGGCGGCATCTCGCCTCGATAACCTCTAAGGCCTCGGCCTTATCCGCGCCGGTGACCACTACCCCCCCATCCTTAATGATGCCCGCCTTTTCCCGGGCAATTTCGGCCAGGGTATGGCCCAAATAATCCATGTGATCGAAACCCACGTTGGTAATTACACTGACCATGGAGGAGGGAATCACATTGGTCGAATCAAAGGAGCCTCCCAGCCCGACTTCCAGGACCACGTAATCCGCCCTTACCTCGTCAAAATAGTAGAGGGCTATGGCCGTGCTTACTTCGAACTCGGTGGGATGCTCATGACCCTCCCTTACCATCCCGTCCAGGAGGGGACGCATGCGGGTGAGGATCTCGGCCACGTGTTCCCGCCGTATTTCCCGGCCGTCCAGGCGGATGCGTTCGATATAGCTATGGAGGTGAGGGGAGGTAAAGAGTCCCACCCGGTAACCGGCAGCCTGCAGGATGGCCGCCACCATGGCCGCTACCGAACCTTTACCGTTGGTCCCCCCGATATGAAAAAAACGGAGCCGGCGGTGGGGGTTGCCCAGCCGCTCCAGCAGCTCCTCCATGCGACCTAAGCCCAGATTAACACCGAATTTAGTAAGGTCCCGCAAATATGCCAGGGCTTGAGGGTAATCCAAGCTTCTTCACCTCGAAATGTCTAGAACGTCTGGCCCTAGAGATATAGGACGGTATCGGGTAGCCCAGCGTCAGCTACAGCCGGCCGGGCCGAAACCGGCAAACCACCAGAGAGAGGCCCCCTCAGAAACCCCTTAAAGACCGCAGGCGGCCCGCCAGGGTTTCCCCTTTACCCACCAGTTCCTTTTCTTTAGCCCTTTCCTTGGCCACCACTTCTTCCGGCGCCTTGGCCACAAAGTCGGGTTTGGCGAGCTTGCGGCGCACCTGTTCTAGCTCCCTCTGTACGGCGGTCAGCTCCTTTTCCAGCCGGGCTATTTCCTTCTGGAAATCCACCAACCCCTCCAGGGGTAGATAGATTTCCACTCCGGCGGTAACTGCCGTAGCCGCCTTAACAGGGGGCTCTTCCAGGGCTGCTGCTAATTCCACGGGTTCGGCCCGGGCCAGGTTCGTCAGGTATTCCCGGGCCTCTTCTAAAATACGCCTTGTAGCGTCGGACGGGGCGACCAGTAGGACCCGGGCCTTGCGGCCGGGGGCTACCCGCATCTCACTACGCAAATTGCGGATGGCCCGGATCACCTCTATAATCAGCGTCATGGCCTTTTCCGCTTCGGCGTCGCGGGATTCCGGCCGGGCCTGGGGCCAGGGGCTCACCATGATGCTGGACCTTTCGCCGGGGAGATGGTGCCATATTTCTTCGGTAATAAAGGGCATGAAGGGATGCAGCAACTTTAGACTGGTCTCCAGCACCTCTACCAGCACGTGCTGGGCCGTAGCCTTGGCAGCCGGGTCCTCACTGTAGAGGCGGCCTTTGGCCAGCTCAATATACCAGTCGCAGAACTCGTCCCAGAAAAAGTCATAGATAACCCGCGCCGCCTCGCCTATCTCATACTCCTCTAAATTGGCGCTAACCTGCTCTACAACCCCGGCCAGGCGGCTCAAAATCCAGCGATCGGCCAAGGTATAGGGTGCCCTTTCCCGTTCCGGGTCGTAATCCTTTAGGTTCAATAAGACAAAACGGGCGGCATTCCAGATCTTGTTGCAGAAGTTGCGGGTGCTTTCCAGGCGTTCCGGGTGAAAGCGGAGGTCGTTGCCCGGCGTATTGCCGGTGACCAGCATAAAGCGCAGGGTGTCGGCCCCGTATTCGTCTATAACTTCCATGGGATCTACGCCGTTACCCAGGGATTTGCTCATCTTGCGCCCCAGGGCATCCAGAACCAGGCCGTGAATGAGGACCTCCCGGAAGGGAACATCCTCCATAAATTCCAGGCCCATAAAGATCATGCGGGCCACCCAGAAGAAGATGATATCCCGACCGGTTACCAGCACCGAAGTGGGGTAATAAAGCTCCAGATCCCGGGTTTTCTCAGGCCACCCCATGGTAGAGAAGGGCCACAGGGCCGAGCTGAACCAGGTATCCAGCACGTCGGGATCTTGTTCCAAGGCCGTACTGCAGCAGGAAGGGCACTCCTCCGGGTCGGCGGTACTGCAAATGACTTCCCCGCACTGCTGGCAGTACCACACGGGAATGCGGTGACCCCACCACAGTTGGCGGGAAATACACCAGTCGCGGATGTTCTCCAGCCAGTTGAGGTAGATTTTGGTGAAGCGCTCCGGCACGAAGCGCACCCGTCCTTCCCGGGCGGCGCGGATGGCGGGTTCCGCCAGGGGCTTCATGCGCACGAACCACTGGGGCGAAACCAGGGGTTCGATAGTTGTATCGCAACGGTAACAGTGGCCCACGGCGTGGGCATGCTCTTCTACTTTCACCAGGTAACCCAGGCGTTCCAGATCCTCAACCACCCTCCGGCGGCAGGCATACCGCTCCATGCCGGCGTACGGCCCGGCTTCCGCCGTCATGGCGGCATCTTTGCCGATGACGGTAACGGCCGGCAGGCCATGCCGCTGGCCGATCTCGAAGTCGTTAGGATCGTGGGCCGGGGTAATCTTTACCGCGCCGGTCCCGAAATTGGGGTCCACATATTCATCGGCGATTACCGGTATCTCCCGGTTGACGAGGGGTAGGATGAGGGTGGCGCCGATGTATTGGCAGTACCGTTCGTCGTCCGGATGCACGGCCACCGCCGTATCTCCCAGCATAGTCTCCGGACGGGTGGTGGCCACCACAATGCCGCCCGGCCGGTCTTTAAAAGGATAACGTATATACCAAAGGTGCCCGGCCTCTTCCTGGTGTTCTACTTCGATGTCGGAAATAGTGGTCTGGCAGCGCGGGCACCAATTGATGATGTAATTGCCGCGGTAAATCAACCCCTTCTCAAAGAGGCGCACGAAAACCTCCCTAACGGCCCGGGAGCAACCTTCGTCCATGGTAAAGCGTTCCCGGCTCCAGTCACAGGAAGCGCCGAGCCTCCGTAGCTGTTGGGTAATGCGCGCGCCGTACTGTTCCTTCCAGGCCCACACCCGCTCCAGAAACTCTTCCCGGCCCAGATCGTACTTGCTCAACCCCTCCTTGGCCAGCTCCTCCTCCACCCGGGCCTGGGTGGCTATCCCTGCATGGTCGGTCCCCGG
The DNA here is from genome assembly GCA_003509545.1 of Peptococcaceae bacterium. Classification (GTDB taxonomy): domain Bacteria; phylum Bacillota; class DSM-521; order Neomoorellales; family Neomoorellaceae; genus UBA12545. The sequence continues at coordinate 36,815 of DOLC01000103.1, forward strand.
GATCCAGAGGGTAGCATCCCCCCGCATGCGGTGCCAGCGGACCAGGATATCCTGGAGGGTGTTATCTAAAGCATGTCCCAGGTGCAGGCTGCCGGTGACATTGGGCGGCGGCATGACTATGCTGAAGGTGGGCCGCCCGGCCGCTTTCTCCCGCGGCCCGCAGAAATAACCTGCCTTTTCCCACACGGGGTACCATTTCCGTTCAACCTCTTTAGGTGAATAGACCGAGGGCAATGAAACTGCCGAAGGCACACCCGTTTCCTCCTTATGCTTTTAGAAAAAAACCCTCATCCGCCCTTGCCGGACGAGGGAATTGGCTATGAAGGTCCGGTAATATCTTAACGTTTCGGGCCAAACCATGTCAAGGGCTGTCGTTCCTGGCGCATCCCCAGTTTTGATCCTGGCCTGCTTGGCTTCCGCTCGCTCCGGAAACCCTTGCAGGCCCAACTTTCCCTCAGCCTCCAGCTTTGGCGGGGTTCCCGGCAAATTCGTCAAAATCCTGTCTCCGTTGCCGGCCACAGGCCCCTTTCGGCCTCGGTCCCGCCTCTGCTTTGGACTTCGTGAAGTTTGGCAGCCGCGAAGGCTTGCTCGCTCCCTCGCAGGCCCAGGCGGGCCTCTACCGCCAAAGGTAAGGATACATCAGCCGTCGTTCCCGGCTGCTAGTTGCTAAGCGTGGATGATACCGGGCCGGCATCTGCCGGAGCCTCGGCGTAATCGCCGCGTTCCTGCCGGCCTTTGTCCGCCGGATGGACACGTTGAACCAGGGCCTCTTTGAGCACTTCGTCCATATGGTCTACCAGCACGAATTTTATCTTACGCTTTACCTGGGGGGGTATTTCCTCCAGATTCTTGGCATTATCCCGGGGGAGGATAACGGTTTTCATCCCCGCCCGGCGGGCGGCCAGCACCTTTTCTTTTATCCCTCCTACCGCCAGCACCCTGCCCCGCAGGGTTATTTCCCCGGTCATGGCAACGTCGCTACGTACCGGAACCCCCATCAAGGCCGAAGCCATGGCCGTGGCCATGGTTATACCGGCCGAAGGGCCGTCTTTAGGAATGGCCCCTTCCGGCACGTGGATGTGGACGTCGCATTTTTCGTGGAAGTCGGGGGCCAGCCCGAGATCTGCTGCCCGCGACCGCAGATAGCTAAAGCCTGCGTAGGCCGATTCCTTCATAACCTCTCCCAGCTTACCGGTCAGGGTCAGATTACCCTTCCCGTTTAAGACGGTGGCCTCCACATTGAGGACCTCGCCGCCCACTTCCGTCCAGGCGAGTCCCCGGGCCACACCGATTACTTCCGCCTCTTCGGCTGCAGTATGGCGGTAGCGGGGGACGCCCAAAAAGGTGTCCACGTTTTGAGCCGTCACCTTGACGGCTTCGGCCTTTCCGCTCACAATGTCGCGGGCCGTCTTGCGGCACAGGGTGGCTATCTGGCGTTCAAGACTCCGCACCCCCGCCTCCTTGGTATACTCCCGTATAATCCGGCGGAGGGCGTTCTCCGAAATAACCAGCTGGTTCGCCTTCAGCCCGTGCTCCTTAATCTGCTTGGGGATAAGATGGAGCTGGGCTATTTTTACTTTTTCTTCTTCCGTATATCCCGGTATGCGGATGACTTCCATGCGGTCCAGCAGAGGCCGGGGAATGGAGTATTCCACATTGGCCGTAGTAATAAACATTACCTTGGAAAGATCAAAGGGTGCCTCAATATAATGGTCGCTGAACATATAGTTCTGCTCCGGGTCCAATACTTCCAAAAGGGCCGACGCCGGATCGCCCCGGAAGTCGCTGCTCATTTTATCGATCTCATCCAGCAAGAACACAGGGTTTTTGCTGCCCGCCTGCTTCATCCCCTGGATGATGCGTCCGGGTAGGGCGCCAACATAAGTGCGCCGGTGACCGCGTATTTCCGCCTCGTCCCGCACTCCCCCGAGGGAAATGCGGACGAATCTGCGCTGGAGGGCCCGGGCAATGGACTTGGCCAGAGAAGTTTTCCCCACCCCCGGCGGCCCCACAAAGCACAGGATAGGCCCGCGCATCTTCTTGGCCAGCTTGCGAATGGCCAGATATTCGAGGATACGCTCCTTAACCTCTTCCAGGCCGTAATGGTCCTCATTTAGAATCCTTTCCGCCGCGTTGATATCCAGGCGGTCCCTGGTTTCCGTCTGCCAGGGCAGGGCCAGCAACCAGTCCAGGTAGTTGCGCACCACGGTGGCTTCCGCAGCCATGGGCGGCATTTTCTCCAGCCGCTCCACTTCTTTAAGGGCCCTCTCTTCTATCTCCTTGGGGAGTTTCGCCCTGGCAATCCTTTCCCGCAACTCTTCGGCCTCGGCCAGGCGTTCGTCTTTTTCGCCCAACTCCTTCTGGATGGCCTTGATCTGTTCCCGCAGGTAGTACTCCTTCTGGGTCTTCTCCATCTGCTTGCGGACCCGCAGGTTGATCTTGCGTTCCAGCTCCAGGATTTCCTTTTCCCTGGCCAGTATCTCGCACAGGAGCTCCAACCGCCGCCGGACGTCCACGGCCTCCAGGATGGCCTGTTTGTCAACCAGTTTTAGCGTTAAGTGAGAGGCAATAACATCCGCCATCCTCCCCGGCTCTTCCAAGTTCACCACCGCGACTACGGTCTCCGGCGGGATCTTCTTGGACATCTTCACATAATGCTCGAATTCGTTGATGAGAGTCCGCGTTAAAGCGTCGAGTTCGTTGTCGGACGGGACCTCGTCGACATATTCCTCAATTTCAACGGAAAAATAAGGATCGTAACCGAGGTAACGGACGATCATGCCGCGCCGCAACCCCTCTACCAGTATCCTTATGGTCCCTCCGGGTAACTTCAGCAACTGTTTGATCTCGGCCACCGTCCCGGTGGTGTAAATATCCTCTTGCCCAGGCTCATCAGTTTGGGCTTCCTTTTGCATGGCCAGGAAAATAACCCTGTCCCGGATCATGGCCGCCTCGATAGCGTTAACTGAACGCTCGCGCCCCACGTCCAGATGGAGTACGGTATATGGAAAAACAATAACTCCCCGTAAGGGAAGCAAAGGAATAGTCCGCGTCAAATTTTACACCTCCAGCTGAGTTGCCCTATTTCTCCTCTCCGAGTCTTCATTCTATTCTACGAGATATCGCCCCCCTCCGCAATAGGTAAAAAGCTGGCGTATCCCCGCTTTTCAGCCTGCTTTGGCTTACG
>DOLC01000002.1 GCA_003509545.1 Peptococcaceae bacterium
CTGCCTCAGTTGCCGGCCGCAGGTTTCTCATGCCCTCGGGCCCGCCTCCGCCTTTCGCCAAGCTTAAGTTTGGTTAGCCGCGAAAGCTTGTTCGCTCGCTTCCAAGCCCAAGCAGGCCTGCTCTGCAAAAAGTGGGGATAACTCAGATTCATGCTCCCTTGACCCCCGAAGACTTTACCTGGCGGACCTGCGCTTCGCCAGCACAACTACCCCAGCCAATACGGCCAGCAGAAAAACAGCAGCCGCCAGCAGAGAATAGAAATTAAAATAAAGAACAATGGTCTCCCAGGCGTGGCCCGCCAGCCTGCCCAGGTATACCAGCACGCTGTTCCAGATAAGGGTGCCCAGGACGGTTAAGGGCAGGAACACCCCCAGTTTCATGCCCGAACTCCCCGCCGGGATAGAAATCAGCGTTCGCGCAATAGGCACAAACCGGCATAAGAATACCGCCGCACTGCCGTATTGTATAAACCACCTTTCGGCCTTCCTCACGTCTTCGCTTCTTAGCCCCATCATCCTGCCCCAACTGCTTCCAAACAGCCGCTCCAGGCGATATGTATTTAGCACCCGGCCCAGGTTGTATAAGATTACCGCTCCGAAGACCGAGCCCAGGGTGGCCGCCAGTATGACACCCCATACCGTTAGATTGCTAAAAGTGGTCATGAAGCCCCCGAAGGTCAAGATTACCTCGGAGGGTATCGGCGGCAAGAGGTTTTCCAGGGTAATCAGCAGGAACACGCCGATATAGCCATACCGTTCGATGATTGCCAGGATAATATCCTCCATATCCTTCCTCCATCAAAATCGGCGGCGGCCGCCGAGGGCCGGTCAACCCCCGCCTTCTCTCCCGGGATACCCTTTCCAATTCCTTAGTATAATGGGTTTTCCCCTACGAGGCCAGGCCCTTTTAGGGTCTCAGCCGTTTTTGAGGGCAATCATCCTTAAAGGCTCCCGATGTTACCAGGCCCGCTTCTCTGCTGGAGCTGCTTGAATAACGGCCCGTAGGTACATGACCAGATGTTCCATAATCGGTAACTCCACCCTTCCTTGTTTCAGCCGGCGTATACCACCATTTGCCAGGGCGTACCCATTAGTTTATCGAAAGGCCGTAACTTACCCGAGGTATGGCTAATATTATATACCAGATATACCAGTGATTTCTAAGCGCCTTTCATACTTCCATAGGCTGTCTATTCAGGAAGCAATGCCTGGTGATGTCCGGTTCTCCGGAAGAAACCCTGGAACTAGTAGATTACTACCTGGCCCATATGGACAAAACAATGGCTAATCACGGCATCTGTCTCCGTTCCCTTGATAAAGGTGTCAAGGTGGCGACAGTCCAGACCCTGGCCTCCCGCCGCTGGCCGGGAAGTAAAGAGTACAGGCCATACCTGGCTATTATCTATTTTTCAGAGACCGGCAACTGCGAATCATAATTCTCACAACCGTCCCGGGAGGGCCGAGGCCACCCTCACCTGCTGGAACCAGTAACCCTTATGAGAGACCTGGTCGCCCATTTCCAGGGAGAGGGGAAAAGCAAAGATGGGGCCATCGGTCACCACAGTGTGGAATTCCCCCTGCTCGCCCATGGGATCTATCCCGAAGCGCTCCATCCCCTCGATTAGTTCCTCGTCGAGGGTTTTCCCCAGAAAGCTTTTGTCCAGGACGTCACCTTTAACTGCGATAATCGTGGCTTTAAAGCCCAACTCCAGAAACTCCCGCAAGAGTTCTCGGTGGGGTTTTTTCCACAGGGGCAAGAAAGGAATCACGCCTGCCGAAGAACACGTGTTCTCAACCCATTCCCGGTGGGCTTCCAGGTCGATATCGCCGAAGACACCGGCCTCGATCCCCTGTTCTTTTAGTTGCCGTACAACGGATACAAATACGGTGGTATACCCTTCCCACGAAATAGCCCGGGTAACCAAGGGAAGACCGAGGGCCCTGGCCTGTAGGTGCAGCAAATCCAAAGGCAGGCCGTGGGCCCGGGTCTTATCACCCCCCTCCGCCAGGGTGGTGAACAACGCCCGCGGCTCCCCACCCTCCCGGAGGGCGTAATACAGGGCCAGGCAGGAGTCTTTTCCCCCGCTCCACGAGCAAAAAAAAGGCAAACCTCTGATGGACACCGGGACGCCTCCTTTTCTTTTCTAGGTCCCCATTAGCCCGAGAACGTCAAGCCTTCAGCGAAACGGCCGCGGATGGCCTCTATGGCGGACGCCTCGCTAGGTACCAGGCAAGCCCCCTTCTCAACCATTCGCTTATAGACCTTGGTGGCCTCCCCTCCGGTGTAATCCCTTTCCTCAATGGGGTTTTCGTCTACCAGAAATACGGGGAGGCCGTCCGCCAGGGCCTCCTGCAGGGCATAAAGGTTGCGGAGGTTTCCCTGGCCGAAAGGCACGTTGGCCAGAAGGGCGCAATCCGCCCTCTTTACCAGGGCCAGGTTGCGGCAGTGGTCTTCGTCGCTGATGGGAACAAAGGGAGGTATTTCCACCATCTCAATTCCCAACAGCTTGCCCTGCTCCCAGTCCAGGTCGCCCCTGTTTAGGACGCCGGCCGTAACCTTCCACCCGCGGCAGAACATGGCCTCCATTAACCCGGCCGCCGTCCCTCCCCCGCCCACCAAGTGTACTGCCGGTCGGGGGTTGCCGGACGCCTCCCCCGCCCTCCTACGGGGCAAGGGGGTTACAAGCAGCCGCCCGCTGGCGGGATGTCGGCTGAGGAGGACTTCGGTGTGGTAGGCCTTCCTTATGTTCGGTGTAGTAATCACCCTTTCAGGGGGACCGACGTCCACAATCCTGCCCCCGCTTAGAAGGATCACCCGCGGGAAATACTGGGCGGCCAGATTCAGATCGTGGATGACGGCTATGATAGATATATTCTTGAGGCGGTTGAGGTAGGTGAGTAAATCGAGGATTTCCACCTGGTAGGTAATATCCAGATGAGACGTCGGCTCGTCCAGGAGGAGAACCTCGGGTTCCTGGGCCAGTGCCCTGGCGATAATGACCCGCTGCCTCTCTCCGCCGCTAAGGCTGGATACCAGGCGTTCGGCCAGGTGCAGGGTAGAGGTCAACTCCATGGCCTCCCTAGCCGCGGCCAGGTCCCGTCGACCTTCGCGCCTAAACAGGCCGGACAGGTGGGGCTGCCGGCCCATGAGAACGATTTCCGCCACGGTAAAATCGAATTCCACAACCGTTTCCTGGGGCACCACGGCCATGCGCCGGGCTGTTTCCCGGAGGGAATAGTCCCATAAATCCCGGCCGTCGAGGTAAACTGCTCCCACTCGGGGACGTAGGGCGCGGTTGAGACATTTTATAAGGGTGGACTTGCCGGAACCGTTAGGCCCTATTACGGCCACCATTTCCCCCGGCCGCACCTGAAAGGTTATACCCCCTAGGGCGGGGACGGCACCGTAGCTGTAAGCAATCCCGTGGACATCCAGGATGACTTCGCTCAAGACCCCCACCTGCCCTAAGCAAAAAACCTCATTTTTTTCCGGTTGCGCAGCACGTAGAGAAAGAAGGGCCCTCCGGCCAGGGCAGTTATCACTCCCACGGGCAGTTCCGTGGGGGCCAGGACCGTCCGGGCCAGGGCATCAGCAGCTACCATGAGGGTGGCACCGGCCAAGGCCGAGGCTGGGATCAGGAACCGGTGGTCAGGCCCGCCGATCAACCGGACGGCATGGGGGACGACGAGGCCTACAAAACCGATTACGCCGCCGGTGGAAACGGCAGTGGCCGTTAGGAGGGTGGCGCCCGCAAGAATAAGTTTTTTCGCCCGCTCCACCTCCACACCCAGGTAGCCGGCCGTCTCTTCGCCTAACAGGAGGAGATTCAGCTCCCGGGCATGGAAGACGATCACTCCCGCCCCCAGGACAAAATAGGGTACGGCAACCTGCACATAGGACCAGTTGGCGCCTCCGAAGCCCCCCATCAACCAAAAGACCACCTGGTGCAGCCGCTCACCGGAGAAGTATACTACCAAAGAAACAAGGGCCGACAGAAAAGAACCCACGGCAATCCCGGCCAGTAGCAGGGTAAAAGTAGAAACAACATGGCCTGTCTTCGCCAGATGGTAAACAAGGACCACGGTGACCAGGGCGGCGGCAAAGGCCAGCACTGGGACGGCCCCTATCCCCAGGAAGCGAAAGTCCAGGGCGAGCAGCATGGCCAGGGTGGCTCCCAGGGAGGCGCCGGAAGATACCCCGATGACGTAGGGGTCGGCCATGGGGTTGCGAAACAGGGCCTGAAAGGCAGCCCCTGCCACCGCCAGGGAAGCCCCTACCAGGGTGGCCGCCACCACCCGCGGCAACCGGAGCTGGAAGATGATGGCCTCCTTCACAGGGTCGGCAGTCGAGCCCGAGCCGGGCGCCAGCCCCAGCACCCGCAGTAATTCCGACGGCGAAATGGGAACGGCCCCCACCCCTACGGCCGCGGCCACGGTAGTGAAGAGCAAAAGGACAAGGAGCAGTAAAAGGATCCGGGCCCTCCCTTTCTTCCCCTCGAGGACCGCAAAGGGACTACCGGGCCCCGCGGAAGGGGCCGCGGTACGGGCCCCGGCTTTGGGTATTGCCATTCCTGTATTCCCCTAAGCAATTTATGAATTCTAGGTTGAAGCCTCAGTTCCCCGTTCCCTCCCGGAACAGTTTCGGGTGGATTAGCCGGGCCAGCAATTCCAGGGCTTCCACCACACGCGGTCCCGGACGGGACATAATATCAGCGTCCACGCCGAAAACGCGGTCGTTTTTAACGGCCCTAACTTGTTGCCATCCCGGCCGTGACTTGACCTGTTCGACTGTAAGGGATTCGCTCCCGTGCCACTGGGGGAAAATAATCACTTCCGGGTTGCGCTCGATAATGGCTTCGGCGCTGAACTCGGGGTAGTCGGTCTGGGCGTCATAGGCGATATTCCGGCCCCCGGCCAATTCTATTAGTTGGCCGATAAAGGTGCGGGGCCCGGCCGTCATAATGGGGTCGTAGTAGACTTCGTAGTAGACCCAGGGCCTCTCCTCCGGGGGTATTCCCTCCACCGCGGACCGCACCTTTTGTATTCGCTCCTTCAGGTGGTCCACAAGGTCGGCCGCCTCCTCTTCAGCCGCCGCCGCTTTGCTTATCCACCCGATGCTTCCAAGAACTCCCTCTACGCTTTTGGGGGATACCACGGCCACCGGTATCCCTACTTCTTCCAGCCGCCTTACGGCCTGCTCGTGCATGTTGGTAGCTAAGACCAGGTCCGGTTCCAGGGCCATAATCTTTTCTACATTGGGATTCGAAAAGCCTCCTACTTTGGGCACCTCCACAGCTTCCGGGGGATAATCGCTGTAATCGTCAACCCCGACCACCTTGTCCCCCAACCCCAGGGCGAAAAGGATCTCCGTGTTGCCAGGGGACAGGGAGACCAGTCTGTCCGGCCGCGCCTTGAGGGTAACTTCCCTCCCCATGTCGTCGACTATGGTCAGGGGATAACCTTCACGGCCCGCCGGCGCCCCTTCTTCTGCCCGCGGACCTCCCCCGGCGGTGCAACCGAATAAAAAGATCCCCGCCACCAGCACCGCCGCAAGGGCGCAAACAATACCCACCTTCCTCCGTCTTCTGAGATTCACTCTACCATACCCCCTTTCGCATATGGGGGCTCCGCCTGCCCGGAAAAGACCGGCCGCGAGCCGCAAAATAAAAAATCCCGGCTCCGACGGACCGGGGTCTCCTTTCTTCTGTCGTTTCGCATAGCGTGGCCCCCTTTCCCCCGAAGGTTGACACCACACACCGGACGGGCAGGTCTCCTGACTCCCGGATCATTGCCATGCGGCGCCTTCCCATTCCCAGCGGTGCTGTCTTTATAACGGGAACAGTGGCTTCCTGCCGCCGACTTCCCGGTCACAGTGGCGGGACCGTTCAGGATTCTCACCTGATTCCCTATTAAGTCTGTCCGACACCCGTCCGCAAAAAGCCGGATTGTCAAGATAATTATAGCCCATAATCCCCGGTAGGTCCAGGGGAAATTATGCGCCGGCGCTAGGAGACGCAAACAACGGGTGTTATAATAATGGCAGCGAGTCCTGGAGAAGGATTAAGGGGGATCACCCTATGGGCATAGCTAGCCCACCCCCCCAACAAGGGGAAGCCGACCGGCGCCAGCACCGGGCCGGACTGTCCGACCTGTGGTCCCGGCGTTATATCCGCCGTACCTTGTGCCTGTGGATCCTGGGGTTCGGCATTAACCTGGCGTACTACGGGATTGTCACCTGGCTACCCACCCCTATATGTTCGCCCAATCCGCTACGGTGCAGCAAATAATACTGTGGGGGTCCGTGATTTACTTCTTTATGCTCGGCGCCTGGGGAGTGCTCTACGCCTATACCCCTGAAATGTATCCTACCGCCGTCCGGGCCACCGGATCGGGCTGCGCGTCCTTCTCCGGCCGTATTGGAGCCGTCCTCGCCCCGTACGGCGTCGGGGCTATGATATCTTTCCTTGGACAGGCCGCCGCCTACCCGGTGATTTTCGCCCTCATAGCCGCCGTCTGCCTCCTAACGGCCCTGGCCATGATCGTGTTGGGCATTGAAACGAAAGGAAAAACCTGGGATGAGCTGGCCGAGCTTTAGAGGGAGTCGGCCGAAGGTGAAGGAAGCAGCGCCGTTTGCCGCTCCCGGCAGAAAACCGGGGTCTTGAGCCCTTAAGAAACGGAGACGCCGGCCATGTTTAAATTGTACGAAACCTCATGTCGCAGCGCCCTAAACCCCTCCCGCATCCCCGGTGTGGACTACTGCCTTAACCCCTATACCGGCTGCAGCCACGGGTGTCTTTATTGCTACGCCGCGTGCATGACGCGGTTTACGGGCGTCCAGGAGGAATGGGGCTCCTTCGTGGGCGTCAAGAGGAATTTTGTCGAGGTCCTAGCCCGCCAGTTGCGCCGCCCCAAGAAGGGCACCGTTATGCTGGCCAGCGTTACCGACGCTTATCAGCCCCCCGAAGCCGAGTACCGCCTAACCCGCAGCTGTCTAGTACTCCTCAGCCGGAGCAGCCTGCAGGTATCCATCCTTACTAAGTCCGATCTGGTCACCAGGGATATAGATCTCCTGCGGGCTATGCCTTCTGCGGAAGTAGGGTTTACCGTTACCACCTTGCACGACCGGCTGGCCGGCCTGCTGGAGCCCGGCGCCGTCCCTCCTTCCCGGCGCTTCCAGGCCCTGGAAAGGTTGGCCCGTTCCGGCGTTAGGACCTGGGTTTTCGTTGCTCCGGTGATACCCGGCCTGACGGATTCTCCCGAACACCTATCCTCCCTGGCCAGGACGGCCCGGGCAGCTGGCGCCCTAAAGGTGGACTTCGACCCCCTTAACTTTTATCCCCCCGCGGCAGCCCGCCTGCGGGCCCTTATAGCCCGGTGCCACCCCCGGGGTATGGCGGCCTTTGAGCAGGCCTGCCGCGACCCGTCGGCCTACCGCCAGCGGCTGCGGGCCCTGACTGGACACCTATAAAAATGCCCGGCCACGTCCGACTATTAGGTCGTATCCCGTCTTTCTCATCTCCCGCCCGAAGAACCCCGACCCGTTGGCATAGCCGTATGCCCCGGTGGCCGGCGACTTGGCGGTAACGGTGTACCGCGCCCCGCACGGCCAGGGGCTCCCGGTGCAGGGTCCCATCGACCCGGTTTTCGTCAATACCTGGCATTCGAAAAAGGGCCCGGCCCTATCGGGGCCCCGGCAACGTCCCGGCTGCTCAACCGCCTCCATATAACTGCTACTCGTTATCCCAGGGCCACCACCATGGCCAAAGGCTCTATATGGGGGTTGAAATATACGTTGGTATAGCAAGCCGGCCGGTCTTCTAGAGTCAGCCACTTCTCCTGCCACCATAAGAGGGGAGTTTGGTCGTCAAGACCGAAGAATGCGGCAGCCGGAGGATAAATCCGCGATTTCATCCGGATGACCATCTTTACCAGCTCTCCCTCGCAGTGTTGCTCGTAGAACTCTTTTAAAGTAGGTTGGGCCTCCCCACCGCGGGGTAGCTCCCTAAAGCGGTTACAGGGTATCTCCACTTCGACCAGGATGGCCGGCAACTCATCCTGGTAGTAGAGGCGTTCAAATCGGACGACCTGTTCTACCTCTGCCAAACCCAAGGCCTCCCGGGCCTCCGGCGATCCCTCTGTCAAGGTCTGGTTCCTGTGCACCACCCGGGCCTCCCTGCCCCTTGCCCTCAAGAGTTCCAAAAAATCGGTGCTTATGTCCAGCCGGGCGGACAGGTTAGCAATGGTGGGATGACAAAAATTCCCCTTACCCTGCTTCTTGGTAATTACCCCCAGTTGAACTAAGGAATATAACGCCTCCCTTACGGTAGCCCTGCTGACCCCCATCCGGCGGGCCAGCTCCTCTTCCGCCGGCAGCCGGTTCCCGGGGAACTTCCCTTCCTTAATCATATTAAAGAGTATCTCCGCCGCCTGACTGCGGAGGGTGCTGCGGTCAAGCTTCGCGCTTAAGCCCATAAACCGTCCTCCGTTACTTGTACGTACGTCTATCGATGTCGTTTATGAATATATTCTACTTTAAGGCTCTTTTCCCTGCTAAACCCAGCGGAAAATTTTACGGCAGCTCGAGCCTGAGGCGACATATTTTACCTCTTCAGCCTCCTTGTCCTCCGCACCCATTCCCATTTTTCACAGCCCTTGGTCCCGTCTAAGTTTGAAGGCAGTCCCGAAAAGGTTTGATACTTCCAGATTTTTCACATGGCACTTTTTGAAGGGTCTAAAATTTGGAAATGCCTTTAGCCCAGTAGCCATAAAGATTTTTTAAAGTTTAGAATTCAAACTTGGGTCCCGCCGAATTCCCGGGGTCCACGCCTTCCAAGAAAAATAGGCTTCTCGGCAGCAGTCTTCGTCCGCCGAGAAGCCAGGCTCCAAAAGCTTTTATATAAAAGATTTACGGCGCGTTCAACTACTTAATGGATGTAGACCGGGGTCCCCTGGGGGATGTGGTCGTAGATCCACTTGGCGTTCTCGGTAGCAAGCCTCACACATCCGTGGGAGGCCGGGGTCCCCAGGCGGGCCGCCTCTGCCTCGATAATGTTCTGTTGCCGGTCCATGGGAACGCTGTGGAACAGGTAAACACCCCAGTCCTTGAAGGATACCCACCAGCGGCCCCCTTGCTGGTATTTTTCGCTGAAGAACCACTCACCGCGGTTCTGGATGGCAAAAACTCCTGTGGGCGTAGGCTTGTCCGGGGTGCCGGTGGAAGCCGGCCAGTCCTTAATCAAGTCCCCGTCGTGATAAATGCGGACCCTCTGCTCGGCGAGGGTTACCTCAATCCAATATCCCGTTGACGGGGGCACAAATAACCCCTCCCCCTTACCCTTCTCTCCTCCCTCAGGGGAAGGGTTTTCTCCTTCCTCTCCTTCACCCTCGCCCGGTTTGTCCGCCGGCAGGCTTACCTCGCCGCCTACTTGCAGGCTTGAAGAGGGCTCCTCCCGTTCTCCGACGGCCACCTTTCTCTCCTGCTCCTCCTCGTGCGTTCCCCGCTCCGCTGCCGGCGCCCCGGCGCTCTCCCGTCCCCGGTCTATGGAGCCGGTAACTAAAAGAATACCCGCAAAAAGCGCTAACAGCAACCCCCACGAAAGAATCCCTACTCTGCGCATTGACTCTTCCCCCGAACTTCCGGCAATTGTTGTTTTCATGTACTTTTATTCGCCGGATTTCGGGATTCACCTGCCTGATTAAAAGCCCCATATTAAAAAACCCCGGACTCTCCCGTCCGGGGACCGGCCATATCCTTCCTAATCCATGTAAAAAGAGTGAGTTAGTTTTATGAGTTCCACTCTATCGTCATCCCTCCAGGCCTGGTTTACACAAGTACCGTCATCCTTATTGAAGTCAAAAATCAAGTAGGCGCCCTCCTCTACTTCAAACCACCCCTCCAGGATACCTGCGCCGTGCCTGCTCTGGGGTTCTTTGTACCTGGACCGGTACAGCGCCACAACATCTCCGGCCCTATCCCCCACCCTAGCCCCCAGATTGGTGGCAAAGGCGGGGCTGGAGGCCACGATGTCCAAAACTTTGCGGCTCTCCACCCCTATCACAATCTCGATCCCTTCGTCGTACCGCCATACAAATTGGCTCTCGCCGTAATACCCTTCCTCTTGGACAAAGATCTGCAGGCGTTCCTTTCCCAAGACCCTCTCCACGTCCTCCGGCGAATCCCACAAATGAATACCGCCTACGCTGGTCCGGCTGTCGGATGCCTCCTTGTCCGCACCCTCCCTTGGACCCTGGACCGGCCTTTCGCCCTCCGGTTCCGGAGTTACCTCCGCGGGATTGGCGGCCTCGGGAACCTCCTGGGCGGGGGCCTGTTCAGCCGTTTGCCCTGCCGGGGTCTGGGCATCGGCCTCCGTATTTTTCCCTCCCCCACACCCCACAAGCACTACGGACATCAAAACCACCAAGACCAGCCCCAAAATTCCTGGTCTCACAGCCACCAACTCCCCAAAAAGGTTTGCCGTCCCCCCGGGCTCCGGGGTACCGCCCGAGAAAAGCTCCCCTTCCCCGGAAACAAAGGCCGCGGCCTTCCCCGTTAATTGACCGAGGTATCCGTGGTTCCCTGGTTCCAGTAAGGGTCGACTCCTCCCTCCTCCTGAGCGCCGGCCACGAAGGAAGACACCTTGTCCTTCGCCTCATCGGGAGCGATAACAATCAGCAGATCCCCGGCACAGATCGGGGTCTCGCCTCCGGGAGAAAATATAATCTGGTCGTTTCGCTGGATGCCCACCACCGTGGCGCCGGTGCGCGCCCTGAACTCCGAACTGGCCAAGGTCTTACCCACCAGAGGCGAAGTGCTGGGAATGGAGATTTCGTAGATTTTTTGCAGCCGGGTGCTGGCCCTGAAGGTATACTCCAGCAGCTCTTCCAGGAGGCGATTGATCTCCATTTCTAATCTGTTCTTTTCCCGTAAAAGGGTGGATAACCTCTCCTGGATCTCCCGCAGCGCCTGGTGCTCTCCCACCCGGGCCAGATAGGCCTTGGCCGCCTCCCGCGACTTTACCACTACTCCCACACCGGCTATGACCCGCACTACACCCATTTCTTCCAGTAGGGATACGGCCCGGCGAATGGTCTCCGGTGAAACACTATACCGCCCGGCTAAAGAGGACCTGCCCAGTACTTTTTCCCCTTCCTTGTATTCCCCCCTAGCTATGCGGGCTGCTAGATCGCTGGCAATGGCTAAGTAACGCGACGAGGAAATCCAGCCCTGCCCCTGTTCCATTGCTTTTCCCCTTTTCCCGTTTCGCAGTGTCTTTCTTCCAACATGGCTAAACACAATTATACTCTATTATTGCCAAAACACAATGTTGTCCAGGGAAGGCCGGATAAATTCTTCTTGTACTCACCTTTCGCCGCGTTAATCCCCTGCGAGCTCAAAAGGGCCGGAGTTCCTTTCCCTTAGAATCCTTTTGTACCCTCGCGCCCTTAACTCTGTATCTAGCCCGCCCCACAAAGGGGCAGTAAACTCAGTTTTTCCCCTCGTTGATCACCCGCGCCAGATCGCTAATGGTCTTAATACCTAGTGCGTCGGCATCCGCCTTGCGCATCATGATGGTATAGGTATTGTCAAAGGGGGCATAGGCCAACCACACCAGGTTGTACCGGGCAAGATCTTCTTCCTTTACCAGGTTATAACATTCCTCGGAATCCGTCAGCGGGTCGTCGTGCCCCAGGTGCACTAACCACGCCGTACCGGTGTATTCCCAGTACACGTCGATTTCACCGCCGGTCAAGGCCTTGCGCACCACCTCGGACCCGGCCAAGCCCGTACTGTCCACGGCTTCAAAGCCCGCGTCGGCCAGAACCTGTATAGTAATGGCCCCCAAGATCAGCTGCTCGGTGAACTCCTTGGAGCCCACCACAATCTTACCCTTAGTGGGAGCCGAAGCTTCCTCTCTTATCAACCCCTGCTCCAGTAGCCACTGTCTCGCCACCTCTTTGGGATCCTTGTTTTCTACATCTACCTGGGCGTTCAAACTTATCATGGTCTCGGTATCCAGGAGGGGACTGAGGCGGCCCAAAAGCTCTTCCAGCTCCGGATAGCGGTCCAGGAAGTCTTTTCGCACCACCGGTGCCGGGTTATAAACGGGGAAGAAGTTCTTGTCGTCTTCCAGGTTCACCAGGTCAAAGGCTGCAATACGGCCATCGGTGGCAAAACCCATGGCCGCGGCCACCTGACCATCCTTCAAGGCTCCGTAGGTGACCCCTAAATCCATAATCCTTACTTCGTCAAATTCAAAGCCGTAGAATTTGAGCAGCTCCGGTAAACCGTCAGGGCGCACGGAAAACTCGTGGTCCGTGGCAAAAACCCACTTGTCAATGGCGCCCGGCGCCTGTGCCGCTTGGCCCCCGCTACACCCGGACAAGAGCGGGAGCAAAAGCAACAGGCTGATTAGCCATATTATTCCATATTTTGACATTACTCTCTTCATTTCGGTTAACCTCCTTAAAGAGATATTACCCCCAACGTCCTAATCCCCAATAGGGGAAAAGGCCCAGGTGATAAGGGAAAGGACTCCGGCTTTGTCACGCAGAAGTTTTTACTTTTTCTTCCACCATACCTAAAAGGTGGTCGCAAAGCATGGCCAAAAGGGCGCTTAATATACAACCGCTTAACAGTAACTGAAGTCTGCGCACCATAATTCCGGTTACTATAAGGTGCCCAAACCCGCCGGCTCCTATGAAGGTAGCCAGGGTGGCCGTTCCCACATTGACCACCACTGCCGTCCGTATGCCGGCCATAATTATAGGAAAGGCCAGGGGCAGTTCAACCCTGAGCAGGATGCGCCACGGACGCATGCCCATCCCCACGGCTGCCTCCCGGACGCCCGGGGGTACGCTAATGATGCCGGCATAGGTGTTCCGCAGAATGGGCAACAAGGAATAGAGCCACAGGGCGAAGATGGCTGTGTTAAATCCCAGACCCAACACGGTAAAGGAGAGGGCGATGACCGCAATGCTGGGAATTGTTTGCCCTATATTCACCAGGTTCTCCAGAACCAGGCCCAGAAGGCGCAGCCGAGGCCGGCTAATAAGGATACCCAAAGGCAACGCCGTAGCCGCCGCCAGGAGGGAAGATATAACCACCATACCTACATGTTGAGCAGCCAAAGTAGCAAGGTGGTCGTAGGTCAGCACCCTGGCGGCCATGGCACTTCCCGGATTCTCCACAAAATACACGGCCGCAGCAACGGCACCCCCTATGAAGAGCAGAACAGGCAGCCAACTTTTAACCCGGGTCCTTCTATGAGCCATTTTCTTTCATCAGCTCCAGTAGGTAGCCGAAGGTAATGATTCCTTGAAACTCCCTATTATGGTTCAAAACTACCACGTAGCGCTCGCCGTAATTTAACATGGTGGAAAGGGCATCATAGAGGGTTGCATCCTCGTCGGCCACGCTCTCCAGGGGGTTGACGATGTCTTGGAGGGCCGCCCGGCCGTTCCGGCGCAAAAGTTCCTCCCGCTGGACAACACCCTTGGGCCGGTTCAGGCCGTCTACTACAACTACTACCGGTGAGTTGTTAGTCTGCAGCAGTTCTTTAGCTTCCTCCACGAAGCGAGTGGCCTGGGCCACGGCCACATCCGTGCGCGCAACGGCTCCCGCCTTAACCAGGTGCAGCCTTTTCAGGGCCCGGTTGTGGCCCACGAGGGCGGCCACGAAGTCGTCTGCCGGCGCGCTAAGGAGCCGGTCCGGCGTATCATACTGAACCAGCTCGCCGGCCCGCATGACGGCAATTCTATCCCCCATTTTTATGGCTTCATCGATATCGTGAGTAACAAACATCACGGTCTTCCTCATCTTTTTCTGCAAGGAAAGAAATTCATTCTGCAGGTGGGCCCTGGTGATGGGGTCTACCGCGCCGAAGGGCTCATCCATGAGCAGTATGGGCGGATCCGCCGCCAAGGCCCTGGCCACGCCCACCCGCTGTCGCTGCCCGCCGCTCAAATCCGCAGGTTTGCGGTGCCGGTAAACTTCGGGGTCCAATCCCACTAATTCCAGGAGAATGTCCACCTGCTGTTGTATCCGGTCCTCGGGCCAGCCCTTTTCCCGGGGCACAGTAGCGATATTCTCGGCAATGGTCATGTGGGGGAACAAGCCTATTTCCTGAATGACATAGCCGATATCCTGGCGCAATTTAATGGGATCCATGTCGGCCACATCCCGGCCGTTCACGTATATTTTTCCTTCCGTAGGCTCAATTAACCGGTTGACCATCTTCATGGTTGTCGTTTTGCCGCAACCGGAAGGGCCTACCAGAACACATATCTCTCCTTCCCCTACTTCCATACTCAAGTTTTTGACCGCCGGAACCCTTTGACGGGGAAATATCTTGGTAACACCTTCCAGCCTGATCAATCCGGTCCTCCTTCCCTTCCAGTCTGTCACCGGGCTGCCTACCTGCGGGCCCGTCCTTCCACGCGTTTCAGCAGACCGTCGGCCAGAACTGCCAGGAGGGACACACATACGGCTCCCAGCAGGACTAACTGGAGGTTCCATTGGGAAATGCCCCGGAAAATAAATTCCCCCAGCCCGCCGGCGCCGATGTAAGAGGCGATGGCCGCAATCCCGATGATCATGACTACGGCGGTACGTATACCGGCCAGAATCACGGACCAGGCCAGGGGAAGTTTTACGCGGCGCAAAATAGTGGTTTCCCTCATCCCCATACCCTTGGCCGCCTCGATAATAGCCGGGTCGATTCCCTGAATACCAGCATAGGTGTTCCGCACTATAGGCAACAGGGAGTAGAGGATCAGAGTGGCTACTCCCGTCTTGTAGCCGATGCCGAATACGGGCAGCAAAAGACCCAGCATGGCCAGGCTGGGTATGGTCATGACCACCTGACAGAAGTAAAGGACGGGTCCCGCCAGGGAGCGCCAGTAGGTGATTACCACTCCCAGCGCCACTCCCACTATTACCGCTACGCAAACCGCCGCCACAACTATTAAGATATGTTCGCCCGTGGATTCCAGAATATTATTCCAACGGCTCACTACTAACGACCAGAAACCCATGTCACCACATCTCTCCCAACGTACAAGAACCCGATAAGTTATTGTACAGAAATTCCCATGAAAATGCAACAACTTATTGTCTCTAATTAAGATGCCGCCAATTTGTTTAGGATGCCGAAATTGCGCGCGGTTCAGGCCGTGTCCCGGAGCCCCCAAGAATCCGCATGCCGCACCTTTTAAGGTGCGGCATGCGGCTGGCTTTACCCATCCTTCCGCCCAAGGATTACTTTTTCCAGGTTGCGCGCAGGAAGAGCACCAGGACCGTATAGATTTCAAGCCGGCCTACCAGCATAAGCCACGACAAAAAATACTTGGCGGCCTCGGGAAAGTGGGCGAAGTTCTGGGTGGGACCCACCGCACCCAGGCCCGGCCCAACATTGCCTAGGGTGGCAGCCGCTGCGGTAACGGCGGTGACCAGATCCACCCGGGTTAAGGACAATACCAGACTGCCGAGGACGAAAATCAAGGCGTACAGGCCTACGAACTGCAGGGCATGCAGCACCATGGCCTCCTTTACTACCGTCGTCCCTCCTAGGCGCACCGGTATAACGGCATGGGGGTGTATCAGTCGATACAGTTCCGCCCCAGCGTTCTTCAATAATACCAGGTGCCGCCCCACCTTTATGGAACCCCCCGTGGAGCCGTAGCACCCGCCCACGAACATTAAACTCAACAACAACAGCCGGGAAAAGTTGGGCCAGGCATCGAAGTCGTCGGTGGCAAAACCCGTAGTGGTGACTATGGATACGACCTGGAAGGCGGCCTGGCGGAGGAGATATTCTCCCTCATAACGCCCGGCCCTCCACAGGTTAAGGGCCACCAGCAGGACCGACCCGGCTATCAAGAGACTGTAGAGCTTAAATTCCGGGCTCCGCCAGAAGTACAGGGGGTTCTTAGAACGGAGGGCCTGATAATAAAGGGCGAAATTAACGCCGGCCAGGAACATAAAGACAATCACTATCCAGTGAACAGCTGCGTTTTGATAGTACCCCATACTCGCGTTCTTGGTAGAGAAGCCCCCGGTGGCCATAGTGGCAAAAGTATGTACTACCGCATCATATAAGGGCATACCGGCCGCCCACAGGAGTATGGCTGCGGCTCCGGAGAGGGAAAGATAAGTCAGCCACAAGATCTTGGCCGTCTCCTTGATGCGGGGTTTGATTTTCTCGGCTACCGGTCCGGGAGCCTCCGCCTGGAGCATTTGCAAGGCGCCGGTGCCCGGTTGGGGTAACAGGGCCACAAAAAGTACTACAATCCCCATCCCACCCAACCACTGGGTCATACTCCGCCAGAAAAGGACAGACCTGGGGTGCCCTTCGATGTCCGTCATAACGCTGGCCCCGGTGGTCGTAAAACCGGAAACGGTTTCAAATAGAGCATCGGCAAAACTGTTGAAAGTGCCGGAAAAAAGGTAAGGCAGGGCGCCGAACAAGGAAGCGGCCAGCCAAGACAGAGTTACGATTACACAACCTTCGCGGCGCCGTATTTCCCCGGCCCCTTGCCCGGGGCAGCAGCTCAAAGGCAGGCCTACCGCCAGGGCTACGGCCGAGCTGTAAATAAAAGACCTCCATTCGCCTTCTCCATAATATAAGGCCAGGAGGCAGGGTACGAGCATGGATAGGCCGACGAGCATTACAATTTTGCCCAGAATCCGGGCCACCACTCTATAGCGCATAGGAACACCTTTTCACTCGTTACTGCCGAAGAAATGCTGCACGCTTGCTACTGCCTTAGGAAGGGCAAAGACAATAACATGGTCTCCCGGCATTACTGCGTCGTTACCGCCCGGCACTATAACCTCCTTGTCACGGGCAATGGCACCTATTACCGCCTGGCGGGGAAAATTCACCTGTTTTAAAGGCTTGCCGGCGGCCCGGAAGCCGCGGGGCACTATGAGCTCAAACATTTCCGCTTTGTCTTCGCCTACCAGGCTTAAGGCTACGATTTCTCCCCCCATGACCATCTTCAGGATGGCCGCGGCGGTAAGTAACCTGGGGCTTATGGCCACGTCTACGCCTACTTCCTCCATAAGACCGGCGTAATCCGAACGGCCGACCTTCGTTATGACCTTCTTGGCCCCCAGATGCTTGGCCAGGAGGGACACCAACAGATTGGCCTTGTCGTCGCCGGTGAGGGCCGCAAAAACATCCGCCCTCCCGATATCTTCTTCCTTAAGGAGGGAAATATCGCTTCCGTCGCCCTGGATGATCATGGCGTTGGGCAACCGCTCGCTCAATACCTCGCATTGCCGGGGGTCCTTTTCGATGATTTTAAGTTCGATCTTCTTATCTTCCAACATCCGGGCCAGATAGTACGCCGCGCGGGTCCCGCCCAGAATTACTACGCGCTGGACGCGGAGGCGTTCCTGCCCCAAGAGGTGTTCTACGTGTTCCATCTGCCTGGAAGGCGCGATTACAAAAATCCGGTCCTCCGCCAGCAGGTAATCGTCTCCCCGGGGGATAATAATTTTATCTTTCCGCTGCACGGCTACTATCAAATAAGGGTTGGGAGAAGGCAGCTCCCTTAGCCTCTTGTTGATGGCGGGCGAATGGGCTGGGAGTCTGAGCTGGAGGAGCTGGATTCTGCCCCCGGCATAAAACTCCGATTCCAGGGCCTCCGGCACCTCGATTAATTCCGCCACCGCCGTAGCCGTAACATAGTCGGGATTAATCACGGCGTCCAGAAAGTCAAGGGGCAGGGCCTTCTCCAAACCTTTGTCGGTAAGGTACAAATACTCCGGGTTACGTATGCGGGCAACGGTCCGCCTGGCACCCATCCTCTTGGCAAAGAGGGTGGCCAGGATGTTCATTTCATCGTTTTCGGTCACGGCTATTAGTATATCCGCACGGGCCACCTGGCAGTCCTGCAGCACCGCCGGACTTGTCCCGTCGGCGCATACGGCCTGCACGTCCAGATTATCCTCGATAATCCTGTGGCGGGCGGGATCCTGCTCGATGACAATAACATCATGACCGCGATAGGTTAGCATTTCTGCCAGTTTATATCCGACCTTGCCCGCTCCGATTATAATTATACGCACAGCTTATTAATCCTCTCTTCAGACCCCTGTTTTGCATGACTTATGATACCACTTATAACCCTACCCTATGTGAAACGGCAAACCCCGCCATGCCCCTTCTCATGCCCCGTAAGCAGATTTCGCCCGTCTAAGGGGCAAAAAGCAACATTAGCCACAACTTATCTTTGATTATCGCCTTCACCGCCTTATATTCGGAGATAGTCACCCCTGACGTAAAATTACGCGCGGCGGAAGGCCGGGTCAAGCGTCTATCAGTAATTTACAAAGGCTTCATTCCCCTTTGCATCCTCGGTCATGCATGCTTCAGAATAGAGAAACTAATATCCTGCAAGGAACCGCAGCCGGTCAGCCGCATAGCCGCCTGCAATTCGAAGGCCATATCTAGAAGCTTTTGGTGCACACCCTCCGCCCCGCCTCCGCAGGCCGCTATAAACAGGGGGCGCCCCACCAATACCGCCTCGGCCCCCAGGGCCAGCATTTTAAGGACATCCACTCCGGTCCGTACGCCGCCATCGGCCAAAAGGGCTATCTTGCCCTTCACCTTATCGGCTATCTCCGGCAGCACCTCCGCCGTCCCCGGGGTATGGTCCAGGGCGCGCCCGCCGTGGTTGGATACTACAATGGCCGCCGCGCCTCCCTCTACTGCCGCTTCGGCATCCGCTACCGTCATTATTCCCTTTAAAATTACGGGTAGCGAAGTTGCCCCCACAATCTCCCTTATATCCTCCACGCTCTTGGGTTCCACCAGCTGACCCGCCCTGACCATGTTGAGAAACCCCGCGGCATCGACATCGATGCCCACGGCCGGCGCCCCCGCTTCTTCCGCCTGCCGTATTAAGGCGATAATCTCTTTGTTCGACCTGGGCTTAATTACGGGAATACCCCATCCTCCGGCCTGTCTGATGGCAGCCAGCCCCGCCTGAAAAACCTCCGGGTCCGGCGCATCGCCCGTCATGGCCAAGGTCCCCGCCAACTTGGCACCCTGGACCATAGCCCTAGCCAGGTCAGTCTCTTTCATGCGACCTCTAAAATTTACTTTAGTCCCGGTCACCGGGGCAGCCAGGATGGGAAAGGGTAGAGTGCAACCTAAAAATTTCAGACAAGTATCTTGCTCTTTTTTATCATGCAAGACTCTCAAATTTACTTTCCATCCCTTCAAAGCTTCAATATTGCGGCGGAAGGCCTCTCCCGTACCTATACCTCCCATGCCAGGCACACCAGTAGGACAACGGCGTCCGTCGCATATTGGACATACCTGGCAGATCCCTTGCAAAACTTCGCGGGCCTTGGAGTACACATTGTCAGGGCTCACGACCGGCTCCCCCTCCTGTAAGAAGATATAGAGGTTGATAATACCTGTAACCAACCCTATTTTAAGTCAGTAGTTGAGTAAAATAAAATCCGGTGCCCAGATATCAGCACCGGATTTGTTTTATGTCCTAGAAACCAGGGATTTTCTATATCATTCCTTTATAAACCATGCGAGGCAAAAGCAGCGAAATGTCAGGTACATAGGTAATAATTATTAAAGCAATTATACTAACCAAAACGAAAGGAACCACACCTGCAAAAATACGGTTAAGGGGAATTTGAGCTGTAGAGCTTGCTACAAAAAGATTCAATCCAAACGGAGGCGTAAACATCCCTATGGAAGCGTTGGCAACCATTACAACTCCTAAATGTATGGGATTTATTCCCAACTTTACAGCAATTGGATACACCAAAGGAGCCAAGATAATTATGGCCGAAGACCCGTCTATAAACATTCCCGCGACAAGCAAAATCACGTTTATGGCCAACAAAAATTGCCACGCGTTTAAGTTGTAACTTGTGATCAAATTACTCAGCTGCTGAGGAACCTGGCCCACAGTCAAGATCCAGCCGAAAACCGAAGCCGCGGCAAGTAAGATCATGACTTGGGCGGTACTAACAGCCGATTGTACGCTCACGCGAAACAATTCTTTTAAAGTCAATTCTCGGTAAACGAACAGGCTAACAAGAATCGCATAGGCCGCAGCAATCCCGGAGGCTTCGGTAGGTGTAAAGATACCAGAATATATGCCCCCAATAATGATAACCGGAATACCCAGCGCCCATGAAGCTTCCCTTGTCGCCTTCCATAGGTCACGGAGGCACGATCTTTCTCCGGCGGGAACCCCATGCTTTACGGCGTAATAATAAGAGTAAAGAAGAAAAGCCAATCCGTAAATAATGCCCGCCCCGAAACCGGCCATAAACAAGGCGCCCACCGAGGCCCCTGTTACCGCTCCATAAACAATGGCACTGATACTGGGAGGAATTAACAAGGCCACGGAGCCCGAGGAAGTGATTAAACCTATTGAAAACTTATCATCATATTGTTTATCCCTCAATGCCGGGTACATCAAGCTGCCGATTGCCACCACTGTGGCCGGCGACGAGCCGGAAACAGCTCCGAAAAACATGCACGCCAGCTCGGTAGTCAGAGCCAATCCTCCCCGGATACCGCCTACCAGCACGTAGGCAAAATTCAGGATGCGTCGGGCTATTCCCCCTGACTTCATTACATTTGCTCCCAGAATAAAAAAGGGTATGGACATCAAAGCAAATTTGTCGACCCCGCCAAACATACGCTGGGCAATAACGGTCAAAGGCATATCCGTGTATAAGGCGAAAGCAAGAAGAGAAGCAAAGGAAAGGGCTACAAAGATAGGAGCACTAACGGCAAGCAAGAGAAACAACAAAATAAACAAGGCTATAATCATTTAATTTGGCCCTCCTCAAAGTTAGAGCTGCGTCACGTCATTGCCATTTTTATCTAGTGTTTCTCCACTGTTAGCGCGGAAACAATTGATTAAACTGTGAACGTAGCGCAAAGCCATAAGGGCCGAGCCTAAGGGCAAAGCTAAATAGACAATCCACATGGGTATTAACATCGCCGGGCTACGCTGATTAGTAACAATAACTGTTTGCATGGCCATCCAGCCGTAATAAGTGAGGCAACTCAAAAAAACGATGCTCGTTAACTCGGCAACTGTCTTCAACCCTCTTTGTATATTGGCGGGGGCGAAACTTGTAAAAACCTCGATTCCGACATGGTCCCCCTGTCTGGCACAAATACTACCTCCTACAAACGTTATCCAAACGATAATATATCTTATGGCTTCTTCCGCCCATGTTGTTGATCTGCCAAAATAACGCAGAATTACATTAACAAAAAGGATACCGGTAGCCAACAATAAGAGGGAACCGTTAAGCCCGTCCTCGAAATAATCAAAGAGCCTCAAGACTCTAGCAATCATAATCTACGAGTCCTCCTAGCCTAGATAAAGGCGAGCCATGGTTTTGGTAGCCATGCCTCGCCTTTATACAGGGGTTTTTGTATTTACTGGCTAGACTAGCTAGCCTCCTCTACAGCCTTCAAGGTACGGTTAAGCAGGTCCTCCCCAATCACATTCTTAAATTCCTCGTAGACCGGCTGGCTTGCTACACGGAAAGCTTCCTTTTCTTCCGGAGTTAAGGCATACACAGTGGTTTTACCTGAGGACTTTATTTCCTCCAGGTAACCCTCTTCTGCTTCGGCCATTAATTGCTTGTGATATTGGGCTACTTCCAATCCAGTATCGAATACTATCTGCTGCAGATCCTCGGGCAGACTGGAGAACCATTTGTCGCTCAGTACTAATACGTACGGCAGATAGGCATGTTCGCTTAGAATGATATATTTTTGTACTTCATAAAATTTCATGGCCACAATACTCAAAAGGGGATTTTCGTGACCGTCAACAACACCTTGCTGCAAAGCGTTATATACTTCATGATAATCGATCGGCACCGGGTTGGCACCCCAAGCTTTATACGTCGACACAATTACGGGGGCCTCCATCACCCGTATCTTCTGACCTCGGAAATCCTCAGGCTTATGAATCGGTTTATTATTAGTAAAGGCCTTAAATCCTTCCGCGTAGACGCATACACCCCGTAAGCCTATGCTTTTCAAATTATCCATTAATTCACGACCAATGGGACCTTCCAATACCTTCCACATCACATCTTCATTAGGAAAGAGGAACGGAAGATCGAGTATCGTCAGGCGTTGATCAAAGCCCCCAAACTTGGCCGACGGTAGCAATACCCCTTCAATGGTCCCTAATTGTAATCCCTCAATCATTTCCCTTGCACTACCCAGTTGTTGAGCAGGGTACACTTCCACTTTTATTCTTCCATTCGTTCTCTCCTCTACCAATTCCTTAAACTTGAGAGCCGACTGTTGAAAAGGGGTGTCCGGCATCATATCATGTGCCAGTTTCATGGTATAAGTCTGCCCGTTCTGACCCTCCAAGCCGTTGCCACCCCCCGGCTGCGAACCACCCGTCTGGGTGCCGCACCCCGCTAAAATTGCGATCAACAACACTGCTAATAAACTTAGTTGTAAGGTAAATCTCCTCATACTGTGCCCCCCTCCAAGCGATAGGTTAACCCGCCAATTCTTTATAAGCCCTCTCCAGCAATACGCCTACCAAATACTGCCTATACTCCTTCGAACCCCTGAGCCTCGAATTCCTGGGCTGCGCTATCTCTGCAGCCTTCTTACAAGCACCTCTAATTATCTCATCAGACAATTCCTTCCCCAACAAGAAATCTTCCACCTCCCCCAGCCTCAAGGGCTTAAAGCCCACGGGTCCCGCAGCAATCCTTGTGTAAGACACCCTCCTTCCTTCCAAAGCCAAGGTTACAGCTACATTTATTACGGGTAGGGCCAGGCTCCTTCTGGGAGCTATCCGCCCAAAAACAGACCTGCAATTCGCCCTCTCGGGAATATACACACCCGTCACAATGCTCCGGGTACTGTCCACTTTGGAATGGCCTGGACCGACGTAAAGGTCTTCCACCTTTACTAATTCCCGTCGTCCGTCAGTATGGACTATCTCGGCCTCCGCTTCTAACGCCACCAGGGCTACGGCCGCATCGGCGGCGGGCTGCGCGTTAACGACGTTGCCGACCACTGTACCTACGTTGCGGATCTGTAGGCTTCCGACTTGAGCCGCAGCTTCTGCCAAAGCGGTAGCTTTTTCCCTAATTAGCTGGCTATTTGCCGCCTGGCTATGGGTCACCCCGGCGCCAAGATAAATTTTGCCGCCTTTTTCCTCTATAACACCCATGCCCTCAATGCTGCGGATGTCTACTAGATATCGCGCCTGCTTGCTCTTGTTTTTGAGGTCTAAAACCAGATCGGTTCCGCCGGCAATAATTCGGGCCTCACCGTTATGAGCAGCCAGGATCTCTAGGGCTTCATCTATCGTCCTAGGCCGGTAATAATCCTGCCACATGATTTTCACCCACCTCCCCACCTAGTTACCTTTCTCCCGAAGTAGCTGGCGTACTTTCTCGGGTGTGGCGGGAAGCTCCGTGATTCTTACGCCCACCGCATTAGCAATGGCATTAATTATGGCCGGAGCGGTGGGGATATTAGCGGGTTCGCCTACTCCCTTGGCTCCAAAGGGGCCGGTGGGATCCTCCTCCTCTACGATCAGGCTAACGACCTCGTGGGGAACATCCTTAGCGGTAGGTATGAGATACTCTGCGAGGGTCGGAGTGAGAGGCCTACCGCGATCCAGGATTACCTCCTCTATCAACGCCTGACCGAGCCCCATGGCCACCCCACCTTCCATCTGGCCTTCGACGGCCAAGGGGTTGATGGACTTCCCCACGTCGTTAGCCGCCACTACCCGCAAGACGGTTACTTCACCCGTCTCCGTATCTACTTCCACTTCGGCTACATGGGCGGCAAAGGTGTAGGCCGCATACGCCTCGCCCTGGTTAGTCTCCGGATCCACGTCTGGCGTAGTGATGTTGTGCCACCCCCAGCCGATGGCCTTTCGCCCGGAGCGACGGCAATAAGCGGCCACTTCGGCCATAGATAGGTGGGTCTTTTCCCCGTTGTAGTAGACTTGTCTCTTCCTAAAGGTAATACCCTGCGGATCAACCCCCAGCAGTTCAGCCGCGCTGTCAATTAAGCTTTCCTTTACATCAGCTGCCGCTTTTTTTGCCGCATGCCCAGTCACATAGGTTTGCCTGCTGGCCGTGCTTGGGCCGGCATCGGGAGTAGTAGCGGTATCCGCCGTAAGGACCTGCACATCTTCAGGTAAAATACCCAATTCTTCTGCCACGATAAGGGCAATCATTTCCGTAGAGCCCTGTCCCATGTCGGCACAACCGCTTAGGACCGTGACCGTACCATCTTCTCCCACTTCCACCGAGACTGCCGAATTATCCGGGCGCCCAAAGCCGAAACCTATGGCATACATCATGCAGCCATAACCTATACCTCGCTTTTTCACCGCGCGATCACCCCCACCTGTCAAGAAAGCGCCCTACAACGGATGGGCTTCTAAGTATTTCTTGACCTCTTCTAAGCAGGCCTTAATCCCCACCCCGTGCTTCAATACGTGGCCCGTACCCGTACTGAGTCCCGGCTCCAGGGCGTTCTTATATCTAATTTCCCACGGATCCCTTTGCAGTTTCTGGGCCAGGAGGTCCATCAAAGACTCGTGGACAAAGGGCGCTTGGACAACTCCGAAACCCCGCATGGCTCCCGAGGGAGGATTATTGGTATAGACCGTGTAGGTATCCACCTTAATGTTGGGAATATAATAGGGCCCGCTCAGGTGAAGACCTGCCTTCTTGACCACGTATACGCCGAGGGACACGTAAGCGCCGGTATCTGCGTAGACTTCTCCTTCCAAAGCCAGCAATTTGCCTTCCCGGTTAGCTCCCAAGCGGGCCTTAATTACCATGGGGTGGCGCTTGGTTGTCGCCCGCATGGATTCTTCTCGGGTGAAACGAACTTTCACCGGTCGCCCAGTCTTTAAGGCTGCCAGGCCGGCTAAAATCTCGGTGGTAATATCGTCTTTACCGCCAAAACCTCCACCTGTAGTCATTTGTACAACCCTAACTTTATTAACCGGTAGGCCCAAAACAGGAGCGATCTGCCGCCGGTCACGGAAAACGTACTGGGTGGAAGTCCATACCGTCAGGTTGCCTTGGTGGTCTACGGCGGCCACGCTGCACTCCGGTTCCAGATAAGCATGTTCCACGCACTGGGTGCGGAAAATATTTTCCACCACTACCTCACTCTGGCTGAACCCCGCTGCAATATCGCCCTTCCTCACTTTGGTGTGCTGAACCAGGTTGCCCTTTTCATGGACCAAAGGCGCACCTGGCTTTAGGGCTTCCTCAGCGGAGAAGACGCCGGGCAACTCCTCATAATCTACTCTGATAAGCCCCAAAGCTTCTTCCGCCGCCCTCTCGCTTTCCGCCACTACCAGGGCCACCGCGTCTCCCAGACAGCGCACCTTATCATCGGCTAACACGCGTTGGTCCAGGTAGACCAGGCCGTAGCGGTTTATGCCCGGCACATCCTTGGCCGTCAAGACGGCAACTACTCCCGGCACCTTCTCCGCCGCCGAGGTGTCAATTCCCTTGATCAAAGCATGGGGATAGGCGCTCCGCAGCGCCATGCCGTAGAGCATGTTAGGTAAAAAGAGATCGTCGGCATAGGCTGCCCTGCCGGTGGCCTTGTCTACCGCATCCCTCCGCCGAACCTTATGCCCGATTACGCTGTGACCGCACGAAGAGGGCTTCAGCTCCCTTGGGGGCAACTGGCCCGAGGCGAGCTGGACGGCCCGCACCATCTTTTGGTAACCGGTGCAACGGCACAAGTTGCCCGACAGAGCTTCTCTGATCTCCTCCTCCGACGGCTTTGGGTTGGCCATGAGTAATGCCTTAGCGGACATAATGGCTCCCGGCGTACAAAAGCCGCACTGGATGGCGCCTTCGTCGATAAAGGCCTGCTGCAGTGGATCCAGCCCTCCATTTTGAGCCAAACCCTCTATGGTGACCACTTCGCACCCATCTACTGCTGCGGCAGGGATGAGACAAGAATTCACAGCCTGGCCGTTGACCAGAACCGTGCACGCCCCACATTCGCCCTGGCCGCAGCCCTCTTTGGTACCGGTCAACCTTAAGGTGTCCCGGAGGAAGCGGAGCAGCGTGGTGTCCGCCTCCACGGTGGCCGTTACCTGCTGTCCGTTTACGATTAGTCTAATCTGACGCTCTGCCACCCACCTTCACCTCGCTTCCATTTCAAGGAGTTCCGCCGGTTTGGTCACGACCATCCGTCGGATTTCCTCTTCGCTTAGACCTTTCTCATACAAGCACTGGGCAAATACCCGCAGGGATTCGTGAGGCATAGGGTTGTGCCTCTGACCGGCATCGCTGATCAACACGGCGCGATCCACTCCGATACTCTTTATGGCTGCGAAGACTTCTTCCACCGTCGCATAGTGCCACATGGGAGAAACGGTACAGTAGCCGAACTCGGCTATGGCTCCCAGGTCTACCAGTTCCTTCAACTGCTGCACGGACAGCCGAGGAACCTTAAAGAAGGGATGGGTGATTAAGATCTTCTGAACTCCCTTTTCCCGGGCGGCTTTGACCAGGGCATATATTTCTCCGGGAGAAAGGTGGGAGGTGCCCAAAACCGCCCGGTATTGGGTGATCAGTTCGAGCACTTCCCAGGTATTCGGAGTAAGCTTCTTTTCTTCATCCCATATGGTGATTCCCAGGCCGTCGCCGGCCCTTCCAGTGTTTCCCCCTTCCTGCACATCGTACCTGCCCCGGGACCCGTGGACCTCGGCATGGTAGGCGGCGTCGATGGTAGGCATCCAGACCATCTTCCCGCCCATCTTGAGGGAAGCCTCCACGGCCGCCGGGTTGATGCCGCCCACATAGGAATTGAGGACTATTCCGCCGAAAACTCGAAAGCCCTCTATCTGTCGGGATACTTCCCGGGCCCGGGAAACCGTACTTTCATGGTGGCATTTAAGGACCATGCCTCCCATTCCCGCCTGGGCCGCGGCCTGGGCCGCAGTATAATCGTCGCAAAGCCGCGGGAAGAGACAGGGGTGGGTGTGGACGTGAAGGTCGATGGCCCCTTCCAGGTTCACCAGCATTTTAGGAGAACCTCCTATTCCTTCAACTCTATGGCTCCCACCGGGCACCACTGGGCACATAGGCCGCAGCCGTCGCAGGCTTCCCTGTCCGCCCAGGTCCGGCCGTCTTCCCGGTGGATGGCGCCGTAGAAGCAGACCCTCGAGCAAATATCGCAATTCTTGCAGAGGTCAGGATTGATGGTGGCAAAGCGGGGCGGCTCCTGGGCCAACTCTTCCACGGTCTTGATATGGGGCAGGGCAATGCCCCGGAAATCTTCTATCGTGCGGTACCCCTTACGATCCATGAATTCGCTCAGGCCGCGCAATATCCTTTCTACCTTCCCCAAACCTTCCCACATCACGGCCGTGGCCACCTGAACGGTTGTCGCCCCCAACATGATATATTCCACTACTTCCTGCCAGCTGCTCACGCCGCCCACCGCCGAAAGGGGAACCTTTACCGCCCGGGCCACTTCGGAGAAATGGCGCATAATAATGGGCTTTATGGCCGGGCCCGTATACCCGCCGTAGCCCCGTAAGTATGGCCTACCTGTCTCTATATCCACTCCGGCGAAGGAGCGAATGGAGTTGCTGATGGTAATAGCATCCACCCCTGCCTCTACCGCCGCCTGGGCGATTTCTACCATATCGGATACATTGGGGGTGAGTTTAACCGAAAGGGGCAACTTAACGGCTCCTTTGGCCGCCTTTACCTGGCGATAGGTCAGTTCCGGGCTCTTGCCTATATGCATGCCTACTGTGGAGGCCGGCATGGGGCAAGAAACGTTCAATTCAAAGAGGTCCACCAACCCGGTGGCCTCCACCTGGCTGGCCAGTTCCGCCGTCTGCTCCGGTTCCGGCATGGCCAGAATGCTGGCGAAGATTTTAGCTCCCCCTTCCCTGGCCAGGGCCAGATCCTGCGCTATCCATTCCTCGCGGGTCTTGGTAGTAAACAGTTCCAAGTTGACCATTCCTATAGGACGGTTGCCCACGCGGTACAAGAACAGCCGCCCGTTCCGCGGATGCGCCGCCCAGTCCTGGATGGGGCCTATGGTCTTGGGTATGACGGCGCCGAAGCCCGCCTCTCCCGCCCTTTTCAGGCGAAGGCCGTCCCACCCGGGGGTGGCCGAAGCCAGCACCAGGGGATTACGGAAGGTTACACCGGCGAAGTTTACGCGAAGATTGGCCATATCCAATGCACCTCTTATTTTGTGGATTTACCCTTGATCTTCTGCCTTAAAATTCATTTTCCTTTAGACTACTGTTACAAGTGTTAGTTGTTTGTCTTATGCCTTTGTACCCAATTCTCTTAATACATCCAAGGCCTGTTCCAAGGCAGCCTGATTACTGGTAACTACAGGAAGACCCGTAAGGTATTCCAGGCGGTCCCTTATTTCCAAGCCGCGAAAATTGGTGCAGGAAATAAAGATCCCGTCCACCAGCTGCCCCTCTACGGTCTTCAGGGCAAAGGCCAATATCTCCTCGGGGGGTACGGAGGCAATGGCAAAATTATGGTCAATTCCCAGGCCGGCAATGGTGGCTGCCGACAATCCGTCGTCCTCCAGGCTCTTCCGGATCCTGGAGTTTAGAGCATCAACGTAAGGGGTTATTACAGCCACCTTCTGTATACGCCGTCTCTTCAGGGCGCGGCGCACACTGGCCACCGTGCTGATGGCCGGACACCCGGCCACCTCGCTTATCCGCCTGCATAGCTCTTCATCGTAGGCATTGCCCCGAAGGGCCCCGGCCGAGGTGCAGCCGAAGACGATAGCATGGGGCTCTACGGTGGCCAGATCGTTAAGGGCCCGAGGGAAGTGGACGTCCAGCATTTCCTCTTCGCCGGCCACTGTGGTATCCTTTAGATACATGCGCGCGACGTGGAGGGTGATATGACTGGGAAGGTGGCGGTAGAAATCCACTTCCATTACGGAATTAGAGGAAGGAACTATTAAGCCCAGCCTTTGGTACATTCGGTCTATCCCCCTATAGCCCGGCCATGGCCTCAAATCCTTACGCGTTAGATTATTTCTACACTTTATGGGCCCGGGCCTTTAGACTAGTAGCATAAACCGAAGGCGTTTTTTCTGGGCCGATGGTATAGGGGCTTCCCCTTAAGGGGTAAGCTGGGTCAGCTTTAAAGCCAGCATTAAGGCAAATCTGTTTTCCGCATCGTTCAGGTCCAGGCCGGTAATCTCTTGTATCTTTTTCAACCTGTATATCACCGAGTTTTTGTGGACGAACAGGGCTTGGGCGGTCCGGCGCAAATTGCCGTCGTTCTTCAAATAACATGCCAAGGTGGCCGTTAGGTCTGTTTTGTTCTGGGCATCGTAGGCCTTAAGCTTGCCGATATATTCCTGACAAAAGGTGTAGGCCGCGGGCGCATCTTTTACATAAAACAAAACCCGCAGGGGGCCGAGCTCTGAAAAGAAGACGGGTTTTTCTTCTCTGCGGTCTAAGGCGACCTTTAACGCGACTTGCGCTTCTTCGTAAGAAGTCTTTACATACTCCAACCCTTCGTAGGGTCGGCCCACGCCTACGCCGAATCGCACCTTAGAAAAACGGGCCTTCGCAGCCTTTAGAATCTCGCCGAGGCGCTCGGGCAATTCCTTTTCCGTCTCGGAATAAAAGCGCAGCAGCCCAACGACCCGGCTATCCCTACTGACCACCAACACGCCCCCCGGGTGCCGGGAAAACCGGGAACGGAGGAGGTGAATCACTTCCGAAGGAATTTCGACTTCGTAAGGCGAGGCCTTGTCCGGCCCTTGGAAGCCCACTACTATCACGGCCAGCCGGCCCGCCAGGTTTATTCCCAGGTGGGCCGCCCGTTTCAACACGGTACCGGCATTCTCTATTTCGCCCTTCAGCAGTTCGTCCAGTAGCTCTCCCCGCAGCCGAATTTCCGTTTCGGCAACGGCCTTCTCCTTGGCAAACTCCAGGGCCACGATGGTCGCACCCGTTTCTATACCCCTTATCTCGATGTCGTTTAGGTGCCGGCTGCTCTGGAGGATGACCAGATACCCCTCAATCTTCTCCCGACAGGCCACCGGTACCACAACGCTTTCGGGCAACTCGGGGCTCAAGCGAAGGATGGTGGCCCGGTGGGGTACCAATTCCTGTAATTCCGGCGGTACCTCCCGGAAAATTTCCTGTAAGGCCTGCTGGTGCCAAGACAAGGTTTCACTGCCGGCCAGGGGCGGATAACCGGCCCCGAGACAGGTACCGTAACCGAAAATGAAAACAGGATTGGCCGTAAATTGGGCTAGGGCGCTGCATACGCCCTGCAATCCCGTGCCCCTCAAGAGCACATTGAGGAGGAGATTATGGATTTCGTCGGTCCTACGCCGCCGGTAAAGCTGTTCATTAATCAGGAGCTCGAAAATAGGCAACATAATTTCCATATACGGGACGTCGGGGGGCAGTTCCAGCAGGGGCAAACCCACCCGCTCGGCATGTTCAACCATATCCTCGGGGATCCCAAAGAGATATTGACCCGGCTTGATACCGAAGGCGGCCACGCCCTTTCCAGCCAGGTCGTATATAATCCTCCGGCGCAGCTCGGGGTTGTCTTTAAAGGCATAGCCGGCCGTAAGCAGGAGCTCGCCGCCCTTCATCCAGCGGGCGACCTCCGGGACTTCCATAATATTTACAAAGGTTATCTCATTGTCCAAACCCCGCCGGCCGGCCACAAGTTTGGCCCGCCGCAAGGGCCCGATGCTTAGAGCCTGTCTTACCTTTAGGGACATGGGCACCACCTCAACATTATTTTACATAATTCGACGCCTGAAAAATAACTTCCTCCTCCCTCTTTAAACAGCCGCGGATACGGTTATTCTAAAAACTGGGAGGATTTTGGGGCCCCCTGCCGAAATATACAAATCGGTCTCCGAATAATGTCCAAAAAATATTTCCAAGGGGTGATAAGGGGATGTCTAACATAATGCATACCGCCGCGGAACTCATGGCCATAGCTGCCCGTACGGCGCCCAAGGCGGCAGGCAAGGACTTCGTGGTCTTGGAGATCTTACAGGGAGACCAATTGGAAAAATTGGCCGACGCCATGGTCGAATACGGACGTCAGGCCGGCCGCAAGAACTTCGACCGGGACGGGGAGAATGTGAGGCGTTCGGCAGCGGTACTGCTGGTGGGTTTAAGAAACGCCCAAAAGACCGGCTTGGACTGCGGTGCCTGTGGAGAGCCGCGGTGCGCAGAGCTCAAGGATTTCCAGCCGGGCCCGGAGTTTGCCGGCCCCATATGCGCCTGGCGCCTCCTGGATCTGGGGATAGCCATAGGTTCGGCGGTCAAAACGGCCAGCATCCTTAATATCGACAACCGGATTATGTACCGCATTGGGGTTGTGGCCCGGCGGCTGGGCCTGATAGACGCTGAAATTGCCGTGGGCATACCCCTTTCCGCCACCGGCAAGAACATCTATTTCGACCGTTAATGGAAGAGGTCCCTCACCACCCGGTGAGGGACCTCCTTAGTTCACCCGCGCCGGCCGGAAGGCCAGGTGATCTCCGGACACCAAATGAAATTCCACTCCCCAGTGGTTTCCGTCCAGGGCCTTGAGGCGGTCCTGGCCGTGGAGATGGGCGTAATAGCACCGTTGAACCCCGTACTCCCGCATCAGGTCCACGAAGGCCGAAGGCTCGCCGACAAGAGCCGGCGGGTAATGCATCATGACCAATACGGGTTCCGCCCCCTGCCGTTTTTTCACCACTTCCTGCAGGGCCCTTTCCAGCCGCAGGATTTCCCTGCGGTAAACCCGCTCGTCGGTTTCCGGGTTAAAAAGGGGATGCCCCGGCACCAGCCAACCGCGGGTACCGCAAACGGCCACCCCCTCCGTCACCTCGGGTTTCAACAGGTCGAAGTCCGCGTCCAGGACGGCTTCCCGCATCTTCTTCTCGGTCTGCCACCAATAATCGTGGTTGCCTTTAAGTATTCTTTTACGGCCGGGCAAGCTCTTTAAAAGCCTGAGGTGGGGCAGGGCTTCTTCCAGGCGCATGGCCCAGCTGAGGTCTCCCAGGAGGTAAACGGTATCCCCGGGCCCGACGACCCGTTTCCATTCCCTCACTATCCTATCCTCGTGGTGGTCCCACTCCGGTCCGAAGATAGACATATCACGTCCCAGATGGAGATCGCCCAAGGCAAAAAGGGCCATATTTATCCTCCGCCCTCTACTCCAACCTCCGCACAATGGCGTCTGCCATCTCCTGGGTTCCCGCCGAACCGCCCAGGTCGTAGGTTAAATACCTTCCCTCGGCCAAAACCGCGTTGATGGCCTCCATGACCCTGGAGGCGGCCTCGTTTTCCCCCAGGTGTTCCAGCATCATTACCCCGGAAAGGATAGTGGCCAGGGGATTAACCTTGTTCTGGCCGGCATATTTGGGGGCACTCCCGTGGATGGGCTCGAAAACCGCGGCCTCCTCCCCCAGATTGGCCCCCGGGGCCACCCCCAGGCCCCCCACCAGGCCGGCGCAGAGGTCGGAAAGGATGTCGCCGTACAGGTTGGGCAGTACCAGGACATCGTATTGTTCCGGCTTCTGCACCAGTTGCATACTCAGATTATCTACAATCCGGTCGTCGGCCTCGATTTCAGGATAATCCTTGGCCACCTCGTAAAAGCAGCGCAGGAAAAGGCCGTCGGTGAGCTTCAAAATATTGGCCTTATGTCCTGCGGTCACCCGGCGGCGGCCCTTCTTGCGGGCATATTCAAAGGCCGCCCGGGCGATCCTCTCCGAGCCCTTGCGCGTAATAATTTTGATACTCTCCGCCGCATCTTCGTCTACGGTATGTTCCACCCCGGCATATAGGTCTTCGGTATTCTCCCGGAAAACCACCAGGTCTATCCCCTGGTACCTAGAAGGCACATTGGGCAGATTCCTGACCGGCCGCACATTGGCATAGAGGTCCAACTCTTTGCGCAGGGCCACATTGACGCTGCGAAAACCGGTTCCCACCGGAGTGGTAATGGGCCCTTTGAGGGCCACCTTGTTCCGCCTGATGGATTCCAACACTTCTGAAGGCAAGACGCTGCCGCATTTCTGAAGGGCTGTTTCACCTGCCTCCACCACTTCCCACTCGAGTTCGGCCCCGCTGGCCTCCAGTACCCGCCGCGCCGCAGCAATCACTTCGGGGCCGATCCCATCCCCGGGTATTAACGTTACTACATGTCGCAAATTCTGCCACCTCCGCCTTGGAAACAATTACGCCTCTAATTATACGCAATTTGCCCTTCGCGAGCCAGCCCTCCGGCCAGAAGTTCCCTCTTTTTGCCGAGTACCCGTTTGCCAACCGGCAGGTAAACAAAGGTTGCCATGGATTTTCCCGCGAGTTACAATAAACCCGGAGGCGGAACTTGGTTATGCTCATCGGCCTGGACATGGGCGGCACCCATACCGACGCCGTCCTCATCTCCGGAGGAGAAGTCATACGACACGTTAAGGTTCTCACCGATCCCGCCGACTTTTTGGCTTCCGTGCGGGAGGCCCTCGATACCCTCCTGGAAGGCCGGGACCCGGCAACTGTTCGGCGCATAAACCTGAGTACCACCGTATGCACCAATGCCATTGTGGAGGGGAAAACAGAGCCCGTGGGGCTCCTGCTGGAACCCGGTCCCGGACTGAATCCCTCGTTCTTGGCCTGCGCGAAGGTGAATGTCTTCCTCCAGGGCAGCATTGATCACCGCGGGCGGGAAACGGGCAGCCTTAAAGTTGGGGAGCTGGAGGCGGCCAAGGAACAATTCGCGGCTGCGGGCATCCGGTGCCTGGCGGCGGTGGGGAAATTCTCGGTGCGCAACCCTGCCCATGAATTGGAAATTGCTAAGAGGTTGGAGGGCAGCTACGACTTCATCACCCTGGGCCACCGACTGTCGGGCAGGTTAGCTTTTCCCCGGCGGGTCTACACCGCCTACCTGAACAGTTCCGTGTGGCGGGTCTACAGCCGCTTTGCCGAGGCCGTCCGGTCTTATGGGAAAAGCAGGGGTTTGAAAATAGAACCCTTTATTCTCAAGGCCGACGGAGGTACCTTGACTTTATCCGGCGCGATGAATACTCCCGTAGAAACTATCCTTTCCGGACCGGCGGCCAGCATCATGGGGGCCCTGGCCCTCGCGCCGGGAGAAGACGATTGTGTCATCCTGGACGTCGGCGGTACCACTACGGATATCGCCTTCTGCGCCGGCGGAGTTCCCCTTTTTGAGCCCCAGGGCATACGCCTGGGGCCTTATCCTACCCTGGTGCGGTCCTTCTTCGTTCACTCCATAGGACTAGGCGGCGATAGCTCTGTTAGAATAGCCGACAGGCGGATGGCCATCGGTCCCCAGCGCCAGGGGCCCCCTGTCGCCCTTGGCGGTCCCGCTCCCACCCCTACCGACGCCTTCATCGCCCTGGGCATGCTCCCGGTGGGAGACCGGGGGCTGGCCGTGGAGGCCATAGAGGGCCTCGGCAGGAGCCTGGGCTTGTCCGTCAGGGCAACGGCTCACAGCATCCTGGACGAATTGGCCGCCGGTATCGCCGGGGCCGTCGGCCGGCTTCTTAATTACCTTAACAGCCGGCCTGTGTATACCATCCGGGAGGTTCTCACGGAAAGGAAACTGGAGCCGCGCCGGGTAATTGCCGTGGGAGCCCCAGCTCCCCTCTTGAAGCCCTTCCTGGAAAAAGCCTTAGGCCTCCCGGTAGAAGTGCCTTCCCTGGCCGGGGTGGCCAATGCGGTAGGCGCGGCTTTAAGCCACCCCACGGCCACCCTGGCCGTCTTTGCCGACACGGAGAGGGGCGTCCTGACAGCTCCGGAAATAGGGTGGCAGGAAAGGATCGGCCGCTCCTTTTCCTTGGATGATGCGCGGCAGCGGGCCTTCGCCCTGCTGGAGCGGCGCCTCAGGGAACTGGGATACACCGAAGGGACACCCGAAATAGAGGTTATAGAGGAGCAGTCCTTCAATATGGTTCGCGGGTTTTACACCGTCGGCAGAAACATACGCCTCAAGGTCCAGAACCGGCCGTCCTTAGGCGGCCTGAAAGGGGGCGGCAATTGCCATGCTTAAAGCGCCTCACCGCCTCGGGCTGGTCTTTTTCCCGGCCTACGATTGGGCCATCTCCCCTACCCACCCGGAGAGGGAGGAACGGCTCCTCTATACCCAAGACCAGGTCTGGGAAGAGGGAATTTTAGATATCGACGGGATTACCGAATACCGTCCCCGCCCGGCCGGCATCAAGGATGTGGAGAGGGTCCACATCTGCGTACCCGATGTTAGAAGCCGCGCCGGCGACTCCGACCTAATTGCCGCCGGCGGCGCCCTCGTCGCGGCCGATGCCGTCCTCCGGGGAGAGGTCGACCGGGCCTTTGCCATAGTGCGTCCCC
The DNA here is from genome assembly GCA_003509545.1 of Peptococcaceae bacterium. Classification (GTDB taxonomy): domain Bacteria; phylum Bacillota; class DSM-521; order Neomoorellales; family Neomoorellaceae; genus UBA12545. Next base: position 35,404 of record DOLC01000002.1, read on the forward strand.
CCGGTCACCATGCCCAGCGTATTGTCTACGGCAACCGCGGCTTCTGCAATATTAATATCGAAGCCATTATGATCGAATACATCCGCCGCCGGTACGGCCCCAAGCGCATCGCCATTGTGGATACCGATTGCCATCACGGCGACGGTACCCAGGACATCTACTGGCACGACAAAGATACCCTGTATATTTCCATCCACCAGGATGGCCGCACCCTTTACCCGGGTTCCGGGTTTTTGCCCGAGTTCGGGGGTCCCAACGCCTGCGGCTATACCCTGAACCTGCCCCTGCCCCCTGAAACGGGGGAGGAGGGATTCCTTTACGCCGTAGAAAACCTGATCCTCCCGGTGCTGGAGGATTTTCGGCCCGACCTAATCATTAATTCCGCGGGGCAGGACAACCATTACACGGATCCCATCACCAATATGCGTTTTTCCGCCCGGGGCTATGCCCGGCTGACCGAACTGCTACAACCCCACATCGCCGTCCTGGAGGGGGGCTACTCCATCGAAGGTGCCCTCCCTTACGTCAACCTGGGTATCATCTTGGCCCTGGCGGGCCTCGATTATTCCTGGGTCCGGGAGCCCGACTACAGCCCAGCCAAAGTGGCTCAGCCCCGGGAAATCACCGACTACATCGCCCGCCTATGCCGCGAAACTTATGCCGCCTGGCGGCAGCGACACGAAATCCGGGCCAGGAGCGTAGCCGGCCGCAAAGAGATCTCCCGCCAGCGCCGCGTTTACTACGATACCGAAGGGCTGTTGGAGCTCCAGAAGGAGACCACCTTGGTCTGCGACGACTGCGCCGGGCTCACCTGGATTGACTCCCGCTGCGCCGACCGCGGGGAGCATATCCTGGCCGTCTTTATTCCGCGGGACGCCTGCCCCCGTTGTCGGCAGGAAGGAGAAAAGCTGTTCCGCCGGGCCGACCGCCGGACCTATACCGGAGTATACCTCCAGGACCGGCCGGAGGACCTGCTTCTCAAGGAATGAAGGCCCGGCGTTCCCCTGTCCGGCCTGCGCCCGCCGCCGCTTTATGGCTAAGGAAACCCGCCCGTAATAACCGGAGAAGGGCGTGCCCTGGGCGGGTGAAGCCTTGCTGCTGCCAAAAATAAGGGCGGGGTGATGGAGGGCAAACCTCCTCGGGGATTTCATAGTACCTGCGCCTGCGCGAGGCCTGCCCTTGCTAAAAGGCGCCCCGGACAACCTCTATTTTCTGTACCCCTCCCCTTCTATCTACCCATACTGCCACAACATCAAAACGGCATGGTCGCCCTCCCAGGCCCCTTTGCTGCAAGTAATAGGCCGCCAGTCGGCGCAGACGGTGCTGTTTACGCCGGTCTACCGATTCCTGGGGGCTTCCCATTGAGCTGGAGGAGCGGGTCCTTACCTCCACGAACACAATTTCCCCGTCCTCCTCCGCCACTATATCCAGCTCGCCCAAGGGACAGCGGAAATTCCGTTCCCTTACGGAATAACCCCTAGCCTCCAGGAAGGCTGTCGCTGCTTCCTCCCCCTCCCGGCCCAGGCGCTTCCTCTCCCATGTCATACGAGGCGGCCTCCGGCAATCCCCGGTGCAACCCGGGACTGTATCTCAAGCCTTACGCGACAACTCACTGCCCGAGAAAGACCATAGCAGAATTAAAGGCATAACCGGTAAGGGGAGTAGGATAGAGGCCGAAGAAAAAGAGTACGGCCAGGCACACCACCAGGGCCACCTGCATTCCCAAGGGGACCCGAACGGCTGCCCTCCCCGCCGGGGGTTCCCCGAAGTACATGGCCTTAGCCACCTGGAGATAATAGTAGACGGATACCATGCTCATCAACACGGCCAGAAGGGCCAGCCAGATGTACCCCTGCCCTATGACGGCCACGAACAGGTAAAACTTGCTCACAAACCCTGCCAGGGGCGGTATACCCGCCAAAGACAGGAGGGAAAAAAGGAGGACGGCCGCCAGTAAGGGCGAGCGCCGGGCCAGGCCGGCAAAATCGGCGATCTCGTCGCTACCGTCTTCGTTGAAGAAGGCCGTAGCGGCCGTAAAGGCGGCCATGTTGGCAAAAACATAGATCATGGAGTAGTACAAAATGGCCCCTACTCCCAGGACGGAAAAGGCTACTACTCCAAGGAGGAGATATCCCGCCTGGGAGATACTGGAGTAGGCCAGCAATCTCTTGATGTTTTTCTGGGGAATGGCCACCAGGTTCCCTATCACCATGCTCAAAACAGAGAGGGCCACTATCAATTCCGCCCAGAGGCCGTGGCTCGCCGGCAGGGCGCCGAAGAAAATCCGCAGGAAGGCCGCAAACCCCGCCGCCTTAGACGCCACCGACAAGAATCCGGTGATGGGGGTGGGTGCTCCCTCGTATACGTCCGGCGCCCACATGTGGAAGGGTACGGCAGCCATCTTGAAGGCAAAACCCGCCAGGACGAAGATGATGCCTACGCCCAGCAGGGGCTTCACCCCTTCCCTGGCCACTACTCTGCCTATATCCTCTAGCAAAGTGCTGCCTGTAGCCCCGTAAATAAAGCTCAATCCGTAAAGGAGAACGGCCGAAGACAGGGCACCCAGTATTATATACTTTAGGCCCGCCTCGGCGGATTTCATGTCCCCTTTTCTATAGGTGACCAGGATACAGAGGGAGATGGTCATGAGCTCCAGACCCAAGTACAGGGTGATCAATTCCCCGGCCGAAGCCACGAGCATCATTCCCAAGGTGGCCAGCACCAACAGGGCGTAGAACTCCCCCTCGCCCCGCGGCAACCGGCCAATATAGTCAAAGGAGGCAATACAGGTCAGTACTGCGGAGGCCAAAAAGAGGAGCTTAAAATAGGTCCCAAAGGGATCGATGATATAACCGTTCAAGACCACACCCTGGGCCTCCCGCATGGCCCACGCCACGGCCGCAATGCCCATTAATCCGGCCGTAGCCACATAGGCCAGTCCCCTTCTCTCCCGTCCCGGCATCAACAAGCCCACGGCCAGCAGCCCTAGTCCGAGGGCGGCCGTCAATAGCTCGACGCTCAAGAGCTGCCAGATTCCCACTAGAAGATCCCCCCTACGGCCTTCGCGGCCTCGATCTTGGCTACCAGCGGGGCTACCCCGGTATTAATGAGGTCCACCATGAGGGAGGGGAAGAGGCCGAAGAGAAGGAGCACCGAACACAGCACCACAATGGGGACCAGCTCCACTCCCCTGGCATCTTCGAGGACGTCCCACTCGGCTTTGCGCGGCCCGAAGAAGGTCTTCTGCACAACCCGGAGGACGTAAGTAGCCGTAATGACAATGCCCGAGATGGCCAGCACGGCCAGAACGCGGTAACTTAACAGGCCTCCCCACAGGACCTGGTCAGAGGTAAATGCCCCGAGGAAGATGAGGAATTCGGCCACAAAGTTATGCAGCCCGGGCAATCCCAGGGAGGCCAGGCCGCCGATGAGAAAACCGGCCGCCACCTTGGGCATCTGGTGGGCCAGACCCCCGAACCGGGCGATCTCCCTGGTGTGGGCCTTGTGGTAGATATTGCCTACCAGGGCAAAGAACAGGGCCGTCATAATCCCGTGGGCGAACATCTGGGTTACCGCCCCGCTCAGGCTCAAGGTGTTGAGGGCGGCTATCCCCAGCAGCACATAGCCCATATGACTTACGCTGCTATAACCGATAACGAACTTCAGATCCCTCTGCACCATGGCTATCATGGCCCCGTACACCACGTTTACTATGCAGAGGACGGCAATGAGGGGGGCCCAGAACTTGGCTCCTTCGGGGAAGAAGAAGACGCCCACCCTTATGAGGCCGTAGGCTCCGAGCTTCATCAGAACGCCGGCGTGGAGCATACTTACGGCCGTAGGCGCCGCCACGTGGCCGTCAGGGGACCAGAGGTGCAGGGGCCAAATGGGTACGAGCACCCCAAAGCCTACGAGCATGAGGAAGAAGATAAACTTCTGGAAGCCTATATCGTATTCGACGGTGGCCAGAGTCTGAATATCAAAGGTCAGGTACCCCAACTGGTTGGAAGCGTATAGGAAGAGGGCGATGATGCCGATGAGGGCAAAGGCGCTGCCCACCAGGAGATAGAGGGTAAGCTTCATCGCCGCGTACTCTTTCCTGGTGCTTCCCCAGATGCCGATGAGGAGATACATGGGGATTACCGCTACCTCGAAAAAGAGGTAGAAGAAGAAGAGGTCCCTGGTCATGAACACGCCGAAGACACCGGTTACCAGCATCAGGAGGAAAATGAAGAACTCCTTGATGCGGTTGGTCATATCCCAGGAGGCAAACACCCCGGTGAAGATCACTATGGCCGTGAGCAATACCATGGGCAGGCTTATTCCGTCCACGCCCAGGGAATAGTTGATGCCGAAGGCCGGCACCCACACCCTGTCCTCCAAAAACTGCATACCGCCCAATTGCTGGTCGTAGGCCACATAGGCGTAAACAGACAGCGCCAAGGCGACAAAGGTAGCCACGGCGGCCGTAATCTTTATGAGGAGTTGTTCCCTTTCCGGTATTATCAGGATGAGGATAAGCCCGATCACGGGTGCCAGAAGAATGGAAGTCAAAAGCGGGAAGCTCATCTTATCCCTCCTATCACCGGCGCCGCCGCCCAGATTACTAAGACCACTACGGCTGCGAAAAGTACCAGGCCATAGACCGGCAGGTGGCCGGTCTGGAGGTAACGCAATCTACGCCCCGACCAGCGTACCAGGTCGCCAACACCGTCGAAAATACGGTCCACTACATTGCGGTCATGCCAGTTGAAGGCCTCGGCCAAACCCAGAACCACCCGGCGGAAGAACCAGAGGTAGGCCTCATCCACATAGTACTTGTTGTATACCAGCCGGTAGACGCCCTGCCACCGCCGGGACAAGGCCTCATGGGATACGGCCTCCCGGCCGTAGATGAACCACGCCAGGTAAATCCCCAGGATGGCCACCGCGGTGGAAGTAAACATCACCACGTAGTTGGGCTCCACATGGTGGGGTTCGCCGAAGTACACCCAAGAACTGAAGCCGTGGGCAACAAAGGGGGCGCCCATAAAGCCGGACACCACCGAGAGTACCGCGAGGACAAGGAGGGGGACGGTCATGGTCCACGGTGACTCGTGGCCGTGGAGGCCCGCCCGCCGGGGACCGAAAAAGGCGACAAAGATGAGACGGAACATATAAAAGGCCGTAAGAAAGGCCACTACCGTCCCGAGGAGGTAAAGGCCGGTATACCCGTGGCTGTAGGCGGCCAATAGGATTTCGTCCTTACTCCAAAAACCCGCCAGGGGCGGGATTCCCGCCAGGGCCAAGGCGCCTATAATAAAGGTCCCGGCCGTGATCTTCATGTCCCGGGCCAGACCGCCCATGCGGAAGATATCCTGCTCGTTCAGAGCGTGGATAACGCTGCCGGCGCCCAAAAACAGCAGGGCCTTAAAGAAGGCATGGGTGGTCAGGTGAAACATACCGGCCGTCATACTGCCCACGCCCATGGCCATGACCATGTAGCCGAGCTGGCTTATGGTAGAGTAAGCCAGGATGCGCTTGATATCCCGCTGCACCACCCCGATGGTGGCCGCAAAGAGGGCCGTAAAGCCGCCCACATAGGCGATGATCAGCATAACCGACGGCAGGCCGGCAAAGAGGACAAAGGCCCGGGCCAACAGATAAACCCCGGCCGCCACCATGGTGGCCGCGTGGATCAAGGCGCTCACAGGGGTGGGGCCTTCCATGGCGTCCGGCAGCCAGACGTGGAGGGGAAACTGGGCGGACTTACCTATGGGCCCGATGAACACCAGGGCCGCGGCCAGGGCCAGAAGGCCTAGGTTCTCCGCATGGGGAACGGCTTCCGCGAGCTCCCGGAAATTAAAGGTGCCGAACATGAGGAAGAGAAAGAAGAACCCCAGCATAAATCCGAAGTCGGCCACCCGGTTGGTTACGAAGGCCTTTAAACTGGCCCGGGCCGCTTCCGGTTTATGGAAATAAAAACCTATAAGCAGGTAGGAACACAGGCCTACCAACTCCCAGAAGAAAAACATCATAAAGAAGTTGTTGGCCACTACCAGTCCCAGCATGGAGGCGCTAAAGAGGGAAAGGTAGCTGAAGAAAACACTGAAGCCCGGATCCCCGTGCATATACCCCACGGAATAGATCTCCACCAGCAGGGCTACCAGGGTAACCACTACCAGCATGACGGCGGTGAGGGGATCCAACAATATCCCGGCCTCGATTTTCAGCAGCCATCCCTCAGGTCCGGGAATGGCCAGCCAGTTGAGGGCCTTTTCCACCGGCTGTTCCATGGTAACTCCCGCCTGTAATACTTCCACCAGAATCCCGACGGATACCACAAAGGAAGCGGCGATGGCCGCGATCCCTACCAGGGCGCTCAGCAACCTCAGGCGCCGGGTGACAAAAACGATGACCGGAAAGGCCAGGGCCGGGAACAGGGGCACTAACCAGGCGTACTCCATCATGGCGCTTGTATCACCTGCCCTTGGACGAGTTGTTTTACCACTTCAACCAATCGGCTTCTTCAACGTCGGTGGCCAGACGACGCCGATACAGGTTGATGACAATGGCCAGCCCCACGGCCACCTCGGCGGCCGCCACCACAATCACGAAGAGGGCAAAAACCTGGCCCGTCACCTCACCGGGGTTCATAAACCGGTTGAAGGCCACCAAATTAATGTTCACGGCGTTCAGCATCAGCTCAATACCCATGAGCACGGCCACCGCATTTCTTTTGGCCAGGGCGCCGAAAAGTCCCACGACAAACAGAAGGCCAGCCAGGGCCAAATAGTGACTCAGGGTAATCATTTTTCACCCTTCTCCTCCCTTGCCAGCAAGATGGCGCCGACTATGCCCACCAGCAGCAGTACTGCCGCTACTTCAAAGGGGAGGACATAGGGCCCCAGAAAGGCCTCGGCCACGGCTCCCACGGTGTCTTCCGGCCAAGGACCGGGGAACGCATGCCACGGGCTCCGGCCCAGGGCAAGGACCACCAGGATAAACAGGGCCAGGGAAACCACACCGGCGGCCACATGATAACTATTGAAGGGGTTGCTCTGGCGGATATGACCCCTCCTGGTGAGCATAACACCAAAAATAAGGAGCACGGCCACCCCACCCGCATATATCAGGACCTGGACGGCGGCCAGGAATTCGGCTTCCAGCAGAATATAAATGCCGGCCACGCCTATAAAGGTCAGCACTAAATAAAGGGCGCTGTGTACAATGTTGGGAAGCATCACCACGGCCACCGCAGCGCCTACTGTCAAGGCCGCCAGGAGCCAGAATATCGCCACGCTTGCTCCACCTTCCACGCTCCTCCACTCCCTCCTACCGCCTGTTTATTCCTCATCCGCTACCTGCTCCGGAGCCCCGGCTTTATCTTCAAACAAAACGTGAATAGTATCCTCGAAGCGGTAACACGCCAGTTCAAAGTCCGGCTTAAAATGCAGGGCATCGCTGGGGCAGTTTTCTACACAGAGGCCGCAAAAGAGGCACTGACCTAACTTCATAGTAAATTTGGCGAGATGGCGTTTCTTGTCTTCACCCCGGCGCGTATCTATGCTGATCACGTGGTTGGGACAGGCATTGGCGCAGACCCCACATCCCCTGCATTTGTCGCCTTCCAGAACGAAGGAACCGTGAGAGCGCGGGGGCAAACTCGGCCGCCTCTCCGGATACTCCTCCGTGATGGCTTTGCCAAAGGCCAGATGCCAGGTAATCTGCAAACCCCTCAGGAGACCCTGACCGAACACCTTACCACCTCCCCGGAGACAGCCACTGGTAGACTTTAATACCCACACCGGTCACCAGAATGTTGACCAGGGACAGGGGAAGGAGAAATTTCCAGTTGAGTTTTAACAAGTGATCGATACGTATCCGGGGAAAGGTCCACCGAACCCACATGAAAAGTAAAATCATGATATACAACTTAATGATGAACCACAGCCACGAGGGCAGCCAGGGACCCTGCCAACCTCCCAGGAACAGGGTTACGGCCAGGGCCGAAACGCTCACCAAGTTGGCGTACTCGGACAGGAAGAAGAGGGCATAACGCATGGCCGTATACTCCACATAGGGCCCGGCGATGATTTCCTGCTCCCCTTCTACCAAATCAAAGGGCCCGCGGTTAACCTCCGCATTGGCCGCAATAAAGAAAATCAAAAAGGCCACCGGCTGCCAAAAGATAAACCATACGTCCTCCTGGGCCGCCACGATATCGGTAGTCTTGAGGGAGCCGACGAGCATCACCACTCCCAGGATGGAAAAGACCAAAGGAATCTCGTAACTCACCATCTGGGCCACCGCCCGCATGGCTCCCAGAAGGGCATACTTATTGTTGGCCGCCCATCCCCCCATGAGGATGGCAATGGTGGTCGTTGAGGATACGGCCAGGAAATACAACACCCCGATGTTCAGGTCGGCGGCAATCAGGCCCCGGCCGAAGGGTATCACCGCATACAGCAGAACGGCAGGGATGAAGATGGCTATGGGGGCCACCAGGAATACCCACTTGTCCACATGGCGGGGAACGATGTCTTCTTTCCCCAAGAGCTTCAGGGCATCGGCCACCGACTGCAGCAACCCCCGGGGCCCTACCCGGTTGGGACCGAGGCGCTGCTGCATATAGGCGCTGACCTTGCGCTCAAGGTAAATTAGGTAAATCACGTTTAGAAAGATGAAGGCAAGAACGCCGACAAGGTAAATAATCCCGGTCAGCAGGCTGTTCAACCAGGGCGGGAAGCCCCAGGTATTCAACCACGTTGCTACTACATTTCCTCCTCCAGCCATACCTCCACTCCCCTATAGGATAAGGCTCATTTTCACTTAGCGGTCGACTTCGCCCAACACGATATCGATAGAAGCCAAGGTAGCCACCGCATCCTGGACGGTGCCCCCGGCGGCCATGACGGGAAAGGCCCCCAGGTTTACGAAGGACGGGCTGTGGATGTGAAGCCGGTAGGGCTTGGGCGACCCGTCGCTCACCACATAGAAGCCCAAAATACCCTTAGCCCCCTCAATCTGGTGGTAGACTTCACCCTCCGGCGGCTTGATTACCCTCGGGACTTTGGCCAAAACAGGCCCCTCCGGCAAGTCCCGTAAAGCCTGGGCAATGATCTTGGCACTCTGTTCTATCTCTAACAGGCGGATCACAAAACGATCGTAGGCATCGCCGTTGTCTAAGGTAGGAACCTCGAATTCAAAACGGTCATAAATCCCGTAGGGCCGAACCTTCCGCAGGTCGAAAGGCAAACCGCAGGCCCTCAGATTGGGACCCGTAAGGCCGTACGCCAGGGCCGTTTCCAGATCGATCTTGCCCACTCCCCGGCAGCGGGCCTGAAAAATCTCATTGCCCGTGGCCAGCCCGTTAATTTCCTCCAGGCCACGGGGAAGCTCCTGCAAAAACCTCTGTAAGGCCGGGACAAATTCCGGCGGGATGTCCGCGGCCACACCGCCGATGCGCATATAACTTAAAGTCAGGCGTGAGCCGCAGGCCATTTCGAAAAGGTCGAGGATCTTCTCCCGGTCGCGAAAGGGCGGAAACCACGCTGTCCACCCGCTCAAGTCCAAGGCCATAGACGCCACCATAACATAGTGGCTCGCTATCCGGGAAAGCTCCGCCATGATGACCCGCAGGTACTCGGCCCTCTCCGGCACCTGGATGTCCATGAGCTTTTCCACGGCCTGCACATACCCCAGGTTATTGAGCATAGCGGCCAGATAATCCAGGCGGTCCGTATAGGGGATGAACTGGGTGTAAGTGCGGTCTTCGGCGAGCTTTTCCAGACCGCGATGGAGATAACCCAGCACGTTTTGGACCCCCACCACGGTCTCCCCGTCCAGGGTGAGCACCGCCCGGTAAACCCCATGGGTACTGGGGTGCTGCGGACCCATGTTTAGGATTATCTCTTCCGTGGCAAGCTGAGCCGAAGCCTTCACGGAGCGCTCCCCTCCTCTCCGGTCAGCCGGAAATCCTTGCGCAGGGGATGTCCCTCAAAGTCGTCCGGACACAAAATGCGCCGCAAATCCGGATGCCCCTCAAAGGTAATCCCCAGCAGGTCGTAGGCCTCCCGCTCCTGTACTTCTGCCGCCGGCCAGATCCCCACCAAGGACGGGGCGCAGGGGTTGGCCCGCTGCAGTTCCACCTTTACCCGCACCATCTCTCCTTGGGGCACGGCCATCAAATGGTATACCAAAACCAGCCGCTCTTTGCCTGGCTCATCGACCCCTGTAAGGTCGGCCAGGAAGTTGAAGCCGTATTCCTTTTGCAGGTACATCATCACTTCTGTCAGCCGTTCCGCCGGCACCTTTAACACCGGTATGTCGCGCCCCTGTTCTGCCTCCACGCCCGGAAAACGCCCCTTAAGTTCCGTCAAGTCCCTCATTTTTTCCCCACCAGCGCTACCCTGGGATTTATTACCTTATCCCTCAGTTTGAGCAGGCCGTTGATCAGGGCTTCCGGACGGGGAGGACAACCGGGAATGTATACGTCTACCGGCACTAAGGTATCGACTCCCGGAACGACATTATAAGAGTCTACAAAGGGACCCCCGCTGATGGAGCAGCTCCCCATGGCCACCACCCACTTGGGAGCCGGCATTTGATCGTAAAGGCGCCGCACCAAAGGCGCCATTTTCTTGGTCACCGTGCCGGCCACGATCATTAAATCCGCCTGCCGGGGAGAGGGACGAAACACCTCGTACCCGAAGCGGGCGATATCATACCGCGCACCGCCGGCGGCCATCATCTCGATGGCGCAACAGGCCAGCCCAAAGGTTAGCGGCCAAAAGGAGTGGGCCCGGCAGTAGTTCAGGAGCTTTTCCACCGAGGCCAGCAGCACGTTCGGCGGCAACTCCACCTCAGGGGGCTTCAGCCTTACTACTTCCACTCCAGGGCTCCCTCCTTCCAGGCATACCACAGACCCAGGACCAGGATGCCGATAAAGACGATCATCTCGGCGAAGGCAAACCAACCCATTACTTGAAATTTAACAGCCCAGGGATACAGGAATACCGTCTCCACATCAAACAGAAGGAAAATGAGGGCATACAAAAAGTAGCTGACTTTGAACCTAACCCATGTGGGCCCCTGGGTTTCCAGGCCGCATTCGTAGGTTTCTCCTTTAGCACCGGCGACCGGCCTTTTGGGCCTAACCAGCCAGTTAGCCGCAAGGGCCGCCACGGCCACTCCTATGGCTCCCAACAAAAATACAGCCACAACGACATATTGATATAGTATTTTTGAACACCTCCCCCAAAAAATCAGTAGGTCTTCACCCAGCCTGCTTTTCCGTTCGATTCTATTCGCCAAGGGTTAGGCGATTCCTGCCTCTTCTGCTCCGAAAATAGCTTCTCACCAGGCCGGCATTGTTCTTGTTTGCATGCCGGCGCGTTGTTTTCCTTCTTCTGCCGGTGCCGCACCGGCGGCATGAACGTCTACTCCTTTAGCCTGAAGCTTCGGCGATGAAGGGGAGTCGGCCCGAGAATCGCCAGGGCCGACCGGTGGTCGCGAGTGGGGTAGCCCTTATGGCGGGCAAAACCGTAGCCGGGAAAGACTCTGTCGTAATCTTCCATAAGTTCATCCCTGGCCACCTTGGCCAAGACGGCCGCCGCGGCTATGGAGGCACTCCTGTTGTCCCCGCCGATAATAGGGGTCTGCGGAATCTTAATGCCCGGGAGATAGAAAGCGTCCACCAAGATATGCTCCGGTGCTATAGCCAGCCCGACCACCGCCCGCTGCATGGCCAGGCGCGATGCCACGGCGATGTTCAGGCAGTCGATTTCCGCCACCGAAGCCCACCCAACGGCCCAAGCCAAGCTCTTCTCCATTATTTGCACCGCCAGCCTCTTGCGCCGGACGGGAGAGAGCTTCTTGGAATCGGCCAGCTCGGGCAAATAAAAACCGGTAGGTAAAATCACCGCGCCCGCCGCCACGGGTCCGGCCAGAGGTCCCCTTCCCACCTCGTCCACCCCGGCTATATAGCGGATCCCCCGTGCGGCCAACTCCTCCTCGAGGCGGTAAAGCTCCCGACCCATACCCCCGCCACCTATTATAGATTAGCATCTGTTAAGCCGTGTTTCAAGGCGTAAACCGCCGCCTGTGTGCGATCTTGTACGCCTATCTTGCGAAAAATCCGCGTTAAATGGTTTTTTACGGTTTTTTCACTGATGAAGAGACGGTTGGCGATCTGCCGGTTGGAAGCCCCACGGCCTACGTAAGCCAGGATTTCCCTTTCCCGGGGCGTAAGAGGTACCTTCCCCTCACCTTGCCCCGGGCCGCCGGCCTGGGACAAGAAACGCAGCACTTTTTGGGTAACACCCGGGTGAATTACCTGGATGCCCTCCGCCACCTGCAGCACAGCATTTAAAAGGCCTTCGGTGCTTACGTCCTTGAGGATATACCCGGACACACCCGCCTTCAGCAATTCCACAATGTATTCTTCGGGGTCGTGGATGGTGAGGGCTATCACATGGGTCTGCGGAACTTCGCGGCGGATTATTTTGGTAGCCTCGATGCCGTTTAAAACAGGTAAGTTGATGTCCATCAGAACTACCCGGGGCCGTAAAACCCGGGCCAGCTCTACAGCCTTCCGGCCGTCCTCCGCCTCGCCCACCACCTCCAGGCGCGGGTCCAGGGATAGAATTTTACGTATGCCCTCCCGCACCAGGGCATGATCGTCGGCAATGATTACCGTGATCCTTTGCTCCTGGTTCAGAGCCCATCCCCTCCTCCTAGCAAACCCCTCGACGGCTTGAGCTATCTCCACCTTTGGTAGGGGAGGCCCACTTGGACTTGAAAGCAAGCGAACAACCCTTCGCGGCCGGCCCAGGCTTTAGTCTTCGGCCAAAAGGGCAAGCCGCCCGAGGCCTGAGTTATCCCCACTTTTTGCACGGCAGGCCTGCTTGGGCTTGAAAGCGAGCGAACAAGCTTTCGCGGCTACCCAAACTTAGGCTTGGCGAAAGGCTTGAAGCTTGGCCCGAGGCCATGAGAAACCTGCGGCCGGCAACTGAGGCAGGATGCTTAAATTCTGCCGGGAAGCCTGCCTTAAGCCTTTAAGCCAAGCAAAAGTCCTGTCCGCGAGGGAGGCCTTTGCGAGCGAAAGCCAAGCAGGCCGGGATCAAAATTGGGGATGCGTCAGGTCCGAAGCCACGAGACCTTTAGCCGGCAATTGAGCCGTGTGTCGAATTTGCCGGAAAGTCCGCGCTTTCCGCTCTTAGGCCGAAGGCTAGTTTGGCCCGCGAGGGAAACCATACGCGAGTGAAAGCCAAGCAGACCTACAAGCAAAACCGGGGATACACCAGCCTCGACAGCTAACCCGTCTCCGGACTGCCTCCCTCGCCGGGCCGCTCCAAAGTGGCCTTACCCAGGGCGCCCCGCCGGAACTCCCGGAGGAGGAAGGAGGCCGCCCTTTCCACGTCCACCCCTCCCCCGGGCAGGATAAGCCCCCGCCTGCGCCCAACCGCCTCCAGGACCACCTCCGGGGGCTCATTCCCCTTGAGGCCGTAAGCTTTATCCACCACGAAGAGATTATGTTCGCGTAACGCCCCGAGCAACTCCTCCACCGCCTCTTCCGGACGCATCGTCTCCTCCGGAAGGCAACCCAGGGCCGTCAAAAGGGCGCCGGTCCGGCCCTTCCGGTGGGCCGGGGCGAAAACCCCGGGGGTATCCAGCAATTCCCATCCGTCTCCCGGGCGCACCCATTGGGGGCCCCGGGTTATACCGGGACGGTCACCGGTGCGGGTTGCCGCCCGCCCGACCAGGCGGTTGATGAGAGAGGATTTGCCCACGTTGGGTATTCCCACTACCACCGCCCTCAGAGGTCCCTGCCTACCCTGTCGCCGCAGCCTTTCCCTTTTCCGGGCGCTCATCTGATCCAACACGGCTCGCAATCCCCCTAAGCCCCGGCCTTGCCGGGCATCGACGGCTACGGCCGTAATTCCCAGCTCTTTATAGTACTCCAGCCATTCCCGGGTCGCCGGGGGTAAGGCCAGATCCGCCTTGTTCAATACCCGGACAAGGCCCTTACCGCCCGAAAACTCCTCGATGCCCGGACATCTGCTGGAGGCGGGGAGCCGAGCTTCGACCACTTCCACCACCACATCAACCAACTTTAAATAGGGCCGGATGTTCAGGAGGGGGTTCACGGCCTCACCCGCTCACCTGATCAGCCCCAGCCGGTGCAAGGGCCAATAAATAAAGGCGGCTTTACCTATTACAAACCTGCGCTCCAGCGGTCCCCAGACCCGGCTGTCGGAGCTGATATTCCGATTATCACCCATGACGAAGTAACTGCCGGGCGGCACTTTAATGGGCCCGAAATCGCTGTGGACCACCCCGGGAGGTAGATAGCTTTCGTCCAGGGGCTGGCCGTTGACGTAAATTCTGTTGTCGTGGGCCTCTATCGTATCACCGCCTACGGCGACGACCCGCTTGACATAGTCGCGGTCGGGTTCTAAGGGGTAACGAAAAACCACCACGTCTCCCCGTTGGGGTTCGCTAAAACGGTATACGAGGCGGTTGACCAGTATCCGGTCCCCGGGGTAAAGGGTAGGCTCCATGGAGCCGGAAGGAATCCAGAAGGGAGTAATCAAAAAGACCCTGATGATCATAGCCAGAACCGCCGCTATTACCAGCGCCTGCAACAGCTCGCCGAAAAAGGTCCCCTTCTTTTCTTCTTTTTCGATAACATCCATAGACCGGTTTAGCCTCCCTAAAGCCAAACAAGGGGCTGTTTTCCGCCAACCCCTTGTTCTTTCAGCTCTACTGCCTTTCACCCCGGATACGGGCCGCCTTACCTACGCGCTCCCGCAGGTAGTACAGCTTGGCACGCCTGACATCGCCCCTGCGTATCACCTCGATGCGCTCGATGCGGGGAGAGTGTAAAAGGAAAATCCTTTCCACGGCCACGCCGTAGGAAACGCGCCGGACGGTAAAGGTTTCCTGGGAACCCTTGCCCCTCCGGCTGATAACCACCCCTTCAAAGACCTGGATCCGTTCGCGGTTGCCCTCAATAACCTTGAGGTGGACCCGGACGGTATCTCCAGGTTTAAAGGAGGGGAGGTCCTGCCGCATCTGCTCCTTTTCCAGGGTCTCTATTATGTTCACGGGTTTACCCCCCTTTCCTGCTGCCAACCGAGTCGTATTATAACATTTTCCCCTTTTCCTTCACACATTCGTCCAGTAGGCGCCGGTCTTCTTCGGTTAGGGGGGCCTTTTCCAATAGGTCAGGCCTTTTAAGCAGGGTACGCTCAAGGGCCTTCTTCCGGCGCCAGATCCTTATCCTCTCATGGTCCCCCGATAAGAGGACCTCCGGTACCTCTAGACCGCGAAAAGAGCGGGGCCTGGTATACTGGGGGTATTCCAAAATGCCCCATGTGAAGGAGTCTTCCCAAGGGCCTTCCTCGGCACCCACCGCCCCGGGCAATAGCCTGGTCACGGCATCGATTATCACCATGGCCGGGAGCTCTCCTCCCGTCAGAATATAGTCGCCGATGGAAATCTCCCGGGTAGCCAGATGGGTGCGTATCCTCTCGTCCATACCTTCGTAATGACCGCAGAGGAGAATCAGCCAGTCTTCCCGCGACAGCTCCACTGCCAAGGCTTGGTCGAACACCTCACCCTGGGGGGAAAGGAGGATAACGGGAGGACGCCGGGCGGCCCCTTCCAACAGGGATTCTACGGCCCGGAAAACCGGCTCGGGCTTTAAGATCATACCCGGTCCGCCGCCATAGGGATAATCATCCACCCGGCGGTGTTTATCCTGAGAGAAATCCCGGATATCCACCAGATTCACCGTGAGCAGGCCCTTTTCCCGGGCCCTCTTTATAATGCTCGCATCCAAGGGTCCCCGGAACATTTCGGGAAAAAGGGTCAAAACATCTATGCGCACCCCTGCAGCCCCCCTAGTCCAACAGTCCGGGGAGGGGCTTCACCTTTATTATCCCCTGCTCTAGGTCTATCTCTCGTACTATCTCCCTGACCGCCGGGATAAGAACTTCCTTGGCCCGGGGGGTGACTATGATAAACACATCATTGGCCCCCGTCTGCTGCACATCCCGCAGTTCTCCCAGAAATTCGCCATCCTCTGTATATACCCGGCACCCTACCAGCTGGAAGATGTAGTACCGCCCCGGTGGTAAGGGCTCCACTTCCCATGGTTCCACTTCCAGGATGGTCCCCCGCAGTTTTTCGGCCGAAGTGAGATCCGGGATTTCGTTAAACCGGATGATTACGCTCTTCCCGTGCTGCCTGGAACGGGCCACGGTCAGACTACCACCGCCCCCGGCCAGGAAGAGCCTGGTTCCCGGCCGAAACCGCTCCGGAAAATCCGTCCAGGGCCAGACCTTCACTTCCCCCCGGTAACCATGGGTGGACACCACTTTGCCCACCGCTACGCGTTTTCTCTCCATGGGCCTATATGATCTCAACCACCACCCGCTTGCCCTCCCGGGCGGCCGCCGCCTTCACTACGGTGCGAATGGCCCGGGCGATACGGCCCTGCTTGCCGATCACCTTACCCATATCGGCCGGCGCTACCCTCAGCTCCAGGATGACGGACTTCTCGCCCTCGATCTGGGTGACTCTCACTTCGTCGGGGTGATCCACTAAAGCCCTCGCCAGGGTTTCTACCAGCTCCTTCACCGCTGTCCTACCCCCTTACCTCCTACTTGGCTTCTTTTGCCGCCATGAATTTGTCCCAAACCCCTGCCTTTTTCAAGAGCGCCCTGGCCGTCTCGGAAGGTTGAGCCCCCACCTTCAACCACCGCAAGGCCTTTTCCTCGTCGATGGAGATTTCTTCAGGCTGCCGCACGGGATTATAATAACCCAGCTCTTCGATAACCCGACCGTCCCGCGGCGAACGGGAATCGGCTACTACCAGGCGGTAAAAAGGGGCCTTCTTGGCGCCCATTCTCTTGAGTCTAATCCGCGTCGCCAATCCTCTTTTCACCTCCTTTCTAAGGTCCGTAGGCACACCTACCCCGGTGGAAACTTTACCTTAATTTTACCCTTCTTGCCTCCGGCCAGATCGCCCAAATGCTGCATCAGCCTGCGAGCCTCCTCGAACTGCCGCAACAACCGGTTGACATCCTGCACCTTGGTCCCGCTGCCCGCAGCTATACGCCTCTTGCGGCTGGCATTGATAATTCCGGGGTTTCGGCGCTCCTCCGGCGTCATCGACTGGATGATGGCCTCTATATGCACCAGCTCCTTGGGATCCACCTGGACACCCTTGAGCTGCTTCCAAGGACCCACACCGGGCAGGAGGCCCAGTATCTCCTCCAGCGGCCCCACCTTTTGTACCTGTTTGAGCTGGCGCAAGAAATCCTCCAGGGTAAAATCTTGCTGGCGCAACTTCCGCTGCAGCTCCAGGGCCTCTTCCCGGTCGATGGCAGCCTGGGCCTTTTCGATAATGGTCTGGACATCGCCCATGCCCAGAATCCTGGAAGCTATCCGGTCGGGGTGGAAGGCCTCCAAGGCCTCGGGCCTCTCCCCTACCCCGATGAATTTGATCGGGCACCCGGTCACAGCCCGGACGGACAGCGCCGCACCGCCGCGGGTATCCCCGTCCAGCTTGGTCAGTATAACCCCCGTAAGCCCCAGCTCCCGGTGGAAGGCCTCCGCCACCCGCACCGCGTCCTGCCCCGTCATGGCATCCAGCACCAACAGGATCTCGTGGGGCCGGGCGGCTTCCTTCATGGCTCCCAGTTCGGACATCATCTCCTCGTTGATATGCAGGCGGCCTGCCGTATCAACAATGACGGGGTCGTGGCCCAAACGGCGGGCCTCGTCCAGGGCCAAACGTACTATACCGACGGGGTTCTCTTCCTTCTCCGGGCTAAAGACGGGCAGCTTCAACTGCTCCCCCAGCACCTGAAGCTGCCGGACGGCCGCCGGCCGGTAAACATCTGCCGCCACCAAGAGGGGTCGCCGGCCTTGCTTCTGGCAATACAAGGCCACCTTCGCCGCCGTGGTGGTCTTACCCGCTCCCTGCAGCCCCACCAGCATTATCACCGTAGGGGGCTGACCCGTCCATTTGATCTTGTTTTCTCCGCCGCCCATCAGGGCGGTCAATTCCTCATAAACGATTTTAACTACCTGCTGACCAGGGGTAAGGCTTTGCTGCACCTCCAGGCCGACGGCCCTCTCCTTCACCCGGCCGAGAAAATCCTTTACCACCTTGAAATTGACATCAGCCTCCAGGAGGGCAAGCCTTATTTCCCGCAGGGCCTCATTCACATCGGCCTCGGTGAGTTTCCCTTTTCCCTTAAGTTTCCTTAAGGTATTCTGCAGTTTCTCCGCCAACGAACTAAACAGCACTCCGACGACCCCCTTGCCCTCTGCCGTCACCCGGCGGCCCCTCTAAGAGTTGTTCGAGTTGTTGAAGGGCTTTTTCGAACTCCTGCCAGCTTCCGCTCTCCTTGAAGGTCGACAAGCGACGGGCCACTTCTTCCAACTGCTCCCTTTCCCTGAGATACCGCTCCAGATACCCCAGCCGGGCTTCGTACTCCTCCAGGGCCCTTTCCGCCCGCTGCAGCCCGTCATACACAGCTTGACGGCTGACCTGACACAGGGCAGCAATCTCACCCAAGGAGAGATCATGATGGTAATGCAGCTCCAGCCACTGGCGCTGCTTGGGTGTCAGCAGGGGGCCGTAAAAATCGTACAACCGGCCAATGCGCGTCATGCGGTCTAAAAGGTTGGCCATCGGTTTAAGATTATAATCCCCCGGCCGGAACCTGTCAAGGACTTTACTTTGACAGCCCTTGCAAAGCCCTTATCCGCCGGTTGGCTTCTCTATATATGCGCTCCTCGTCCAGGGTCTGCAGCCTGCCTCCGGCCATGAGGACGCGGCCGTTTACGATCACGGTGTCCACGTCGCCGCCCCGGGCCGCAAATACTACATGGGCCACAAGGTCGTTCACCGGTTGCAGGTGGGGCTGCCGGATATTGAGGAGGACCACATCGGCCTTTTTACCCGCCTCCAGAGTCCCGATCTCCTCTTCCAAGCCCAGAGCCCGGGCTCCGTTAATGGTGGCCATGGCCAGGGCTTCCTCGGCCTTCAAGACAGTGGGGTCGCCGGAAATCCCCTTGGCCAGGAGGGCCGCCGTCCGCATCTCCTCCAGCAGGTCCAGATTGTTGTTGCTCGCCGCGCCATCGGTACCCACGCCTACCGTCACTCCCGCCCTCAAGAGGGCGGGTATCGGGGCCACGCCGCTGGCCAGCTTTAAGTTGCTTTCCGGGCAGTGGGCCACGGCCACCTTCTTCTCCGCCAGGATGGCGATCTCTTCTTCCGTCAGGTGCACGCAGTGGGCGGCCAGGGTGGGTAGTTCGAACAATCCCAGCCTCGCCACATGGGCCACCGGCGGGGAACCGTAGACGGAACGAATTTCCTCGACTTCCTGCCTCGTTTCCGCCAGGTGGATATGTAAACCCACCCCCAGCCGTGCGGCCACCTCGGCCACTTTTGCCAGGTAGTCCGGAGGACAGGTGTAAGGGGCATGGGGCCCGAGCATGGTGGTGATGCGCCCGTCCCCGGCCCCGTGCCAATCCCGCACCAGACTTTCGGCCGTCCGGAGCCTTTCGTTCCCCGCACCTCCAATAGCGATAAGGCCCTGGCAAAGGCAGGCCCGCATACCGGCTTCCTCCACGGCCCGGGCCACCGCGTCCATGTGAAAATACATATCGGCAAAGGTAGTGGTCCCGGAACGGATCATTTCAGCCAGGGCCAGCTGGGTCCCCCAGTAAATGTCGTCCCATTGGAGCCTGTCCTCCACGGGCCAGATCTTCTCTTCCAACCACTGGCGCAAGGGCAAATCATCGGCGTACCCCCGGAAAAGAGTCATGGCCGCATGGGTATGGATGTTGACCAACCCGGGCAGGGCCACTCGGCCTTCGGCCCTTATGATTTCTCCCTCCTCCCAGCCGGGAGGCAGCTCTTCCGCGGGCCCCACATAGGCCAACCGGTCGCCCGCAATGGCTATGGCTCCCTTGTCGATTACCGGTCCCCTTACGGGCACAATAGAGCACCCTTGGACAAGGATTTTTTTCACGGCTTGCTCCCCTTTCTTACCAGTTTACGGTACCCCGAAAATAACTTTTCTCCGGGCCGGCATTGTTTTTGCTTGCATGCCGGCCCGTCCTTCTCATCCTTCTGAGGGTGCCGCGCAGGCGGCCTAGATCTCTACCCTAACCCACGGGCTCAGGATCGCCGCCCAGATTAGCCGCCGAACAAGGCCAGGGCAAATTCCCGGGGCCGGAATTCTTCCAGGTCCTCAACGCCCTCGCCCAGGCCCACCAGCTTGACGGGGATCTTCAGCTCATGGGCGATGGCCAGCACCACCCCACCTTTGGCCGTCCCGTCCAGCTTAGTCAGCACAATACCGGTAACTTCAACGGCGTCGTGGAAGAGGCGGGCCTGGGAGAGGGCATTCTGCCCGGTAGTGGCATCCAGTACCAGCAACACCTCATGGGGCGCTCCCGCATGCTCCCTGCCGATGACCCGCCGGATTTTTTTCAGCTCTTCCATCAAGTTGGTCTTGGTCTGGAGGCGGCCCGCCGTATCCACCAACACCACGTCGGCCCTACGGCTGCGGGCTGCCTGGAGGGCGTCGAACACCACGGCCCCGGGGTCCGCTCCCGGTTGGTGGCTTATCAGCTCCGCCCCCGCCCGCCGGGCCCAAACGGCCAATTGCTCTGCCGCCGCCGCCCGGAAGGTGTCCGCCGCCGCCAGGATTACCCGGCTCCCCTTCTGCCGGAAGCGGTAGGCTAATTTCCCGGTGGTTGTAGTCTTACCGGTCCCGTTAACCCCTACCACCAGGATCACGGTGGGAGGAGAAGGGGCCAGTTGAAGACCGGCCGCCTCATGCTCCATGAGTTTCACCACTTCTTCCTGCAGGAGGGAGCTTAGGGACGCCGGGTCGCCAATATTTTCTTTCCTCGCCCGCTGCCGCAACCCTTCCACGAGCTCCAAGGTAGTGGCCACGCCCACGTCGGCCGTAAGCAGAATCTCTTCCAGCTCCTCAAAAAATTCTTCGTCCAGCCCCCTTTTCCCGGCAAAAAGGTTCTCCAACCGGCCGGCCAGGTTTTCCCTAGTTTTGGTCAGGCTCTGTTTCAGTTTCTTGAGCAAGTTCAAGGCGCAGCACTTACCTCCCTTTAAGCCGAAATCTGTTCCATACGTACGGAAACCAACCGCGATACGCCTTCCTCTTCCATGGTTACGCCGTAAAGCACATCGGCGGCCTCCATGGTTCCCTGGCGGTGAGAAACCACGATAAATTGAGTATGCTCGGCAAAGGAACGCAAGATGCGGGCAAAGCGCACAACGTTGGCGTCATCCAGGGCGGTATCGATTTCATCGAAGATGCAAAAGGCCCGGGGCTTCACCTTAAGAAGGGCAAAGATAAAGGCCAGAGCCGTAAGGGCCTTTTCGCCCCCGGACAGCAGAGCAAGGTGTTGGGACTTCTTACCCGGCGGCCTGGCCATTATCTCCACTCCGGCCTCCAAGAGATTGTCTTCCCCGGTCACCACCAGGTCGGCCGAGCCGCCGCCGAACAGCTCGTTAAAGAGAGAGGCAAAGGCCTCCCTTACGGCCTGGAGGGTACTCCCCAACCTCTGGGCCATAAAACTATCGATTTCCTGCAAGGCCGTCCGGAGGGTGTCCCTTCCGCCTTCCAGGTCGGCCACCTCGGCGCTCAGCTCCCGGTACCGGCGGCACAGCCTCTCGTATTCTTGAATAACCCCGGGATTTACTTCCCCTAACTTCTCCATCTCCGCCTTCAGCCTGGCCTTTGTTTCTCCGGCCCTTTTCATCAGATGGGGCCGGGGCCGGGCCGCCTTAGCCTGCCAATTCGGCCCGTAAAGGGCGGTTAGTTCCCGGTAGCCGCTTTCCAGGGCCGCTTCCAGCCGCGCCAGGCCGATCTCTTCCCGCTGCAACCTGTTGCCGAGGGACCGGAGCTGCCGGGACACTTCTTCCCTTCGGGCCAGCAGCCGGTCCCGTTCCTCCTGGATCTTCCGTACGGCCGCCTCCTGCTCCCTCAGGGAGGCCTCCAGCCGGGCGCAAGAAGCGGAGAGCCCTGCAAGGCTTTTTTCCAGGTCTTTTTGCCTTTCCTCTAGGCTGCGGACCGTCCTCCCCTCCTCGTCGCGGCGGGCCCGGAGCTCCTCACCCCTGCGCTCCAGGGTCTCTAAACGCCTAGCCAGGGAGCTAAGATTGGCCTCCAACTCCCGGGCCGTTACCTTTATGGTTTCCAACCGGCTGCGGCTGCTTGCCAGCACCTGTTGCTGCTGCCGCAGGGTTTCCTCCAGTCGGGCCAACTCCTGCTGTCGGGAATCTAACTCCCCCCTCACCGCCTGCCGCCTGGCCTCAAGGGATGCCAGGCGGTCCTCCAGGGTTTTCTCCTTCTCGGCGGCCTCTCGGGACCCCAGGACCAGCTCGTCCAGCTCCCTGCGCCTTTCTTCTATTTTCTCCTTTAAACTCCTGCATTCCTCCCCGCCGTCGCTTAATCTCTGCACGAGAAGGTGAATCTTACTCCCCACCCCCTCGATCTCCCGTTCCACCCTTACCAGGCGGCCACGGCTCTCTTCCAAGGTGGAGAGCTTTTCCTTTTCCTCCTGCCCCAAGGAGGTTAACTCCGCCTCTACTTCCTCCAGTTCCTGTTCCCAGCGCCTGGCTTCGGCCGTCTGCCACAGGATACCCCTACGTTTATGGGAGGATCCCCCGGTGATGGGCCCCCGAGGATGGATCAGATCCCCGTCCAAGGTGACCAGCCGCAAGGGGTTCCTTAAACGAGGCGCCAGGGCCAGGGCCTGTTTCAGCTCCTTCACCACAATAGTCTGCCCCAAAAGGTACTGGATGGCAGGCCGCAGATCCGGAGTATACTGGACCAGATCCGCAGCCACTCCCAACACGCCGTCCTCCTCCAGAATCCACCTAAACACCGCCGGCAGCGGGCGCCCCGTCAGCCATTCCAAAGGCAGGAAGGTCGCCCTTCCCCGCCCCGTCTCCTTCAAGAACTTGATGGCCGCCTCGGCGTCACGGGCCGTGCGCACCAGTATGTTTTGGGCGGCCGCCCCCAAGGCCATGTCCAGGGCTTTCTCCAGGCCGGCCGGCACGGTTATTTTCTCGGCCACCATCCCGACGATCGCCGCCTTGAGCCGGCCCTCCTCGGCGGCCGCCAGTACCGCCCTCACCCCTTCTCCGAGGGTTCCCCCCTCCCTGCGGGCCTGGCGCAAAACCTCCACGTGGGCGGCAGCCTTGTGACGCCGCTCTTCCGCCGCCCTTACACGTCCCCTTAAGGCCCTGAGCTCCCCTTCGCACCAGTCCACATCGCCGGCCAGGGTTTGTTTTTCCGCCTCGAGGGCCCCGAGGCGGTCTTGCAAAGTTTTTAGCTCCTCCCGCCAGGCGGCCATTTGCTCTTCCAGCCGCCGATGGCGGCCCTCCAGCTCCTTTAGCTCCCTTTCCCTGGTGCCTAAATCGCGCTTTTCCAGACCGCGGCGCTCATCCAGCCTGGCCCTCTCGTCCCTTAAGGCCGCCATGGCCTCCTCTATCCGGACCAGTTCCCGGCGCAACCGGGCGATGCCTTCCCCTTCTCTATTCTTCTGAACGGCAAGTTCCTCTATCGTACCTTCCAGACGGGATATCTCCCCCTGTAGCTCCCCTTCTTCCCGGCCGATATCCTCCAGGCGCCGCCTAACCCTCTCCTGCTCCCCGGACAGGGCGGAATATTCCTCTTCCAAGGAGGCCGCCTCGCGGGTATATTCGTCCAATCTGGCGGTCAGGGCCGTGAGCTTCTCCGAAAGCCACTTTTGCTCTGCCCGAAACTGCTCCAACCGGGCGTTCGCTTCCCGGAGTTCGCGCTCGAGGGAATGCTTCCGGGCCACGGCTTCATCTATCTCGCAGCCCTTGCCCTCCAAGGCTGCGGTTATTCCTTCTTCTTCTCGGGCAAGGTCGGCGAGTTTTTCCTCCCAAAGTTCTTTCCGTCTGGCGCTCTCCTCCCGCCGGGCCGCCAGGCCCCGCAAGGCGGCCGCCCGTTGCATAAGTTCGACGAGTTGAAGGACCTGCTGCAGCTTAAGGTATCTCCGGGCGCGGCCAGCCTCCTCCTCCAGGGGGTCCAGCTGTAACCGGAGCTCCTGGAGAATATCCTTCAGGCGCACGAGGTTCTGCTCGGTTTCCGCCAGCTTTTTCAACACCTGTTCCTTGCGCCAGCGATACCGGCTGATGCCCGCCACCTCTTCTAAGAAGACACGCCTTTCTTGCGGGTGGGCAGTAAGGATTTCTTCCAGCCTCCCCTGTCCTATAATGGCGAACTTTTCCTTGCCGGCCCCTGTATCGAGAAACAGCTCTTGAATGTCCCGGAGGCGGCAGGGGGTCTTATTCAGCTTGTACTCGCTCTCTCCCGAACGCGTCAGGCGCCGTGTAACGGCAACTTCGGGAAAGTCCAGGGGCAGACCGCCGTCGCCGTTATCCAGGGTGAGGGTGACTTCGGCCAGACCCACCGGCCGGCGCTTTTCGCTGCCGGCAAAGATGACATCCTCCATATAAACTCCCCGGAGGACCCTGGCGCTCTGCTCACCCAGTACCCAAGCGATGGCGTCCACTATGTTGCTCTTCCCGCTGCCGTTGGGCCCTACAATACAAGTAATACCGGGCTCGAAATCCAGGCGGGTCCTGTCTACGAAGGTCTTAAAACCCTGCATCTCCAAGGTCTTGAGGAACAAAAGTACCTTTACCTCCATAAAAGAAACTGCTCCTCCTTAGAGCAGTTCCCTCGTGCTGATATACCGCTGATTTTACACCTAACCGAGGTTACCTAGGTTCTACAATAAATCTTATGGCCGTTCGGGTCTCGCCGTCAATATTGATTTCGGTAAAGGCAGGGATCATCACCAAATCGATGCCGTTGGGGGCGATGAAACCGCGGGCTATGGCAATAGCCTTTACGGCTTGGTTCACCGCACCGGCGCCTACCGCCTGGATCTCGGCCCTGCCGTATTGGCGGAAGACGGCTGCCAGGGCGCCTGCTACGGCCTTGGGGTTAGATTGAGCCGATACCTTTAGTACCTCCATGGTCCTCCTCCCTTGACCGGTGTTCTGTTTTCCTCCATGCGGTCGGTTTCCTTTACTCCTGTCAGCATTTCTCTAAAAAGTTATTAAAATATTATTTCGACGCAGGAGTTACAAATCCTTCCTTGGGTCAAGGTAATCAGCAAGGAGGAGGGATATATCTTCTCCGGCTTGAAGTCTGGACAAGGCGGCCCGGGCAGCCTCTTGTTCCGCCTCTTTTTTGCTCCGACCCTCGCCCGTGGCCAGGAGCTTGGCGCGGTAGAACACCCCGGCTCTGAATTGTTTGGCATGGTCCGGTCCCCACTGGTCCAAAATCTTGTAACTTACGTTCGCCGTGCCCCTCTTTTGCACCCATTCTTGCAGCTTGGTTTTGAAGTCCAGCACCCTGCGGCCGTCCAATTCCTTGACCCTTTCCCCGAACAACCGCCGCACCAGTTCCTTAACCTCCGCCAGGCCGGCCGCCAGGTACAGGCTCCCTACGACCGCTTCCAGGGCGTCGGCCAAATTGGAGGGGCGGTGGCGGCCCCCGCTTTGTTCCTCGCCGTGGCCCAGCAAGAGAAATTCTCCCAGCCCCAGCCTCTCGGCCGCCTGGGCCAGGCTGGCCTCGCAAACCAGGGCGGCCCGGAGACGCGTCAGATCCCCTTCGGGCAAGGAGGGGAACTCCCGGAACAAAAATTCTGCCACGGCCAGGCCTAAGACGGCGTCGCCCAAAAATTCCAGCCGCTGGTTGTGGGCCGGTAGATTATGTTCAAAGGCATAAGTAGGATGGGTCAAGGCCAAATTTAGTAGTTCCAGGTCCCGTACCTGTAAGCCCAGCCTCTGTACAAGAAGCTCCAGTTTGCGGCATCTATCGGCATTCATCTGCGCCACCTCGAAGGTTTATTCCTCCATACGCTTCAATAAAACAACGGCGTTGTGGCCGCCGAAGCCAAAGGAATTGGAAAGGGCGGCCCTCACTTCCTGCTGCCGCGCCTGGTTGGGCACGTAATCCAGGTCGCAGTCCGGATCTGGATCTTCATAATTAATGGTGGGAGGAATAATACCTTCATAAATGGTAAGGGCAGTAGCCACCAGTTCTACGGCCCCGGCCGCCCCCAGCAAATGGCCGATCATAGACTTGATAGAGCTCACGGCCAGCCTATAGGCATGGGAGCCGAATACCTTCTTGATGGCCAGGGTTTCAATACGGTCGTTGAGCTCCGTGGAAGTCCCATGGGCGTTAATGTAGTCCACGTCCTCGGGCCGCAAATCCCCGTCCGCCAGCGCCAGGGCCATGGCTCGGGCCGCCCCTTCGCCTTCCGGCTCGGGGGCCGTTATATGGTAAGCGTCGGCCGTACAACCGTAACCCGCAACTTCGGCGTAAATCCTTGCCCCGCGCGCCCGGGCGTGTTCAAGGGTTTCAAGGATGAGGACTCCCGCCCCTTCCCCCAGAACGAAACCGTCCCTCTGGCGGTCGAAGGGGCGGCTGGCCGCCTGCGGGACCTCGTTACGGGTAGAAAGGGCCTTCATGGCGCCAAAACCCGCCAGAGCCAGAGGTGTGACGCTGGCCTCGCTCCCGCCGGTAATGACGATCTCCGCCTCTCCCCTCTGTAAGACCCGTAGGGCTTCTCCCACGGCGTTGGTCCCCGAGGCGCAAGCGGTATTTATGGTAAAATTATTCCCCCGGGCGCCCAAATGAATGGCAATCTGCCCGGCACCCATATTGGCTGTCATCATGGGCACAAAGAAGGGACTGACGCGGCCGGGACCCTTTTCCAGCAGGGTACGGCTCTGGGCTTCAAAGGTCTCCATACCGCCGATGCCGGTGGCGAAAACTACTCCCACCCGCCAGGGGTCCACCCGTTCCATATCCAACCCGGCGTCCTGCCAGGCCATCTTAGCCGCCGCCACCGCGTATTGGCTGTAGCGGTCCATACGTTTAGCCTCTTTCCGGTCCAGAAAGGGGCCGGGATCAAACCCGCGCACTTCGGCGGCAATACGGGTGGGCATCTCGTCGGCATCGAAGCGGGTTATGGGACCGATGCCCGATACCCCCGCCTTAAGGGCCTGCCAGAAGCTGTCCTTATCGTTACCGACCGGTGAAATCACTCCCAGGCCGGTGATGACTACCCGTTTGCGCAAGGGCTCTCCCTCGACTTTCTTACCAAGGATTTGTTGCTGCAGGGGTAACTCCGCCCTGCAGCAACTCCGAGGCCTACTTGGCACGTTCCTTAATATATTCCACCGCGGCCTTTATGGTAGTTAGCTTTTCGGCATCCTCATCGGGGATCTCGATATCGAACTCCTCTTCCAGGGCCATGATGAGTTCCACAATATCCAGGGAATCCGCATTGAGATCCTCGAAGGAAGTGTCCATGTTAATCTCTTCTTCCTCCACTCCTAATTGCTCGGCTACAATACTCCTGACTTTGTTAAAAATGTTGTCCACTTACCTCACCTCCTTCCCCGTCCTGCCGAGGCCTTAAGAAATCTATATGGTAAGCCCGCCATCCACCACAATAACCTGCCCGGTGATATAGCGGGCAGCAGGCGAAGCCAAAAAGACCACCACCTCCGCTACTTCCTCAGGGGAGCCGGGCCTGCCCAGGGGAATCCTCTCCAGGAAGGACCGGCGGCTTTCCTCCGGGAGCCCGCCGGTCATGTCGGTGCTGATGAAGCCGGGGGCCACGGCGTTGACAAGAATGCCGCGGGAAGCCACCTCTTTGGCCAGGGACTTGGTCAGGCCTATAATTCCGGCCTTGGCCGCCGCGTAGTTGGCCTGCCCCGCGTTCCCCGTCAAACCCACCACTGAAGTAATATTAATAATACGGCCCGCCTTCTGCCGCAGCATAGGTCTCAAGGCCGCCTGACAGCAAAAGAACACCCCCGTCAAATTGGTATGCAGGACGGCTTCCCACTCTTCCTCCTTCATACGCAGGGAAACATTATCCCGGGTAATACCCGCATTGTTTACGAGAACGTCCAGCCGTCCAAAGGCTTCAAGGGTTCCCTCTACTAAAGCCCGGGCTGTTTCCGGGCGGGATACATCCCCCTGCCAGGCCAGGGCCTCGCCGCCCTGTTCCCGCACGAGGTCCACCACCTCGCGAGCCTCCCTTTCGCGGCTTAAGTAGTTCACCACCACCTTAGCTCCGGCCCTGGATAGCGCCAGAGCCGTAGCCCGCCCTATACCCCGCGAGCCCCCCGTCACCACGGCCACCTGTCCCGCCAACTCCATTTTACATGCCCTCCCGTAAAAGCGCCAGGGTCTTGTTGAGGGTATCGGGATCTTCCACCCGCGTTACCGTAACCTGGGGAGCAATCCGGCGGATGAGGCCGCTCAAAACGCTGCCGGGACCCACTTCCACAAAAAACCCGTAGCCGTCCTGGACCAGCCTCTCTATAGTTTCTTCCCAGCGTACGGGCCGCGCCACCTGCTCCACCAGGCCGGTAGGTATCTCCCCCGCGCCCTTAATATAATCCGCGCTCACATTGGCCACAACCGGGATCCGGGGATCGGCCACCTCCACCTCGCACAACACGCCTTTCAGGCCCTCGGCCGCCGGCTCCATGAGGGAAGAATGGAAGGGCCCGCCGACCTTGAGGGGGACCACCCTCCTCGCCCCGGCCTTCCCGGCCAATTCTGCCGCCTCTTTCAATCCTTCCTTTTCCCCGGCGATGACCACCTGACCCGGGGCATTGAAATTGGCAGGCTCTACCAACCCCGCCTTTACCCGGCGGCAGATCTCCTCCACCTGGCGGGAATCAAGGCCCAAAACGGCCGCCATGCCCCCCTTGCCGTGTTCGCAGGCTGCAGCCATCAGCCGTCCCCGGCGGTCTACCACCCGCAGGGCATCGGCGAAGGTGAGGCTTCCGGCCGCCACTAAGGCCGCATATTCCCCCAGGCTATGCCCGGCCGCGGCCGCCGGCTTCACCCCCTGCTCCAGGAGAACCCGCAAGCACGCCACCTCTACCGCCAGGAGGGCCGGTTGGGTGACCTCGGTGCGGGCCAATTCTTCTTCCGGCCCCTCAAAACACAGCCGGGTTATCGGCCGACCCAAAACGGTGTCTGCCTCGGCGAGGGTATCGGCGGCCACCGTAAATTTTTCTGCCAGTTCCTTGCCCATTCCCACGTATTGAGAACCCTGGCCGGGAAAGACGAACACCGGTCCCTTTCCCACAGCTTCAACCCCCTTAATTACAGCCCGGCCAACTTCCCCAGACGGACCATCACTTCTTGGGCCTCGGCCATTATCTCTTCCAGTATGGCCCTCGCCGGCTTAATTTCCTTTACCAGGGCGGCTATCTGGCCGGCCATGACGGATCCGTACTCCACATCGCCGTCCACGGCCGCCGCTCTGAGTTTGCCGGCCCCCAATTTGTCCATCTCCTCCCAGCTCGCCCCCCGGGTCGCCAGCTCCTCGAACTGTCGGGCCAGTTTATTGCGGAGAATCCGCACGTAATGACCCCGGGCGCCGGTAACCACCGTGTCGCGGTCGCCGGCCTTAAGGACGGCTTCCTTGTAGTTGGAGTGTACCGTGCACTCCGCAGCGCAGATAAAACGGGTTCCCATCTGAACTCCCTGGGCCCCCAGGGCCAGGGCGGCGGCCACCCCCCGACCGTCGGCAATGCCACCGGCAGCAATGACCGGGATGCTCACGGCATCTACAATCTGGGGTACCAGGGCCATAGTGGTAATTTCGCCTATGTGGCCTCCGCATTCCATGCCCTCGGCGATAAGGGCATCTACTCCCAGGCGCTCCAGGCGTTTGGCCAGGGCTACCGAGGCCACCACCGGGATCACCTTAATACCGGCTTCCTTCAGCCGGAGAAGGTGTTTGCCGGGATTCCCGGCTCCCGTGGTTACCACCGGTACCTTTTCTTCCACCACCACACCCACCAACTCTTCTATGTACGGGGACATATAATACAGGTTAACACCAAAGGGGCGGTCGGTGCGTTCCTTTACTTTGCGGATTTCCCCGCGGAGCCATTCGGGCGGAGCATTCCCGGCTCCGATAATCCCCAGCCCCCCCGCCGCCGAAACCGCGGCCGCCAGCTCGCCGGTAGCCACCCAGGCCATGCCGCCCTGCAAGATGGGGTAAGAGATCTTCAGGAGTTCACAGACAGGTGTACGCCACATGACACTGCAAACCTCCCCCCTAGTCCATACTCCATTTCACCACGGCCGCTCCCCAGGTCAGGCCCGCGCCGAAGGAAACCAGCAACACGTTATCCCCTTTGTGCAGCCTACCCTCCCGTCGGGCCTCATCAAGGGCGACCGGAACCGAGGCGCTGGACATGTTGCCGTATCGGTCTAAATTGATATAAACCTTTTCCGGGGATAAATCCAGGCGTTTAAGGGCTGCCTCCACAATGCGGATGTTGGCCTGGTGGGGGATCAAAAGGTCGACGTCTTCTTTCTGGAGGCCGGCCCTTTCCAAGGCCACCAGGGCGGCCTCGCCCAGGATCCTCACGGCAAACTTAAAGACTTCCCGTCCCTGCATGTGAATGGTATGGAGCTTCCGGTCCACCGTATCCCGGGAGGCCGGTAACCGCGAGCCCCCGGCCGGCATCTCGAGCAACGGCCCCCCGCTGCCG
This sequence comes from Peptococcaceae bacterium, assembly GCA_003509545.1. Taxonomy (GTDB): domain Bacteria; phylum Bacillota; class DSM-521; order Neomoorellales; family Neomoorellaceae; genus UBA12545. The sequence continues at coordinate 66,026 of DOLC01000002.1, forward strand.
TCGGCGCCCAGGTAAAGGGAGAGAATCCCTTCCCCCGGAGGAACGGGAGCCAAAACCACCGCCCCGGCCCCATCGCCGAAGAGGACGCAGGTACTGCGGTCTTGCCAGTTAAGGATCTTGGTGAGGAGGTCCACCCCCACGACCAGGACTTTCTCGTAAGTACCGTTGCCTATGAACTGTTGGCCGACCCCCAGGGCGTAGAGAAAACCCGTACAGCCTGCCGCCAGATCGAAGGCCGCCGCTCCTCTGGCCCCTAAGCGCTCCTGTACCAGGCAGGCCGTGGAAGGAAAAAGGGTGTCCGGAGTAACCGTGGCGACAATGATGAGGTCGATTTCTTCCGGCGCTACCCCTGCGCCGGCCAGGGCCCTTCGGGCGGCGGCCACACTGAGGTCGGAAGCAGCCTCGTCTTCGCGCGCCACCCGGCGTTCGCGAATACCCGTGCGCGTTCGAATCCACTCGTCGCTCGTGTCCACCATTTTCTCTAGATCGAAATTAGTCAATACCTTCTCCGGCAAAGCGGAACCCGTTCCTATGATACCGGCCTGTCGGCTTCGCGCTGGCAATTCTCCACCTTCTTTCTAGAGTTGAGGCCGGGCAGGTGGCCGAGATTCTCCACCAGCTTTTCCTGGATGCAGCGTACGGCTACCTTTACGGCGTTTCTGATGGCCCGCTCATCGGAACTGCCGTGACAAATGATGCTTATTCCCTGCACCCCGAGAAGGGGGGCGCCGCCGTATTCGGCGTAATCCACCTCTTGTTTCAAGCGGCGCAGGGCGGGTAACATCAGTACGGCTCCCAGGCGGGCCCTGAAGTTGCGCCTCACTTCTTCCTGGATTCGGGCGAAAAGGGTCAAGGCCAGGCCCTCGCCGAACTTAAGGAGGACGTTGCCGGTAAAACCGTCGCAGACGTAAACATCGGCCACTCCCCGGAGCAAATCTCTGCTCTCTACATTTCCTATGAAATTAAGGTTGGACTGCTTCAGTAGCTCATAGGTCTGAAGGACCAGTTCGCTTCCTTTACCGGCCTCCACCCCTACATTGATGAGCCCCACCCGCGGGGAGGGAATCCCCAGGACCTTATGAGCATACAGGCTCCCCATCTGGGCGAACTCATAGAGGTGGTCGGGCCGGCAGTCTACGTTGGCCCCGGCGTCCAGTAAGAGTTTGGGCCCTTCCAAGGTGGGTAGAAAGGTGGCAATGGCCGGCCGCTGGATATTGCCGCTGCGGCCGAGGATGAGGAGGGCGGCGGCCATCTGGGCTCCCGTGCTCCCCGCCGAAACTACGGCCTGGGCCCGGCCTTCCCTTACCAAACGAGTGGCCAGGACGATGGAAGCCTCCTTCTTGCGGCGCAGGGCCAGGGCGGGCTGTTCATCCATGGTAATAACCTGCTCGGTATGTACGATTTCCACCTTTCCTCCGGGCAGCCCGTCCCCCAGCTCCCTTTCGATGGCCCGGGCATCCCCCACGAGAATAACCTCCGCCCAACCTTCCCGGGCGGCGGCCACGGCACCGCGCACCACGGCTCCCGGCGCATAATCCCCACCCATGGCATCTACGGCGATCTTCAAGGGTTGTCTCCTCCCTGTCCTTTCTCGTCGACTTCGGGGGCTATCACCACGAATTGGCCTTTGAAAACGATCTCCGTACCTACGCGGGAATGGACGGATACCAAATAAGTACAGCCCCGCTGCACCTTTACCATAGCCCTGGCCACGACCTTTTCGGCCTCATAAACCGGGCGGCGGTAGCGCACCCGGGCGCTGCTGGTCAACACCATCTCCCGGCCCACCGTGGCCAGGGCCAGGGAGTTTGCCTGGGCAAAGAGATAATATCCCCGGCAGGCGCCGCCTGGTTTCAGCAGCATCTCCGGTCGAACCTCCAAAAAGGATATGCCCACCTTCCCTGGCTGCAGCTCCACCAGCTCCCCTACCAGTTCCTCGTCCGTCACTCCGCGCATGCGGCTGCGGGCTTCCTGAGCCAGCATCATAACCCGTTCCCGGACCTCGGGAATGCCCAGGGCCAGCCGGTCCAGGCGGATGGTGGGAATACTGACCTTAAACCGCGCCGCCAATTCCTCGTCGGTGGCAAAGGGCTGCTCCTGGAGGTAGCGCACGAGGGCCTTCTGGCGCTCTTCTTTCCGGCTATGTTTCTTGGCCACCGGGACCACCCCCAAGATCATTTGGTACCCCGTATTATTACCAGGCTATAGTATTAGTATAAGCGTCCAGGTCTTCCTGTGCAACCAAAAAATAAACCGGCTCCAGGCCGGTTCTGTTCTTTATCTAAACCTCCCCGATATGCCGTAGAGGAGAGGGTCAGCGGCGTCTTCCCCTCTGCGTCCCCGTTCTATGTGCTCCCTTTAGCCTTCAAGCTCAAACATTTCTTTGCCCGCACTGCAGAGGGGACATACCCACTCTTCAGGTAAGTCGCCGAAGGCTGTGCCCGCCGGGATACCGTTTTCAGGGTCTCCCTGCCCGGGATCGTAGACGTACCCGCATATGGTGCAGATATACTTTTCCATGCTCTTACTCCTTCCTCAAGGGATTATCGATATTTACTTAATCCGCCTTCCAGAGACCGTGCAGGTTGCAATAGGCCCGAACCGCAACATCCCCGTCCACCCGGCAGAAAACCGCCTCAGGCGGATCGCCTGGAGTCAGCTGCTGCCTCCGTACCCGGCCACCGGCCCTGAGTTCGATCCACTCTATGTAATGCTTGTCCTCCATAGGGTGGGGAATACTGCCTACGGTAACTTTGAGACCGTCGGCAACCCGGGCAACCACGGGGACATGCTTTTCCCTGCTGGCATCTACGGTGTTCTCCTCCATTAATTCCATGGGCTTACCGCAGCATACCAGAGTCCCCGCACCGGTATGCAGGATTTCCACCATATTGCCGCAAACACCGCACCTGTAAACCTGTCCCAGTGCTGTCATCGTTAACCTCCTTCAGTAAAGATTATTATTGTTAATAATTATTCGCCGCGGCCTACCTATTTCCTGCCGTCTGAAAAAAATTTTGGCGCCCGGCGGAGAGATTTCCCGCCGTCTCGGCCTCGTCCCGGACCGTTTCTTATGCCATGCAAGCAGGATTGAGTACTCTGATAGCCAACTCGCGCGCAAAGCATGCCGCCAGAAACAAAGGAGGCCCTCGGCCGGCTTACGACACCCGAGTTAGCGAACCGCAAGGCTTGAGCTCACGCCGATACCGTCACCGGGATCCTGTAGGAGCAAGGCAGCCCCACCAGGCACTTGCCGCATACGTCCGCCTGTCCTAGGTCCTTATAACGGGCGGCGTTATGGAGGCAAGTCTCGTAACACCTCCTGCGGTCAAACCCCGCCTCGCTGAGGGCGCCGTTTACGCAACGCGCGGTACACACCCCACAGCTGCCGTTCATCTTGTGCAGGCAGTACTCGCCTTCTGGACGGGGCGTGGGTAGTAGCGGGGCGTTGGTTACAAGCGACCCTATCCTGCCGCAGCAGCCACCGGCGGTAATTAGCATATTGTTGCGGCCGAACTTCCCCAACCCGGCGATGTAGGCCACGTGACGGTGCGACCAGTTGCTAATGAGCCTTTCCTCATCGAAGTTGTGTGTTGGCGGGATTAGGGCTGCCCGGTAGCCGTACTTTTCCAATTCGCGCGCCAGCGCTTCGTTAAGCTCGGATATGAGCGCATTCGTCTCCACGTAGGCTACCGCCCAGAAGCGGGAGCTTTCCGTGCCCGGGATATTGCTCTCGGCGACGGCTGGCTCAAAGGGCAGGAAATAGGTAATCACCGTTCGGGCATCCGGTAGGAGGTCTGCGGGTAACGCATGGGAGGGAGAAACGACTTCCTTTAGCCTGGCAAACAGCGGGTCATCCGCAGCTGCGTAGGCCACCAAGGGATCCAACCTGCGGGTACGGGTCAGCTTTCGCGAGGGGTAGTTGCGCACGAAATTCTCAACATGGTTGCTAATGGCTTGCCGCCAATTACCGGTCGTTTCCTCTATCATAAAGCACCTCCCAACCTTTTCCTTCTGCTCGGAGGCGGACCCTGATATTTTCCCTATATTTTCCCTCCACCCCTATAAGGTAACCCCACTGTGTGTCCTATACAGCAACAAGTGATGTTTGCCACTCAACCGAGATACCTTTACACTTATCCCCTAGTATTTGTTCAGTTCCATATTTTCGCTCGTTTCAACGACCATGCCGGACGCACAAAAGCCGGCCCCTTATCCCTCCCGGGAATAAGGGGCCGGTCGCATTTTTTATGTTACCATTTCCCTACTCCTCGGCTACCTTCAGCACTTCCCGCCCTTTATAGTAGCCGCATTTGGGACAAGCCCGGTGTACCTGTTTCAGCTCATGGCACTGGGGGCATTCTACCAGCGTAGGGGGTGTCATTTTGGCCCACTCAGAGCGCCGCTTGTTCTTTCGCGCCTTGGAAACCCTTCTCTTTGGAACGCCCAACTTCTAACCCTCCCTTCTCACCCAGGACAATAGCTCACCCAGCACGGCCATCCGCGGGTCGACTTCCTCTCCCCGGCAATGGCAGTCCCCCTCGTTCAAATTCTGACCGCAAACGGGGCACAGGCCCTGGCACTCTTCCCGGCAAAGCCACTTCATGGGTAGGGCCAGGATAAAGGCTTCGCGTACTGCCGGAGCGACATCTATACTGTCCCCTTCATAGACTCTTACCTCATCCCTTGCCTCATCATCTTCGGCCAGGGAGGCGAATACTCCCTGCGTACAGTATTGTTCCTCCACGGAAACCTCCAAAGACACCGTATAAGGCTCCAAGCAGCGGCAACACCTCAGCCGCGCGGTGGTGTAGGCCTTGCCTCGAAGGTGAAGGAACTTGCCCGTATTGGTGATATCTCCCGTCACCCGGACCGGCTCGGTAAGGGGAATCCTCTCCGCGCCCGCGTCCAATTGGGGCCACGTCTCCTGCCGGTCGAATTCCAGCCTGTTGCCCCGCTTGAGCTTTAGTTCGCCCACTTCCACCAGCACCCATCTTCACCCCGCTCATTATAGCGAAAGGGATTTTTCCCTGTCAACGGGCCTTTTGGCCTTCTATGAGGGCCCGGGTGTCCCGGGCGATCATCAATTCCTCGTTGGTAGGTATCACAAAGGTGCGGACCCTGGCCCCTGCGGCCGTAATCTCCCGTTCCTCTCCCCGCACGTCGTTCTTTTGGGGATCGATCCTCAAGCCCAGGTACTCGAAGCCCTGGCAAATGGCCTCCCTGGCCCGGGGAGAGTTTTCGCCCAGGCCGGCGGTAAAGACCAGGATATCCAGGCCGCCCAGGACGGCCGTATAGGCCCCTATATACTTGCGCACCCCGTGAACGAAAACGTTCCAGGCAAGGCGCGCCCGCGGATTACCATCGTCCATGGCCGTCTCGATATCCCGAAAGTCGCTGCTTACACCCGAGAGGCCCAAAATTCCGGAGCGCTTGTTGAGGATATCCTCCATCTCCCGGGGACTGTATCCCTCTTTCTCCATTAGGAAGGTTACCACGGCGGGGTCAAGGTCCCCGCAGCGGGTGCCCATGGTCAATCCGGCCAGGGGGGTAAAGCCCATGCTCGTATCATAGGATTGGCCGTTCTTTATAGCGGCGATACTGGAACCATTCCCCAGGTGGCAGGTAATAATCTTTAACTCCTCAAAGGGACGACCGGTCAGGGCAGCGGCCCTCAGGGCCACGTATTTATGGGAAGTCCCGTGGAACCCGTACCGCCGGATCCGGTGTTTGGCGGCCAGTTCGTGGGGCAGGCTGTAGGTGTAAGCGTAATCCGGTATGCTCTGGTGGAAGGCGGTATCAAAGCAGGCCGCCTGGGGAATCCCCGGCAGCAACACCTCACAGGCGGAGATCCCGCGCAGGGCCGGGGCGTTGTGTAAAGGAGCCAGGGCCACCAATTCGGCTATCCGGGCCTTGGTATCGGCATTCAGCAAAACCGACCCCGGAAAATCCCCCCCATGGGCCACCCGGTGACCCACCCCCTGGATTTCTCCAAAATCCCTTATCACCCCATATTCCGGATCCGTTAAGGCTTCCAGGCAGTACCTGATGGCCTTTTCGTGGTCGGGCGCTTCCACTTCCCTGACCAGCTTATCCTTCCCCGCCGGTCGGTGGGTGAGGAGGGAACCCTCCAGGCCGATCCTCTCCAACAACCCCCTGGCAAGGGACTTCTCCCGGGCCATGTCAAAGATCTGGTACTTTACCGAAGAGCTTCCGCAGTTAAGGACCAAAATTTTCATGGCGACCTCTCCCTTCAGCTATAGGTTGATGAGCCCCGGTCTAAAACCCTCCTCCTCCCCGTATATATTAATGGGAAAAAGAACAAGAGCCTTCCTTCCGGTGGAGGTGTTTAAACCTGCCGCCCGCCACGCATCCCACCTTGTCGGCGACAGTCGGGGCTATACTCGTCCTTTTAGTTTTGGTCCTGATTATTATGCATCCCCTTCAGGCCTTCCAGGCAGCCCTGAGCGGCCTGGAGGCGTGGTGGAAAATTGTCGTCCCTGCCCTGCTCCCCTTCTTCATCCTTTCCCAGCTTCTCATGGGGCTGGGCATAGTTCATTTTTTAGGCGTCTTCCTGGAGCCCTTTATGCGCCCCCTCTTCAACGTACCGGGAAGCGCCGCCTTTGTCGTCCTCATGGGATACACTTCCGGCGCCCCCTTAAGCGCCCACCTGACGGCCCAGCTAAGGAGCCAGGGCCTCCTCACCGCAGCCGAAGGAGAAAGATTAATCTGCTTCACCAACAACGCCAGCCCCCTCTTCATGCTGGGGGCAGTGGCGGTGGGCATGTTGCACGACCCCAGCCTGGGTCCGGTCATCGCTACCGCCCACTATGCCTCCAACCTCATCCTGGGGTTTCTCTTCCGCTTCTACCGGCGGGGTGAAGCCTCCGCCCCCGTGGCGGATACCCCCCTCCCCCACCTCCCCCGCCGGGCCTGGCAGGCCCTTCTGGAGGCCCAGCGAAGGGACGGCCGCCCCCTGGGCCAACTGTTAAACGACGCCGTCACCCGCTCCTTCCAAGTGCTCCTGGCCGTCGGAGGATTCATCGTCCTCTTCGCCGTGGTAATCCGCCTGGCCCACCTGACCGGAGTTGCCCGCTGGCTGGAAAAGGGCTTGCTACCCTTTCTGCGGTTGCTCGATCTTGATACTCAAAGCACATCGGCCGTGGCCGCGGGGGTCTTGGAAATGACCCTAGGAACAAAGGCAGCCGGGGAGCTACCTCTGGCCCTTTCCGCCCGGCTGGCCGTCATCAGCTTCATCCTCGGCTGGGCTGGCCTTTCGGTCCACGCCCAGGTGGCGGCCATGATCAGCGGAACGGACCTGCGCCTCGGTCCTTTTATCGGTGCTCGCCTCCTGCACGGCATTTTCGCGTCGAAGCTGGTGCTCTTCTTTTACGGCCCGGCCCAACCGGTGGTTCGTCTTCTACAAGGGCCCTTCCCCGCCGCCGCGACGGGACACGCTCTATGGGTTTATTACGCCGGTTTTCCGTTGTTCACCCTCCTATTCTTTACTTCCCTGACGGCCCTAGGGTTGCTATTTTACACCCTTTTACGCCGTTCGAAGAACTACTGGTCTTGAGAAGGAGGGCGATGGTTTTCTAATTCCTGGATTCCCTGTCTCACCCGGACCAGAACGTCGCTGAGATGCCCTTCCAGACTCTTCAATACCTCACCGGCATAGGCCACGGCACCTGCTTTAAGCTCAGCCGCCGTATGGCGGGCTTTCGACGTAATCTCCCCCGCCTGGGCCCTGGCCTGCCTGACGATTTCCGTTTCCTGGGCCAGGAGCCGGGCCTTCTCCTCCGCTTCCGCCACCAGCCTTTCGGCCTGCCTTCGGGCCTCCTCCAGAAGGCGGTCCTTTTCCTGCCGTATCCATTGGGCCTGCCGGAGCTCTTCGGGTAGCAAGGTCCTCAGGCGATCCAGATAATCCAGGATAAGGTCCCCGTCCACAAAAACGCGGTCGGTAAAGGGTATCCGCGGCGCCTTCTCCAAGATCCGTTCCAGTTCCTCGATGACCTCCATTACCTTCACTCTAGCTACCCCCATGCTCTTTTTGGTAAAGGTTTAGCACGGAATCCCCGTACCGCCGGCTCGCCCGCAGGGCGACTCCCGCCGGCCTGGGAACGACTTCCCTCCTCCCGGTCTCCAAAACTATCCACCCCTCGTGGGCCAATAAAGGGACGAAGAAAGGCAGAACCCTTTCCCCTAAGCCCTGGCCGTAAGGCGGGTCCAGGAAGATAAAATCAAAACGTTCCCTATTTCTCGCCAACCGGTCGGCGGCCTGCAGTACGTCCAAGGGTAGTACCTTAGCACGGCTGTCGAAGCCGGTCAGCCGCAAGTTGTCCCTTAAGGCCTTCAACGCCAGGGGATCCTTTTCAATAAAGGCCGCCCTGCTGGCCCCCCTGCTCAAGGCCTCAAGGCCCACGGCCCCGGAGCCCGCGAACACATCTAAGAATGACTTCTCCTCGACCTGCAAAATGTTAAAAAGCGCCTCCCGCAGGCGGTCGGAAGTGGGCCGGGTATTCCTTCCCGGCGGTACCTTGAGGCGCCTGCCGCGCGCCGTACCGGAGATAATGCGTACCATAATTGATCCCTGGGCGTATTATAACACAACTGTAGACCTTTTTCCCTTTTTTCTGCCTTGGTTTGGCTAGAAAGAAAAATTTTTTCGCGCCCCACGTATAAATAAGCGCGGGACAACCCCATAATATATACTGGTAAATGCAATTTACCAGAAGAGCTTAGGGTTATCTCATTAACCCTCCCCCATGAGCTCTTCCTCCGGTTTCTCCTCTCCCAGGCCGCCGGCTACCCACCGGCGGCCCCGACTCATACCGCCCCTCAAGGGGCGGTCTTTTTTGCTCTTGTGCCGGTCACCTCTATACCCGGCACATTTTATGTGATATACTTATGTAGTAACTATAGAGTACCAACCCCCTATAACCGTACGATTACCGAGAGGGAGAAGAGGGGAGCTTAGCCGAGTAGAGAAACGCCAGATATCACGCGCCGGGCTCCTGCCCGGCCTTTATTTTTGTGAGGGGAGAAAACGGTCCATGAAAATGTTGCTCATGGGGAACGAAGCCATCGCCCGCGGGGCCGTGGAGGCCGGGATCCATGTGGCCACTTCTTACCCGGGCACCCCGGCCTCGGAGGTCTTCGCCACCCTGGCCCGCTACGCGCCGGAGTTGGGGTTTTACGCCGAATGGTCCGTCAACGAAAAGGTGGCCGTTGAGCTGGCCGCTGGAGCGGCGTATGCCGGCGGCCGCGCCATAGTTTCCATGAAACAAATGGGCCTCAACGTGGCCTCCGACGCGGTCATGAGCCTGGCCTATATCGGCGTCAAGGGAGGTCTGGTCCTGGTAGTTGCCGACGACCCGGGCCCCCATAGCTCCCAGACGGAGCAGGATACCCGTTTGTTCGCCCGTTTCGCCGGCCTGCCGGTCCTGGACCCGTCGTCCCCCGCCGAAGCCTATACCATGACCAAATACGCCTTTGATCTTTCCGAGGAACTGGGGCTCCCCGTGATCCTGCGCCCTACCACCCGCTGCTGCCATGCCTGCCAGGATGTCGAGGTGGGAAGCCTTCTACCACCCCGCCCCGTTCCCGGGTTCACCCGAAGCCCCGACTGGGTCATCCTCCCGTCCTTGTCGGCCCGCAAACACCGTTGGTTGGTTGAACAAGAGGAGAGGGCCCGGCTCCTCTTCAACGAATCGCCCTTCAATACCGCCACCCTGGAAGGCCGCACGGGGGTGATCACCGGCGGGGTTTCCTACGGGTATGTGGTGGAAACCATGGACCAGTTGGGTGTTAGGCTTTCCTTATTGAAAATCGGTACCCCCTATCCGCTACCCCAGGAAAAGGTGGTGGAGTTCCTGGCCCACCTGGACCAGGTCCTCATCGTAGAGGAACAGGAACCGGTTATTGAAGAACAGGTCATCCGCCTGGCGTGGCGCCAGCTCATCCCCTGTCATATCTCCGGAAAGCACGACAATTTTCTGCCCCGTACGGGGGAGTTCAACGTAGACATCGTACGCTCGGCCCTGGCCCGTTTTCTGGGGATGAAATCGACCCCGGCGTCCGTCCCGGCTCCCCCGGAGTTGCCCCAGAGGGCCCCTACCCTGTGCGCGGGCTGTCCCCACCGGGGATCCTTTTACGCCTTTAAGCGGGCGGCCCGGGGCCGAGACGTCATTTTTGCAGGGGACATCGGCTGTTATACCCTGGGAGCAGCTCCTCCCCTCAAGGCCCTCGATACCTGCCTGTGTATGGGAGCCAGCTTGGGGCTCGCTCAGGGTCTGGCCCGGACAGAGCCCCAACGCCGGGTCGTGGCCTTTATCGGCGACTCCACCTTCTTCCATGCCGGACTCCCCGCCCTGGCCAATATAGCCTATCACCGGGCTCCTGTCACCATAGCCGTCCTGGACAACGGCACCACGGCCATGACCGGTCACCAGCCCCACCCCGGCCTGGCCCTGGACCTCGCGGCCGTGGCCCGGGCTTGGGGCATCACGTGCGTCTTGGAAGCCGATCCTTATAACCTGGAGGCCACCGTCCGGGCCGCTTCCCGGGCCCTGGCCGAACCGGGGCCTTCCCTGGTCCTCCTCCGCCGGTCCTGCCCCCAACTGACCGCTTCCGACCGCTGTTGTACCGTAGATCCTTCCCTGTGTACCGGCTGCGGTTTGTGTCTCGAGGAACTAGGATGCCCGGCCATGTCCTGGGAGAAGGACCACGTAACCATCGGCCCTAACTGCAACGGCTGCGGCCTGTGTGCTCAGATCTGTCCTGCAGGAGCCCTTCGGGAGGTGCGAAAATGAATATCATCATTGCCGGCGTAGGAGGGCAGGGAATTATCCTGGCCTCCCGGGCCCTGGCCGAAGCCGCCCTAGAGGCGGGCCTTGCGGTACGCACGGCCGAAACTATAGGGATGGCCCAGCGGGAAGGGGCGGTGGTCAGCCACGTAAGGATAGGCCTGCCCGACTACGGTCCCTTAATACCCCGGGCCACGGCGGACATCCTGCTAGCCTTCGAGCCGGGAGAGGCCGCCCGCCACCTTGCCTGCCTCCGGAAAGGAGGTTCCGCCGTCGTCGCGACCAGCCCCGTTATGCCCGTCTCCGTATCCCTCGGAGCTTCTGCCTACGATGTGGATGCCGTTCTCCGCTTCCTGGAGGGGGCCGTGGAACACCCCTATTTCCTGGACGCTGCCGCCCTGGCCCGTGAGGCGGGAAGCATAAAAGCCCTCAACATGGTAATGCTGGGCGCCCTTTCCCGGCTGGATCTGCCCGTGGGAGAACAAAACCTTTTGGAAGCCGCCCTCAAACTGTTGCCTCCCCAAACAGAAACCGTAAATCGGCGGGCCTTTGCCCTGGGCCGGCAGGCACTGGAGGGACTGGAGAAATGAGCCGCCCTTTTGACTATGAAGCCCTTTACCGGGAACAAGAACAAAAACTACCCGCCTTTATACAAAACCTTTACCAGCGTTCGCCCTTTTACCGGCAAAAATTGAAGGCAGCCGGGGTGCAACCCGAAGACGTGCGAACCCTGGAGGACCTGTCCCGCCTCCCCTTCACCGACAAACACGAGCTACGGGACGCCTATCCCCTGGGGCTGGCAGCAGTCCCCGAAGAACAAATCGTCCGCATCCACTCTTCCTCGGGAACCACGGGCAAGCCTATCGTAATTCCCTATACCGCCCGGGACGTGGCCCTGTGGGCCGAAATGATGGCCCGCTGCTTCCGGACGGCCGGGGTGGAAGCTCGGGACAGGGTACAGATTACGCCGGGATACGGACTGTGGACGGCGGGCATCGGCTTCCAGGCGGGAGTGGAGAGGCTGGGAGCCATGGCCATCCCCACCGGCGCCGGCAACACCGAAAAACAGCTGGAAATGATGGAGGACCTCAAAACCACGGTGCTGGTGGCCACCGCCTCTTACGGGCTTCTCCTGGCCGAAGAAATAGGGCGCCGGGGGCTTAGGCCGAAGCTCCACCTGCGCCTGGGGATTTTCGGCTCGGAACGCTGGGGGGAAAAAATGCGTCAGCGCATCCAAGAAATCCTGGAAATTGACACCTTTGATATATACGGGCTCACCGAAATCTACGGCCCGGGCATCGGCATAGACTGCCCGGCCCATGAAGGCATCCACATGTGGACGGACCACTTGTTGCTGGAAATCATCGATCCCGGCACCGGCCGACAGCTACCCCCCGGAGAGGAAGGAGAGCTGGTCATTACTACCCTGACTAAGGAGGGAGCGCCCCTCCTGCGTTACCGTACCCACGACCTTACCAGGCTTAAGAAGGAGGCCTGCTCCTGCGGCTCCCCCTTCCCCCTTATGGACCGCATTTTGGGCCGAACCGATGATATGGTAAAGGTCAAGGGAGTTAATATCTACCCGGGCCAAATAGACCACATCTTATACCTGACGCCCGGGGCCAGCAGCGAATACCAAATCATCCTGCGTCGCGACCGGGGAAAGGACGACATAGAAATCGTCTTCGAATGCGAGCCCGGCGCCGATGCCGCCACCGTGGCCGCCCAATGCCGCCATTTGATTAAAACCAAAATAGGGGTCACCGCCCGGGTGACGGCCGTGCCCCAAGGGAGCTTACCGCGCAGTGAGAAAAAAACGCGGCGCATTTTAGACTACCGCGAGGGATAATAGCCGCCTTTGCCGAAGGGGCACGCGGGGTAGCGGCACTCGGGACATTCCAGACAAAGGCCGCCGGCCGCCATGCCGGCGATATCCCCCCTGGTGAGGCGCTCGCCGATCAAGATCCGGGCCAGCACCAGATCGAAAATAGTCGCCCGGTAGTACATGACGCATCCCGGCAGCCCCACCAGGGGGATACCGTTGAGATAGGCCAGCATGAACATGGCGCCCGGTAAAACAGGGGCACCGTAGGTAACCACTTCCGCCCCGCTCATACGTATCCCTACGGGAGTAACATCGTCCGGGTCTACCGACATACCCCCGGTTAAGAGGATTAAATCCAAGTTATGCCCGGCCATTTCCAGGATGGAACGGCTTATGATTTCCGCATCATCGGGCACAATCTTTTCTTCCACTACCCCGGACCCGTACTGGGCCAGCTTGGCCCGGACTACGGGGCCGAAGGCATCCTTTATCCGTCCCGTGTAAATTTCGTTTCCGGTGGTGATGAGACCCGCCCTCACGGGCCGGAAGGCCACCACCTTAAGGATGCCTCCCGCTTCCCTACAGATCCCCTCGACCCTCTCTACCACCTCCCTCTTAGTTACCAGAGGGATGAGGCGGGTTCCCGCTACCACTTGCCCTTCCTTAACGGGATAATTGTTGTGCAGGGTAGCCAAAATTACCTCTCCTACCTGGTTGACCTCCCGAAGGGCGGCAAGATTTATCTTGAGCAGGCCGGGCCGGCGGGCTATGAGGCTCACCTTTCCTTCCTTTGGCTCGGTCAGCTCTATCCCGTGGTCCTCCAGGGCCAGGGAGGCCCGGGCCAGCCTCAAAGCCGCTTCATCCTCGTGGATATCGTCGGGCCCGAGCTCCAAAACATACAGGTGCTCCTTCCCCATCTGAAGAAGCTCGGGGATATCCTCCGGCCGGATGATGTGACCCTTCTTGAAGCGACGGCCTTTAAATTGCCCCGGAACTATTTTGGTGAGATCATGGGCCAGAACTCGGCCGATACTGTCTTCTACTCTGATCTTTTTCACAGGCATTCCCCCCTGTGTTATGTATGTTATTCGACGTTGCTCAACTAATGCCTGCTGTATAAAGCAGAATTTTAATCCGAGGAATCAAGAAACACCCCAAAAACACAGAAAGCCACCACTTTGGGTGGCTTCCCCCTGACCTTCTTCTATCGGCCGCCTATACCTCCCGCCGCCCCGTTAGATCAAACCAAACGGATGGCGTTTAGGGGGCAGAAGGCAAGGCAGCGTCCGCAACCTAGGCAACCCGGTCCCACAAAATAAGGACCCTCTTCTTCCCTGAAAATGGCTCCGGCCGGGCAATGGGCCCGGGGAGGGCAGTCGGCTGCCCCGTCACACCGGGCGGCATCGATAAAGGCCTGTCGCCCCACGGAACCGGCCTCCTAAAGAAGGGAATCGAGGTTTTCCTTTAACTTGTCCTTAGGCATATAGCCCACCAGGCGGCCTGCCTCCTCCCCGTCTTTGAAAACGATCAAGGTGGGAATACTCATAATGCCGTAGCTGGAGGCTATTTCCGGGTTTTCATCCACATTTATCTTTACGAATTTGATCTGGCCGTCGTACTCCCCGGCGAGCTGTTCGAGGACAGGTCCCATCATCCGGCAAGGGCCGCACCAGGCCGCCCAAAAATCCACCACCACCGGCTGGGGCGCCGTCAAAACCTCGGCCTCGAACTCCTTCTGATCGATGTTAATAACCTGACCGGCCATGACTTTTGTTCCTCCCCCCTAGATGCTTTAGTTTTAGAAAGACACACCCTCTACCACCAGCTGCTTGAAAGGCCCGAAGCCTACGAGATCAATATCAATGGCCTCGGCAGCCGGCTTAATCCCTTTCTGGACGTAAACCTGCAGACCGTCAACCTGCTCTAAACGATAACGGCTGGTATCCTGCGGAGCACCCGCGAGCACGGCAGGGCGATAGGTGATCCCCGCTCAACCGCCGCTCATTACCATTCTGATAGTAACGACCCCGGTTTTCCCCTTGATGTATTCCTCTGCCTTGGGAGAAATCCGAATGCGCATCTCCTCGCCCCCCTTCACGTTGGGATTATACTATAGATGTATTTCGCTGTCAATAAACCATCCTACACAATAATTCAATTCAACGTAAAAATAAAGTTTCCCTGCTCACGTATATTTTTTTTCCTTTTGCATAACCTATTGCAGGAAATTCAAGGGGGGAAAGGGGTCTTGGACCGCTATCGTTTTTACCAGATATGCGGCATAACTTCGGACCTGGCCATGGAGGCCCACGCCCTCCTGAGGGGGGCCACGCGCCAGGAAGTACCCGGGGTGAAGGAAGAAAAAGAAAGCCATCCCCAGGCCCAGGTCTCTATTATCACCATCTTCAACGAAGCAGGCGCCCGGGCATTAGGCAAACCCCAGGGTACATATATCACCATCGAGGCCCCCTCTTTACTCGTGGCCGATCCCCCGGCCCACGAAGCCGTCGCCCGGCTAGTGGGCGAAAAACTTTCCTCCCTCCTGGCCTCCCTACAAGTGGGCCCTACGGATCCCGTTTTAGTGGTCGGGCTCGGAAACTGGCAGGCTACTCCCGACTCCCTGGGGCCCAAAGTGGTGGGGGATTTCACCGTAACCCGTCACCTGTGCAAGTACGCCCCCCAGAGCCTGCCCCCGGGCAGCCGGCCGGTAAGCGCACTGGCACCGGGGGTCCTGGGAACCACCGGTATAGAAACGGCCGAGATAATCCGCGGTGTGGTGGACCGCACCCAACCCAAGGCGGTAATAGCCATCGATGCCCTGGCGGCCACGGACCTGCGGCGCATCGGCACCAGCATCCAGATTACCAATACGGGTATTAGCCCCGGTTCCGGGGTAGGTAAACAGCGGGCGGCCATCAACAGGCAAACAATGGGGGTTCCGGTGGTGGCCGTAGGAATACCCACCGTGGTCCCAGCGGCCACTATAATCTACGAAACTTTATCCCAGGGGGCAGCCCTTTTCCCAGGCATAGACGGTTCACAGCTTGTGCAAAAGATCCTGCAGCCCTTCGGGGGCAATCTGACGGTCACCCCTAAAGAGATAGACGATCTTATCGCCAATCTGGCATGGGTGGTCGGAGCAGCTCTAAACCAAAGCCTCCATACTACCCTTTTACAGACCAGAACCGCCCTCCCCCTCCATTAATACAAAAAAGGGCGGGAAGAACCCCGCCCTCCGCAGGAAAAGAAGACGCCTTAACCTATGGTCCCCGCACCGGCCGGGCCGCCGACCAGACCGGTCGACTGGGCGTTGTACTGCTGGGCATTGATATTCAACTTCTGGCCACCGGTAGTGAAAGCAGGATTGGGCCCGCTAATGCGGCCGGTCACCTGCTCGGCAGCACCGATTTCCACATCGCCACCAAGGCCACCGCCTGCGGCGGTCCCGGTCAGCGTTTGCTCATAGGCGGCGATCATCTTTTTCACCATGAGCCCTCCGACCGAACCGTTAACCTTGGAGGGGAGATCGCCGAGGTAGCCGGAGTAGTTGGAGATCCCCAGCTCGCTGGCTACTTCCTGCTTAAACCGCTCCATCTGGGCCCGCGCCTGGGGGATCAGTAGACGGTTGGTCCTACCTCCGCGCGGCATCTTTCTTCACCTCCTTCTCCTTTAATCTAGTTCTAGTATGCATCCCTAAGAAGGTTTTATGCTAAAATAAAACTAGTATTATTTGGTCAGCGAAACTTCTACTTTTATACTAAGAAAAGAAAAAATAAGCCGGATTGCTACCGGCTACACCTTCCCACCATATTTTTCCACAATTTTTATAGCTTCCTCCGCCCGGTCCTCCGGAGCTACAACCGTAACCAAAAATCCCTCGTTACCCGCCACGCCGTAATTGCACAGGCCCACACCGCTCACCGAAGGCTCGGCGGCCAAAAGGGCCCGGGTATCGGTTTTTACCGCCGGATGAATATCTTCACCGTAAAGGGTCAAACCGGTGACGGTGTTGGCCTGACTGGCCAGAGGGTTGTTGTAACGGTCGTCGAAACGGGTGCCGAACCGGCCCACCCGGTCCAGCTGCACATCCTGAAAGCCGGCCTTTTTCAGGGCGTTTACCACCTCCTGGGCTTTGGTGCTGCTGGCGAAGGATACCAATAGCGACCTCTCTCCCGGATTTAACCGCATACCGCTGCACCTTACCTCCTCAAAATCTGCTTGATATGCTCTAGTCTGTCTTGAAAAACAGGCGGTCATGCGCTGCAGTACGCCCCTTCAGGCTTCCCCGGGGAAAGGCACTCTTTAAATCACCGGCCTCGCCAATGATAAAACGAGTATAGCGGCTGCTGCCCAGGAGAGCGCTCAAGAAAGCCGAAATTATTATTACCGCCGCCGGTTCCAGGACCGCTAACAGGGAACCGAACAGGCTAATATATTCCCAGCAATAGCTGTTAAAGAAATAGAGTACTGCAGGGTGAAGGAGATAAATCCCTAAAGAATTGGACGCCAGAAAGGAAACCGCTCCGGACATGAAACCCCTACCTTCGAGATAATAGGCCTTTTGGAAACAAAAGACAATAAGGGTTAGGCTGTATAAATAAATGCTGGGCTTAAAAACGCTGATGGTCAGAGCCCAGGACTGGCCCCTGTATAAGTAAAAATAAAAGTATTCGCCCACCACCCAGGCAGTGGTACAGAACAAAAGGATCAAGACGGCCTGCCGGTGATCCTGCAGCCACCGCCGCCATTTTTCCATGTACAGGCCTGCAAGGGCGCCAAAAAGATAGTAAGGAAAATAAGAAAAGACGAGGCGGTCTTTGTAAAGCATGAACCATTCCGCCATACCGGCCAGGGGCGTACCGGCTACTGCGGACTTTACCAGTTCCCCGTGCACCTCGAAGAGATAATGATAAAGGGCATAAAGGATGAGGCCCGCAAAGATAACAACCTTCGCCACAACTTCCGGCCGCCGAGGTTTAAAAAAGGTAACGAGGAGGGGAAAGGCCAGGTAAAACTGGAGGGCCACCAAAATGTAATAGAGGTGACTGAAACCATTGCCGTTTAAGACATTCTGCCCCCATAAGGCCAGAAAACTGCCCCAGGAATTCCACTCGAGCATCCCAGAGATGCGTTTGACCAAGAGATAGAGGGCCGTCCAAATAATATAAGGTATAGCTACATTTTTCCATCTCCGGCTAAAAAAACGACGCAAATCAACTTTGCCCTCGCCATAATTATAAAAGAGCACAAGCCCTGTAATGAACATGAAGACCTGGCGGCCGAACCGGAAGAGATTTACTCCCAGTTCCTGGACGATGCGAGTGTAAGGGTGTTCGACCGGCATTAACAGGTAGAAGCCCCATGCATGAATGAATACGATGGTTACCAGCCCGAAAACCCGCAGGTAGTCAACTTCACCAACATGGGGTTTTCCCACAGCCACCCCACCCTTTCACTGTCCATTTTAGAGCGCAGCCGAAAAGAAGCCGACGCACGGATAAAGGCTATACAGGAAGACAGAAAAAGGCCCCCGGGCCTGGACGAAACCTCCGAGCGGCCCGGCCGGACCCCTTTCCTTCCTTGAAATCTATACCTCCCAGGAGGCCAGCTTTTCTTCGGCCAAAGCCTTCAGCCCGGCGTATTCCGGCCGCTCCAGGTATCCCGATTGGATTAGAAAATGAGCGTCCTTACGCGCCTGCTCCAGCACCGCCAGATCCCGGGGAAACTGGGCCAGACGGAACTCGGGCCACCCGTGCTGGCGGGTACCGAAAAATTCTCCGGGTCCCCGCAACTGCAAATCGGCTTCGGCAATGGCAAAGCCGTCGTTGTTGTCCACCAGCACCTTTAGACGCCGGCCCGCTTCGCCGCGGTTGTTTTCGGTAATCAGCAAACAATAAGCCTGATGGCTGCTGCGGGCCACCCTGCCCCGGAGCTGGTGTAGTTGGGCCAAACCGTACCGCTCGGCGCCTTCGATAACTATAACCGTGGCATTGGGTACATCCACCCCTACCTCGATGACGGTGGTGCCCACCAGAATTTGAAGGTCTCCCCGGCGGAAACGCTCCATAACCACTTCTTTTTCCGCCGGGCGGAGGCGCCCGTGGATCAGACCCACTTTAAAGGCCGGAAAGACCCTTTCCTGCAGCTCCCTGGCCCGCGCCGTAGCCGCAGCCGCCTCTTCGGTTTCCCTTCCCTCGATGAGGGGGCAGATTATATAAGCCTGCCTACCGGCCTGCACCTCCCTGGCCACCAGGCGGTAGGCCTGACCCCGCTGGCGGCCAGTCAAGACATAAGTGGCCACCGGTCTTCTGCCAGGGGGCAGTTCGTCGATAAGGGAAACATCCAAATCGCCATAAGCCACCAGGGCCAGGGTTCTCGGGATGGGGGTGGCCGTCATGACCAGCAGGTCGGGCGTGCTCCCCTTGGCCGGCAACTGGGCCCGCTGGCGCACGCCAAAACGGTGTTGCTCATCGATTACTGCTAAGCCCAAGGCCCTAAATTTTACGCCCTCCTGAATGAGGGCATGGGTTCCTACTACCACCGATATCTGTCCACCCTCCAGCCCCGCAAGAACCCGTTCCTTCTCCCGGCGGTTGGTACTACCGGTTAAAAGGGCTACCGGTAGACCCAGCGAGCCCAGCAGTCGTCTGAAATTCAGAAAATGCTGCTCGGCCAAAACTTCCGTCGGTACCATAAGGGCCCCCTGCCAACCCCCGGAAGCCGCCTTTACCAGGGCCGCCGCAGCCACGATGGTCTTGCCGGAACCAACGTCTCCCTGCAGGAGGCGGGCCATGGGGCGAGGGGCTTCCATATCGCTAAAGATCTCATCCAGGACTCGCCTTTGGGCACGGGTAAGGGAAAAAGGGAGATTCCGGAGAAAGGTGTTTACCAGGGTGTTGTCCCGGCTGTGGGCAATTCCCCCTCCCCCTCCCACGTTCCGCCGCCGGTGCATGGCCAGGGCCAGCTCCCAAACCAGCAGTTCCTCGTAAATCAGCCTTCTTCTGGCCTGGTGGAGGTCCTCTTCCTCCGAGGGAAAATGAATGTCCCTCAGGGCTTTGGCCAGGGGTACCAGCCGGTATTTGTGCCGCCACTCCAGGGGGAGGGTTTCCCTAACATGGGGCAGGTATTCCGCCAGGGCTTGATAGGTCACCAGCCGGTGCCACCTCTGGGTCAACCCCGCAGACGAAGGGTAAAAGGGGACCAGATAGCCGGTATTCAACCCGGTAGATTCTCCCTCGAGAAGTTCGTAATCATCGACCTGTATCTCCGGTAAGAGAGAACGACGTCTCACCGTGCCGGTGAGGAAAACACGGCTTCCGGGCGGCAGCCGCCTCTTGATATAGGTTTGATTGTACCATACTGCATATCCTCTGCCGCCTTCACCTTCTATTTCGGCCCTCACGAGGGTCAGACGGGGGCGTAGGTTCCTTTCCTCCCATCCTACTACGGTGACCAGCACCGTAACCCTATTCCCCGGCATTAACCCGTCGAGGCTGGCTAACCGGCGGCGGTCTTCATAACGCCGGGGGAAGTGATAGATCAGGTCCCTCACTGTCCTTATGCCGAGCTTCTCCAGCCTCATCCTGCGCTGGGGTCCCACGCATTTGAGGTCGGCCACCGGCCTGTTGTCCATGGCTTTGACTAAACCTCTCCTGCTCCGAAAATAGCTTCTATCCGGGCCGGCCGGCATTGTTTTTGTTTGCATGCCGGCCCGTCCTTTTCATCTTTCTGCTGGTGCCGCGCAGGCGGCATGGATGTCTACCACCTAGAACCGATTCTTTACGGCCTCATTGAGGTCGGCCAGCAGTTCCTCCAAATCGATGCCGTGAATACGGGCCCCGCTTTCAATGGTCTCCGCCATGGCCCCCATGCAGGTGAGACATCCCATCCCGTGGCGGGCAAAAACCGAGCGCACCTCGGGATAGGCCTGCAATACCTCCATGATAGACAAATCCTTGGTGATCCTCCGGAAAAGGACTTTTTTCTGCGGGCCGCCGCCCATGCTGTTCACCCCTTACGATTTTCCCTACTCTTATTTTCGTCATGTGCCCATTATTTCCTGCTAGATTCTCTCCCTACCTTCCGGCCCCCTCCGGGCTACGGGCTCTTGGAAGAATCCCTGCCGGCGACCTCACCCTTGCACGGTAGGGCCAACTCTGGTAAAATTACCGCGTGGTACTTCTTACGAGGGGTGAATATACATGGCCGTTTGCAGCATCTGCGGTAAGAAAAGCGTTGTCGGCAACCAGATAAGCCATTCCAACATCAAAACCAAAAGGCAGTGGCGGCCCAACCTCCAGCGGGTAAGAGCCGTCGTCAACGGTACACGCCGGCGGATTTATGTTTGTACCCGCTGCTTGCGTTCCGGGAAGGTGCAGCGTGCCCTGTAAGAGGGGCTGGGCAGAGGGGCCCGGGCCGCCATGAGAGGCCCGGGCCTCTAGTATTTACGCTAGCTCCCTGAACAGGTTAGCCATTTCCATGGCCGCCATGGCGGCTTCAAAGCCCTTGTTCCCTGCCTTGGTACCGGCCCTCTCAATGGCCTGCTCCAGGGTATCAGCCGTAATGACACCGTAAATTACCGGGCGCTGGCTGCCCAGAGCCACCTGGGCGATGCCCTTGGTCACCTCCGCGGCCACGTATTCAAAATGGGGAGTGGCTCCGCGGATGACCGCCCCCAGGCAAATAACGGCATCATACCCGCGCTGGACCATTTTTTGGGCCGTGACGGGTATTTCAAAGGCCCCCGGCACCCAAACGACATCCACGGCATCGGGACCCGCGCCGTGGCGCTCCAGGGCGTCCAGGGCACCTGATAACAAGCGGCTGGTTATAAACTCATTGAACCGGCTGACCACAATGCCGAATCTCAACCCCTCGGCCGTCAGTTTCCCTTGTAAAGTACGCACTGCCTTCAACCTCCATCTCGCCGGGATTTAACTTATGTGGAGCAGGTGACCTAGCTTGTCCTTTTTAGCCTTAAGGTAGCGCCGGTTAACCCCGTTAGGCTGAATTTCCAAAGGGATCCGCTCGACCACTTTAAGCCCGTACCCCTCTAGACCCGCTATTTTACGGGGATTATTGGTGAGCAGCCTCAGTTCCCGGATGCCCAGGTCTACCAGGATCTGAGCTCCAAGGCCGTAATCCCGTAGATCGGCGGGGAATCCCAGGGCTTCGTTGGCCTCAACGGTATCCTTGCCTTCTTCCTGGAGCCGGTAGGCCTTTATTTTGTTCAACAGGCCAATACCCCTTCCTTCCTGCCGCATATAGAGCAGCACGCCCCGTCCCTCGGCCTCGATCATGGCCAGGGCCCGAGCCAGCTGTTCCCCGCAGTCGCAACGACAAGATCCGAAGACGTCGCCGGTCAGGCATTCGGAATGGACCCGCACCAGGACCGGCCGGCCGTCACCCACTTCGCCCTTTACCAGGGCCAGGTGGCCCTGCTTTTCCAGAACATCTTCATAGGCGATGGCCCGAAAGTGGCCATAACGGGTAGGTAGATTAGTTTCGGCCACACGCCGTATTAATTTCTCCGTACGCCGCCGGTACTTAATTAAATCGGCAATGGTGATGATTTTTAGTCCGTGGCGTCGGCAGAATTCCATTAACTGGGGTACCCGGGCCATGGTACCGTCATCGTTCATAATCTCACAGATAACCCCGGCCGGGTACAACCCTGCCAGGCGGGCCAGGTCCACCGCCGCCTCGGTATGACCGGCCCGTCTTAACACCCCTCCCTCCCGCGCCCTCAAGGGAAAAATATGGCCCGGCCGCCGTAGGTCCTCCGGCCTGGTTGCGGGATCGATGAGCTTTTTGATGGTCACGGCCCTTTCATAAGCAGATATCCCCGTGGTAACCTCGGCGGCATCCACGGAGACGGTGAAGGCCGTACCCAGGGATTCGGTATTGTCCTGGACCATCAACTCCAGCCCCAGCTCATCCAGCCGGCTTCCTGTCATAGGCACACAAATGAGGCCCCGGGCATGGGTGGCCATGAAATTGACTATCTCCGGGGTGACTTTTTCCGCCGCCGCCACCACGTCTCCCTCGTTTTCCCGGTCTTCATCGTCCACTACGACTATCATTTTACCTTCTTTGAGATCCTCGAGGGCTTCCTCAATGGTATTAAACTTGAGTGTCCCACACAATCCCTTTGTCCCTCCCTTTAAACAAAGCCGTACCGGGCGAGGAAATCCATATTCAACCCGGCAGACCCTTCCGAGTCCCGGGCTCGGAGAAGCCCTTCCAAGTAACGGGCCAGCCAGTCCACCTCCATGTTGACCTCGTCCCCTACCCGTTTACGGCCCAAGACGGTTTCCCTTAAGGTATGGGGTATCAGCCCTACACTAAAGCTGTCTCCCCGACGGGCGATCACGGTGAGGCTGGTGCCGTCCAGGGCCACCGAGCCCTTGGGTACTACGTAAGGCCGTACGTTAGGGGGCAATTCCAGCTCTAGCTCCTCGGCCGTGCCCACCCTGCGACGGCTCAAGATGCGAACCACTCCGTCAACGTGGCCGCTTACCAGGTGGCCCCCCAGCCGGTCCCCCAGGCGCAGGGCCCGCTCCAGATTGACGCCTTCCCCGGGCCTCAAGCGGCCGAGGTTGGTGACCCGCAGGGTTTCGGCCATCATTTCCACCGCTAATCCGTCGTCCAGGAGCTCCACAACGGTCAGGCATACACCGTTCACCGCCACGCTGTCGCCGATTTGGGTTCCTTCCAAAACCTTGCGGGCCCCTATGACCAGCCGAGCGTTCTCGCCCTCGAGTTTTAGGTTTCTAACCGTACCAATTTCTTCTATAATACCTGTAAACATGCCGTACCCTTCTCCTACGAAAATAGCCTTCTCATTCATGGTTCGTAGAGAGGGCGCCGGCCCTCATGGGCGGCTACCCAGAAAATAACTTCCCTCCGGGCCGGCGCGAGAAATCAAGCCGGTAACCATTATATCCTCTCCAGAGGGCTCTACTTCTACCTCTTCCAGTTTCCAGGCCTCCTCCGGCCGGGCTACTCCCAGGCCGCCCACCGCTCCGGGGGCTTCCCTTCCGCCAAAAAGCTTAGGGGCAATGAAGGCTATCACCCTATCCACCACACCGTGGGCCAGGGCCGAACCGTTGACTTCCGCCCCTCCCTCTATCAAGACGCTGATTATCCGGCGTCTGGCCAGACCCTCAAGGAGGGCCGGCCAGGAAACCCTGCCCTCTTCAGCAGGTAAGGTCATCACCTCGATTCCGGCCCGGACCAACTCTTCCCTCCGCTCCCGGGGAGCCTCCTCGGTGGTAGCTACCACGGTAGGGGCGCCGGACTTCACATTTACCAACCGCGCGTCCAAGGGGAGGCGCAGCCTGCTGTCCAGGATAACCCTCACCGGGTCGCGGCCGCCCGGCAACCTCGCAGTCAGTTGCGGGTCATCGGCCAGGACGGTACCGATACCCACCAGCACTGCATCGTAGGTGTTGCGCAACTCATGGACCCTACGGCGTGATTCTTCGCAGGTGATCCACCGGGCGGCCCCGGTACGCGTGGCTATTTTCCCATCCAGGGTTAGGGCCATCTTAAGGGTAACCCATGGCAGCCCGGTGGTGATGTACTTTATGAAGGCCTCGTTCAAGCGCCGGGCTTCCTTCTCCAGCAGCCCCACTTCTACTTCCACCCCTGCCTCCTGCAAGCGTCTGAGGCCGCGTCCGGCCACCTTCGGATTGGGGTCTACCATGGCGGCCACCACCTTTTTAATTCCCGCCCCGATAATGGCCTCGGTACACGGCGGGGTCTTGCCGTGGTGGCAACAGGGTTCCAGAGTAACATAGAGAGTGCTGCCCCGGGCCCTGTCCCTCGCCTCCCGCAAAGCGTGTGCCTCCGCGTGGGGAGTACCCGCCCTCTCATGGTACCCCTCTCCTACAATCTCCCCGTCCCGGACGACGACGGCTCCCACCGCCGGGTTAGGGGAAGTGCGACCCAATCCCTTCCGGGCCAATTCCAAGGCCCGTCGCATAAAGGCTTCCTCCATGGGCTCCCCCCTGCCTTTATAAAAAGAAAAACCCCGCAGACTCGTCGGGGCTGGCCAGTAAAACACTACCTTAGACGCCTTCTCCCATCCAGACTTTCACTGTCGGCTCCGGAGTTTCACCGGATCAACTGCCCCTGGGGCAGCTCGCGGGCTTTCACCGCCGGTAAGGAATTTCACCTAACCCCGAAGACGTCAGGATGATTATAACACTTGCCAAAACTATACGTCAAGGAGGCCGCCCTCTGGCGCATCCCCAGTTTTGATTCTGGCCTGCTTGGCTTCCGCTCGCAAAGGCCTCCCTCGCGGGCCAAACTAGCGCTTGGCTCAAGGCTCCGGCAGGCTTCCCGGCAGGATTTA
>DOLC01000006.1 GCA_003509545.1 Peptococcaceae bacterium
CCTGGTCTCCCCGTGGACCATGGCAAAGAGGTTGTAAGGCCACCCAGGAGCGGTTTTCCGCTGGTAGCAGTGGGTCACCTCCGGAAAAGAGGCCACCCGCCTCCCGGCAAACTGAATTTGTTCCGGAGGGACCCGCCACACGATCATGGCATTTGCCTCAATGTCTGCTTCCCGGTGCCGTAGGGCGGCGCCGAAGCGACGGATAATCCCTTCCCTCTGCCAGCGCCGGAGATAACCCAGGACTTCGTCTTCACTGAGCCCTAGCTGCCGCGCCGCTTTTTCAAAGGGGCGGTAACAGTGATCGCAGTAAAGGTTGCATTGATTTGTCGTATTCCAGGAGATCAACATGTCCTCAACCACCCGGCCACGTCCTTGGCGAAGTAGGTAATGATGAGATCGGCCCCGGCCCTCTTGATGGAGGTCAATACCTCCATGACTACCTCCCTCTCCGATATCCACCCCTGGAGGGCGGCCGCCTTGATCATGGAGTATTCGCCGCTGACATTGTAGGCGGCCAGGGGGCAGTTGAAGTTATCTTTGACCTGTCGGATTACATCGAGGTAGGAGAGGGCAGGCTTGACCATGATGATGTCCGCTCCCTCTTCCAGGTCCTGGGCTACCTCCCGCAAGGCTTCTCGGGCGTTGGCGGGATCCATCTGATAGCTGCGACGGTCGCCGAATTGGGGAGCGGAGCCGGCCGCCTCGCGGAAGGGGCCGTAGAAGGCCGAAGCGTATTTGGCGGCATAAGATAAAATTGGGGTTTCGGTAAACCCGTGGGCGTCCAGCTTCTTACGGATGGCGGCCACGCGGCCGTCCATCATGTCCGAAGGGGCTACCATGTCTGCTCCGGCCTCCACGTGGGAGAGGGCCGTCCTGGCCAGGAGTTCCAGGGTGGGATCGTTTAGAATCACGCCGCTGTCCACAATACCGCAGTGGCCGTGGCTGGTGTATTCACAGAGGCAGACGTCGGTTATCACCAGCAAATGAGGAAATTCCTTCTTAAGGGCCCTGACGGCCTGTTGGACTATCCCTTCAGGGATATAGGCCGGCGTTGCCACCTCGTCCTTTTCTCCCGGCTCCGGCACCCCGAAAAGGAGAACGGCGGGAATGCCCAGGCGCACTACCTCCTCCCCTTCCTTGAGGAGATTATCCACCGAGAACTGGTAAATTCCCGGCATGGAGGACACGGGATTTTTTACCACCCGGCCGGGCGTTACGAAGAGGGGATACACCAAATCCTTTACTTCTATCTCCGTCTCCCGCACCATAGACCGCAGAACCGGGTTATAACGCAAGCGGCGCAGGCGAACTACGGGAAAACCCGCCAAATGCATCACCACCTTATCTCTTCTTCGGTAAGATAACAGGCCGGATCGGACTCCCAAAAGTCTCCGGTCACGGCTTCCGCCCTGGCCCGGCAGTTTCCGTTGCAGATGTCCAGCCAGGCGCACTGCCGGCAGCGGCCCTTAAGCAGCCCCTTTCTGTCCCGCAGGCCCGCCAGAATGGGGTGCCTGGCTTCCGACCATATACGGCTGAAGGGCTCGCGGCGTATATCCCCCACGGTATGGTTGGTGGTAAATTGATCCGGGTGCACCTTCCCCGCCCAGTCCACGGCACCTATGGCTATGCCGCTGCGGTTGCCTCCGTTCCAGCGCAACAGTTCCAGGACTTCGGCGGCACGCTCGGGATCTTCCTTGCGGAGGCTCAGGTAGAGGTAAGGTCCGTCGGCATGGTTGTCTACCGTCAAAACCTCTATCTTTCTGCCTTTGCGGCTCCAGGAGGAAACCTTCTCTATAAGCATGTCCATAACTTCTCTTGTAGCCTCATGAGGCGGTGCCTGCTCCACCAGCTTGCTGCCCCGGCCGGTGTATACCAGGTGATAGAAGCATATTCGAGGAATTCTCTCTTCTTCCACCAAATACAGGATCTCTTCCAGTTCCTTCAGGTTGTCCCGGGTGATGGTAAACCGCAACCCCACCCGGAGACCGACGGCCAGGCAATGGCGGATGCCCTCAAGGGCCGCAGCAAAAGCTCCCTTCTGTCCTCTGAAGGTGTCGTGGGCCTCCTCCACACCGTCCAAGCTAACGCCTACGTAACTTACTCCCAGGGACTTCAAGTGACGTGACGTACTCCTGTCTATAAGGGTTCCGTTGGTAGACAATACAACCCGAAGATTTCGCTCCGCGGCATGGGCTATAAGGTCGAATATATCCCACCGCAGCAGGGGTTCCCCTCCTGAAAGGAGAAGTACCGGAACGTGGAAAGCGCTGAGGTCGTCTATCATGGCGCGGGCCTCAAGGGTAGTGAGTTCTTCGGCCGCAGGCTCAGCAAGAGCGGCGGCGTAGCAGTGTCTGCACCGGAGGTTGCATGCCCGGGTACAATTCCACACTACCACCGGGCCGGCATCGTGGCGCGTGCCCGCCCGGGCCCCTTTTGTAGATGGATTATAGCGCAGGCTGTCGCCGAAGTAACTGTCGCCGCAGAGGAGTCTCGTCAAACTAAGCAAGTTGCTTACGTCACCTTCCTTCCTTGTTCTGGTGATAACCGGGGGCGAAGTAAGCCAAGAGGGCGGCTATAAGGCCCTCCTCGGTATACACCTCGGCTTCAATGCTGACCTTCAGGCCGGCCCGTCGGACCTCCGCGCTGGTGATCGGTCCTATGGAGGCAATGGCCGTACGGCCTAACAAGGAGCCGTACTCCGGACCAATTATTTCCAGGAAGTTTCGCACCGTGGAGGCACTGGTAAAGGTAACGGCGGAAATTCTACCTGCTTGCAAGA
Organism: Peptococcaceae bacterium; assembly: GCA_003509545.1. Taxonomy (GTDB): domain Bacteria; phylum Bacillota; class DSM-521; order Neomoorellales; family Neomoorellaceae; genus UBA12545. The sequence continues at coordinate 2,780 of DOLC01000006.1, forward strand.
GTTCGCGAAGGCCTTGGCCGTTTAGAGAAGCCCTTACGGTCCGGTAGGCGGCCACCTCGACAACCTCCGCCCCCCAACTCTTCAAATCTTCGGCCAGGGCCCGGCGGGCAATATCGGCCCGGGGCAGCAATACCCGTTTACCCCGAACCTTGGGTCCCAGTTCCCTGGCGAGGGCCTCGGCCACGTACTTCTCCGGGAGGTGGTCGGCCGTGATACCCCGCCTGGCAAGAGCTTCAGCCGTTGCCGGACCGATAGCGGCTATTTTCACCGGCGCCAACCTCCTGGCATCTTTTCCCCTGACCACCAGGCGCTCCCAGAAATACCGTACGCCGTTGGCACTGGTAAAAACAATCCAGTCAAAGTTCTCCGCGTCATCTACCACCCTGTCCAAGGAACCCCAGTCCTCGGGGGGCGCAATGGCGATGGTCGGAAACCGGAGGACTTCGGCCCCCAAAGCACTCAAGCGCCTGGCCATAGCCTCACCCTGGGGGTAAGGGCGGGTTATTACGATGCGGCGGCCGGCAAGGGGTTTATGCTCCCACCAGGCCAGCTTATCCCTCAACTTTACCACTTCTCCCACAATGATAACGGCCGGATTGGAAAAGGAGGCCTGCTGGGCCTTGGCTTCTATATTCAGTAGGGTTCCCACCAAGGTCTTCTGCTCAGCCCGGCTGCCCCAGCGGATCAGGGCTACGGGGGTATCCGGCCCTCGGCCGTGGAGGAGAAGCTGGGACACGATCTGGGACAGGTTGGCCATCCCCATGAGAAATACCAGGGTATCGGCGCTGCGGGCCAGCTCCTTCCAGTTGATGCGGCTTTCCTCCTTGCCGGGATCTTCGTTGCCCGTAATGAAGGCCACGGTGGAGGCCAGCCCTCGGTGGGTTACGGGTATCCCGGCATAAGCGGGAACCGCCGTCGCGGCGGTAACCCCGGGAACTATCTCAAAGGGTATACCGGCTTCCCGCAAAGTCAGGGCCTCCTCGCCTCCCCGCCCGAATACGAAGGGATCCCCTCCCTTGAGCCTGACGACCTGCATGCCCTTGCCGGCAAGCTCTACCAGTAGACGGCTGATTTCTTGCTGCTCCAGGGAATGACGTCCGGGGGCCTTGCCCACGTATATTTTCTGGCAATGAGCCGGTGCAAAGTGGAGCAGTTCCGGATTTACCAGGCGGTCGTATACTACGGCATCCGCTTCTGCCAGGCATTCCCTGGCCCGCAGGGTTAAGAGTCCGACATCCCCCGGGCCGGCCCCCACCAGATAAACTTTACCTTGAGCCCCGGCCATGGCTACTCCTAACTCCCCTCAGAATGGAATCCGCCCCCCGCTTTAACAGTTTTTCTGCCAGCCGTTTCCCCACTTCTTCCGGCCGGTGAAGGAAACCTGTTTCAGTCTCCCGGAGGAGCTCCCTACCGTCCTGGCTGGCCACCATCCCTTCCAAAACCAGGTGGTCTCCTTCCGGCCTGCCCAGAGCACCGATGGGAACCTGACAGCCCCCTTCCAATTCTTGCAGGAAGGCCCGTTCGGCCAGTATGCAGGCCAGAGACGGGGCATGGTTTACTGCTTCGATTAAGGACCGGACCTCCTCGTCCTCGGCGCGTATTTCAAGCCCTATGGCCCCCTGGCCCACGGCCGGCAGGCAAATACTGGGGGGTAAATACTCGGTAATGAGGTGATCCCGCTGGAGGCGCTTGAGTCCGGCGGCTGCCAGCACAATGCCGTCCAGCCCGTCCCTGTCCATCTTGGCCAGCCGCGTCGGCACGTTACCGCGCAGATCCACTATTTCCAGGTCGGGCCGCCAGTGCCAGAGCTGAGCCTTGCGCCGCAGGCTGCTGGTTCCCACCCGACCGTTAATGGGTAAGCTGGCCAGGGTGTAGCCCTTAGATGACAAGAACACATCCGAGGGGTCTTCCCGCAGGCCAACGGCCCCGATTATCAGTCCCGGAGGCAGCACCGTGGGTACATCCTTCATACTGTGCACGGCTACATCGATAATACCCTTCTGCAGGGCCTCCTCCAGCTCTTTGGTGAAAAGGCCTTTATCGCCGATCCGGGCTAAGGCTACATCCCGTATTTTGTCCCCTTTAGTCTGGAGGGTAACCAGTTCGCACTCGATCCACGGGTGGTGCTCCTTTAAGGCTTGTATGACCCACCGAGCCTGCCACCGGGCCAGTTCGCTCCGGCGGGAGCCGATGATCAATTTTCTACCCACTCGGAGCCCCTCCTTGCGCCGCGGACTTCCGGAGACGTGGACCTCTCAGGTGAGACAGTATCGTCCTCTTCTACTTGCAGGGCGAACAGGTTTTGCACTACTTCCACATAGAGATGGCCCTGGGGGGTTACGGCGGCCGACTTTAAGTTTACCACTACTTCGTGTAAAAGGCGGTTTACTATGGAGTTGGCGAGGGAGCCGATGATCTTCTGTTCGTGGGGAGAGGGGGAACCCAGGCGGTTGAGGGCCCGCCGCAGCTCGGCCTCCTTAATGGCTTCTGCCTTCGCCTTGAGGGCAACAATGGTGGGAACGGCGTACCGGGACCCCAGCCACCGGAAAAAACCGTCCACCTCTTCGGATATAATGCTCTCCGCCCGCTGGGCCGCCTTCCTGCGTTCTTCGAGGCTGTTGGTAATGACCTGCTCCAGGTCGTCGATATCAAAAAGCCTGACCCCCGGCAGCTCGCCCACCCCCGGTTCGATATCCCGGGGAACGGCAATGTCGATGATCATTAAGGGATTGTGCTCCCGTCCCTTCCGGGCCCTTTCCACCTGCTCGGTACGGATGATATAATGGCTGGCTGCCGTACAGCTGATAACGATATCGGCCTGGGGCAGGATTTCCTCCAAGTCGTCCAGGCGTACGGCCCGCCCGCCGATGACCTCCGCCAGGCAGGAGGCCCTGTCGTAAGATCGGTTGGATACCAGTACGGTGGTGACTCCGTTGTCGCGTAAATACCGGGCCGCCAGAGTGCTCATCTTGCCGGCGCCTATGACCAGCACCGTCCGGCCCGTCAAATCCCCTCCGAAGACTTGACGCGCCAGCTCCACCGCCGCATAGCTCACGGATACCGTGTTATGGCCTATACGGGTTTCGGTCCGCACCCTTTTGCCCGCCGCAATGGCCTGCTGGAAGAGGGTGTTGAGTACCACGTTGGTGGCTCCCGTATTGCGGGCCGCCTCGTAGGCTTCGGCCACTTGGCCCAGCACTTGGGCTTCCCCGAGGATCATGGAATCCAGGCCGGCAGCCACCCTAAAGAGGTGCCGCACCGCTTCGTGGGAGGAGTAGAGGTAAAGGTAGTCATGCAGGGCGGGAAGCTGCACGCCGCACCGCCGGCCGAGAAATTTTTTTACGGTTTCCACACCTTTTCCCCAATCCGATGTAGTAAAATAGATTTCCGTTCGGTTACAAGTACTTAGAATTACATTGCCCTCTATGCCCGGCTGCCTTCTTAACTCGGAAAGGGTCGAGGGCAGGACGTGACGGGGAAAAGCCAGCTTTTCCCTGATTTCTACGGGTGCCGTGCGGTGATTTAGTCCCATTGTTCCGATATACATTCCGCCACCCGCTCCCTCGCTGCTTTTCGCTCTCCCCGGGCTACCAGCTCCCAGAGCACCCGGTCGGCCACCAACCGGCGAAAGGCTCTGGCCCGCTTCTTCTGGTCACTGGGAAGAATTTCCTTAAGCCAGGGACGCAGCTCTCCCAAAAAGGCAAGAAGGCTGTCGTATTCCCGGCCGATATCCTCTTCCAGGCGACTCTTAAGAAAGGCCGCCAGGGCAGGACTCTTACCGCCGGTGGACACGGCAATCTGCAGCTCACCCCTGCGGACCACTGCGGGTACCAGGAAGGAACTTTCCTCCGGACTGTCGGCCACATTCACCCATATGCCGGCCCGGCGACAGTGGTCGGCAATGCGGGAATTGAGCCGGCGGTCACCGGAGGCGACAAAGACGAGGACCATTCCCCGCAGGTCCCCGGCCCGGTAGCGCCGGCGTCGCCACCTAACACGGCCTTCCTCGGCCAATTGGGCCAGTCCCGGGGTAACCTGGGGACTGACCACCGTTACCCTCGCCCGGGCCCGCAACAGCCCCCTGACCTTCCGCTCTCCTACCGGCCCGCCCCCCACCACCAGGCAGGGACAGTCCCTCAGCCGCAGAAACAAAGGGTAATAACCCATCCTTAGAACCCACGCGCCTTTACAAAATAAGTTAGTTCTTCTAAAATCTCCCGTGGTTGGCCGGGAGGGAGCCAAAGCAGCTGCTCCCTGGCCTTCCGGAGGTAGCCTTCGGCCACCTTTAAAGTATAGGCTGTGCCTCCGCACTCTTCGATAAGTTCGACGGCCTCGGCAATTTCCGCGTCGCCCTTGGCCGGCTTGGACAACAAGATCGCCAGGCGGCGGCGGTGGGGACTCGACCGAAGGGCATAAATGGCTGGTAGGGTAATAACACCCTGACGCAGGTCGCTACCCCGGGGTTTTCCTAGTATCTCGGGATCGGCAACGATATCCAGCACGTCATCGGTAAGTTGAAAGGCCATCCCAAGGTAACGCCCGTAGCGGCGCAGGGCCACGATACTATCGTTACTACCTCCGGCCACCAGGGCCCCCAATTCGCAACTGGCGGAAATGAGCAGGGCAGTCTTGCGCCGGATCCGCCGGAGATAATCGCGCGCCGTGATATCCACTGTAAAGGCGCTTTCCAGCTGCTCCAGTTCCCCCCGTACCATTTTAACGCTAACTTGGGCCAGTAGCGAAGGTATACGGGGATCGTCGTAGTTAGCCACCAGCCGCAGCGCCCGGGCGAAAAGGTAATCGCCGGCGTGGAGGGAAATCCTTTCCCCCCACCTAGCCCATACGGTGGGCCGGCCGCGCCGCAAAGGAGAAGCATCGATGACATCGTCGTGTATAAGGGTGGCCATGTGGATCATTTCCATGGCCACCGCCAGGGGCAAGAGGTCCTTCAGCCGCCCGCCGCAGCATTTGCCTCCCAGGAGCACAAACACGGGCCGCAGGCGCTTTCCGCCGGCCTGGACCATCTGCCTGGTTACTTGGGTCAACAAGGGGTCAGGGGCCTCACTCTGCCGCAGGAGTTCATCCTCCAGGGCTTGAAGCTCTTCTTGGATCTCGGCGATGACGCTGAGGCTTAGCATATTTATATTATACCACCTGCTAAAAGGCATTTTTTCAAGGGGCCCTAGGGAAGATTAAGACAGCGGAGCCAGGGATTTTAATTGGTTGAACCGTTCTCCTAGGGCCGGGTTCTTCTCTACCAGCTCCCCCAAGATCTCCTTCACCCGGTCTTCCTGCCCTTGTCGGTGGGCCAGCAAGGCCTGCCACACCCGGGCCTCGGACTCGAGGTTCTTGTCTTTAAGCACTACCTCCAGATTATCCCCCGCCTCTTCCGGGCGGCCGAGAAAATATTGGGCTTTGGCCACTTCGAAAAGTAGGGCGGGGGTGAGGGTTAAGCCCCCCCTTCCTACCACGTGCAATTCCCGCAGATCTCCCAGCATCTCCAGGCGACCTTCCACCTCGGCCTTTAGTCCGGCGGCGGCGGCAAAGAGCTCCCGGGCCTCGGCGGGTTGACCGTACTGGAGATACCTCATACCACCGGCTACATAGATTTTGGCCAGGGATTCCCACGTTGCTGCCATCCATGGTGCCAGATCACGGGCTTCTTCCAAGGCCGCCACAGCCTCCGGTATTTTCCCCTGGGTCCAGTAGACTTCACCCTGGCGCACCTTAAGAAGATAGTTATAAGGTTCGTGGGAGAGGGCCTCTAGAATTACCTTTTCTGCCTCGTCAGGACGGTCCTGCCTCAAATAGAGGGCGGCTAAATCGACGGCGTAAGAGACGGTAAAAGGATCATAGCTTCGGGCTTCTTCCAGCTTGGCCGTGGCAAGGGGTATGTTGCCCTCATGTAAGGCGGCAATACCTTCCCGGCCGCTGGCGTTGCCCGCGAGGAAGGAACCGCTGAAGAGTACTATCACCAAGGCTGCTAGAACCACTGCCGCGGCATATTTTACCCGGAGGGAGGCCCAATCGTAAACCGCCGGCCGGTCTCCAACTGTAGAGATATCCCTTTCTAGGCTCCGGCTGAGACCCCAGCAAGACCAGAGTAAAATGGAGACGGCGCCCAGGGCCAAGTCGAAGTCTAAAGCTGCGTGGAGGCCCAGACTGAGGGCCGCTGCCAACAAAGATGCGGTTAGCAGGCGCTCGCGGACGCTGCCCCGGCGGTAAAGGCGATATGCGCTAAGGAAAAAGGATACCCACAGGGCAGCGAGGACGACAACCCCTATTATGCCCGTTTCTACCGCCAGTTGGGCGTAATAATTATGGACTTGGGTGGAGTGGTACGCATAGCGCTGGTATTGGCGATAAGCGGCCTCCCACCCTCCACCGCCGTATCCTAAAAGGGGCCGCTCCCTCAACATACTTAAAGCATCGCGAGTCCACTCAACGCGTTCGCGGCTGCTGCGGGTCTCCAGACTGATATCCTGTACCCGACGCGCTATGGGAGCGGGAAGTATCTTTTCCCAGCCGATGGTTGGCCCGGCCGCTCCTACGGCTTCCCCGGCGTAGGGGGAGTTGTAGGCATAGCCCCCTCCCAGGGCCAGGATAATCAGGGCCGCAGCTATTGCCGCCCTCAGGCGGGCCGAGGGAACTATTTTGCCGGCACCAGCCAAGACCAGCTGAAGGGCCAGGGCAGTCCCTAAACCCAAGAAAAACCAAGTCCAGGACCCCAAATAATCCTTGCTTAGGGCCAAGGGGATAAAGCGATAGTTGGCGATAAGGGCGGCCAGTCCGGTGGCCAGAAAATGGGCGAAACAGCTAAGCCGCAACCCTGCCGGCGCGAGGAGGAAGTAAAGGGCAAGGACCACGGGTAGTACAAGGAAAGCGCCCCGTGAGCCTGTCCCCAAGAAAACTACCAATAGTAAATAGTTTCCTGCTGCATAAGCCAGGCGCAGGCGGTTGTCGGCGCGACCCCATAAATAAAATCCTAGAAAGAGGTTGCCCATCATATAGGCGGCCAAGGCGTTGGGATACTGGAGGGTGGAATAAAAGCGACCGCCCAGGAAGCCGTCTTTTATGAAAATGACTTCGGTGGCCGTAAGGAGCCCCGCCAGGGCTACCCCCAGCCCGCTAAAGTATAGGCTGTGCAGGATCAGGGACCTGGGTCCGGGACCGGTGCCCAACTGAACAATCATCCAGAACACAAAAAAGTAGAGAACCACCTTACTGATCTCCGCCAGGGCGAGGCCCCGGCTGGCGGGGTAAAATACCCCGCTGGCCACGTAGACCAGCACAAGGCCGAAGGCGGCATATTCCAGCGGATGGCGCAGGAATGTGAAATCACGCCGGGAGAACTTCCAAAACCACGTTAAGACGAACAGGAGGGTGGCCAGTATTAAAGACCAGCGTTGCTCTACCGGGAAGAAAAGCCCGCGAAAAAAAGGGGGGTAAAAAAGGAGCAATAAGAGACCGGCCAGGGCGGCCCCATACAATCCCCTGGAGCCTTCTTCCTCCATCCCGCCCTTGGTGCGCGCTCGCCTACCTGCCTCTAGCCTCGATGAAGCCGGTTTGGAGTTGGCAGCCCCGGCTTTCGCGGCACCCTTTGGCTTCTGTTTCCGCTGTTTTCCCGTAGGAAGCTTGATAACTCTGCTGTCGCCGCTTCCAGTACCCACCCATATACCTCCCCCGCTGGCTTCTGGCGTAATCATTCATTCGCCACCCCCTCCTTTTTTTCCTGCCTTCTCTCCTCTGGATTTTTCCAGCCGGGAGGGTTTATAATCTAAGCCAGAAGCTCAGTACAGGGAGGGGAGATAAAATGGTAAGAAAACAGCCCCCTTTAATTATTGAGAGGCTAGAAGGCGAATTGGCCTTTATTAAATACCAGGACTGCACCTTCAACCTGCCGCGGGCACTCCTTCCGCGGGCCGCCCGGGAAGGGGACGTGGTAAGAATCGCCGTGGCCCTGCAGACCCCGCCCAGAACGGCGGCTTCTAAAGGCAAGGGCCTCAAGGGGAATCCTTAGCCAGCCTCGCCATGGCCCGGAAAGCCCGATAAACCTTGAGATAATCGTTATGTTCAAAGACTACAACCCGCGGGCCGCGTCGCCTGCTTCCGGGTATTAAGCACGCCATCTCCGCCTGGCCCGCCTCCTTGAACTCCACCTCCAAAACCGCCGGCCGGGGGGGCTTTAAGGGCTTGTAATTGGTCGCGTTCTTCACGGCCCTGCCGGCGGCGGCCTTTATTTTCTCCCTGGCCAGGGACGGCACCAGACATCGGGCGGCCTGGGATCCCCTGGCTTCTTTCACAACGACTATTTCCGGGTTTCCCAAGAGTCCCTTGGCTTCGACGGCCACAACATTATCTCCCGACAGAAGGGCCACCGGCACCCCGTAGTAGCCGGCCACCAGAGCATTAAGTCCGGTCTCACCCATCTCCTGCCCGTTGACCCGGCAGCTGAGGATGGTTTCGTTATAGGTGTGGGCTAAAATGCCGGGGCTGCCTGCCCGGGCATGATATCCCAGGAAAAAGGCAGCTTGGAAAGCGGGACTTATTCCTTCCATCATTCCCAAGCCCTTGGCGGAACCCGATATGAGCTGTACCCTGGGCAGGAGCGCCTCACTCCAAAGGTTTCGCATGTGGTTGTGGGCGTCGTTGACGAGGATTGCGGTGGCACCGGCGGCCAAGGCGCCGCCGGCAGCGGCATTGACTTCGGCAGCAAGGAGCCGGCACGACCGCCGGTAATCTTCCCCGCCTTGCACCTCTACCTGGCTCCAGGACACCACCCCGCTAAGCCCTTCCATATCCACCGATATGTAGATGCGCAAGTTGCGACACCCCCCGAAAAATACAGGGGAGCGTCTTATCTCCCCTGTGCTACTTTCAATAGATTCTTATGCTGGCGCATCCCAAGTTTTGATCTCGGCCTGCTTGGCTTTCGCTCGCAAAGGCCTCCCTCGCGGGCAGGACTTTTGCTTGGCTTAAAGGCTTAAGGCAGGCTTCCCGGCAGAATTTAAGCATCCTGCCTCAGTTGCCGGCCGCAAGGCTACATGCCCTCGGGCCAAGCTTTAAGCCTTTCGCCAAGCTTAAAGCCTGGGCTAGCCGCCAAGGCTTGTTCGCTCGCTTCCAAGCTCAAGCAGGCCTGCTCTGCAAAAAGTGGAGATAACTCAGATTCTTATGCCCCAGCCGTCCACCCCATTACCAAATGACCGGCAGGATCCCACCGGCAAACACGGGCCCCAGGCGGAAAGGCGTTCTTACACCCACCACCAGGAACGGCAGGGCGGTGAGGCGTACCGGATTGTCCCGGAGGCGGTGGTGGCAATACATCATGCCGGGTCCGCCGATAAACAAATCGTCGGTAATGAAATCGTCCGTTTCCTTGTACCTCACCCAGACGGCATACCTGTCTATACCACCCTTGTGGGGCTCGGGCAGGTCCCAGACCAGCAGGCTTACTACTTTGTGGTCCCAGTCGGCCATGCCCATACCCTTGGCATAGGGGGCATGCTCGGTACCGTATAAAACAAAGGCCTGGCACCGCCGGGGCACGCCCGGGAACAAAGGTATGCATATCCGCTGGCCGGGGAAGATGACGTTGGGATCCATTATCTGCGGATTGGCGGCGGCGATTCTTTCTACGCTCACGCCGAAGCGCCGGGCTATTTCAAATAGAGTGTCGCCCGGCCTTACAACATAGATAAATCCATGGGGACAGGCTATCCTGTCCTTAAGGGGTACGCATAAAACCTGGCCCGGGAATATGAGGTCGGGATCGGCTATATGGGGATTGGCCTCTATTAAATCATCTAAAGAAACGCCAAAGCGTGCGGCAATATTAAACATAGTATCCCCGCTTTGGACGATATAGGTAAAACCCCCGGGGCAATGCGGCACATGTCGGGCCTCCGTCATTTCGCCTACGCCTCCTTAAAAGCCAAGGCCGTTTTCAGGTCATAAGGCTTACTCTATGATATGCAACCAGTGCGTTGTAGGTGCTGAGAACAACAAAGCCTGCCGGGGCCTTGTCCGCAGGCCGCGGCAGGCTTAAGAGGTCGGGTTTTTTCGTGAGGCAGGGCCCAAGCAGTAGCTCAGGGATTTTGGCGTAAATAATGCAAAATCATGGAGGCCGTTGCCAGGTTGGTAGCTGCCGGGACATTATGAACGTCACAAATACGCAGGAGGGCATTAATGTCCGGCTCATGGGGCTGAGGTGTTAAGGGATCGCGCAAGAATATCACCAGATCCACCCGGCGCCGGGCCACCAGGGACCCAATGTGCTGGTCGCCCCCCAGGGGGCCGGACAACACACGGTGTACCCTTAAGCCGGTATGCTCTTCTATCTTGGCACCGGTGGTACCCGTGGCTATCAACCGGTGTCCGGCAAAAAAATCGCGGTTCCGCTTAACAAAGTCCACCAGTTCGTCCTTCTTTCGATCATGGGCGATAAGGGCAATTCGCAAGACCTCTACCTCCCCCTCAAGGCTTGCCACAAGGCAGGAGAACAAAGACTCTTTAGATAAGTCCGCGGCACAGGCAACTTCCCGGTCTGCCAAAAATAAACTAGCTCATCCTCTCCGGCGTTAACCACAGCTGAACGCAGCTTCAGGGCCCGTCTGGTGGCCGGGCAACAATAAAAGGTTCGGCAGATTAGGGGACGATAAGGGTACAGGCGGCATAAGTGGTCGGCCGGCGAGAGGAAAATACAGTACCCCTCCCCGTCGGTTCGCAGGGTTATATCCAGGGTGGGACCCATGGTCTGTACCGTACAATACTCGGTTATAAAGTCCCGCAGCTTCAACTGTTTACCCGTCAAGATCTGCAGCCCATCCCGCAGCCCCAAAGCATCGCGAAGGGTTAACGGCAAGCGCCCGCCGCAGCAATGGGGGCAGCCCCGGCAGTCACCCCGGCCCGAACGGTAGGACCTGTAAATATCGAGGTTTTCGATCCGGCCCATGGCCCGGACATAATCACCTATGGTAGCCAGGGGCGAGGTAACGACTAAGTCGTACCCCACCTTACCGTTAACCCGCCAGGGCCGCACCTCAATAATCGCCACCCTTTATCCTTCCTCCCATTCTTTCTTGGCAGCGGGAAAGGGCTCCAGGGCCCGGTCCAGGGTGCCGTGGGCGAGGGCCAGCAGTACTCCATAGTTGACCATGGGCACCCCTGCCGCCCTGGCCACCTGCAGGCGGTAGAGCATTTCCCGACGATTGATCATGCAACCGCCGCAGTGGACGATCAGTTTATAACTTGCCAGATCCTCGGGAAAACTCCCGCCGGAAACCCAAGTAATATCCAAGGCTCCGCCGACATACCGTTGCAGCCAACCCGGTATCTGAACCCTGCCGATGTCATCCGCTTGAGGATGGTGGGTACAGGCCTCGGCTATCAGTACCCGGTCCCCCGGCTTCAGCCCCTTAATCCCCTTGGCTCCCCGAACTAGTTCTACCAGGTCCCCCTTGTAGCGGGCCATAAGGATGGAAAAGGACGTCAACCAAACACCACGGGGCGTCTCGGCGGCCGCCTTGGCAAAAACCTGAGAATCGGTAATCACCATCTTGGGTCGGGGTATCCGGGTCAAGGCCTCCTTAAGGCCCCCCTCTTTCACCACCAGCCCCATGGCATCGTTATCCAGGATATCCCGCAGTACCTGCACCTGGGGCAGAATCAGCCTTCCCTTGGGAGCCGCGGAATCTATGGGGACCACCAGGATGGCCGTATCACCCGGCCCTAATAGGTCTCCCACTAGGTGGGGAGCTTCAAAGGAGGACGGGGCGGCCTTAATAAGTTCCCCCTTTAGCTCTTCAATGCCCAGCCGTGTTTTTGCACTGACCGGTATAATCTTTTGACCCAGAGCTTCTTCCAAATGAGGCAGCCGCTCCAGGCCTCCGCGGTCGATTTTATTCAACACGGCTACCATCGGCAGGCCTTGCTCGATTAAACGGCGTTTAAGCTCCAACTCATGGACCCCCACTCCTTCCGCGGGGTCCAGCACAAGAACGGCCAGGTCTGTTTTACGCAGCACCTCCATGGATTTTTTTACGCGTAGCCTCCCCAGCTCTCCCTCATCGTCGATCCCGGCCGTGTCAATGAGCACTACCGGACCCAAGGGCAAAATCTCCATGGCTTTAAAAACCGGGTCGGTAGTAGTGCCCGGTATGCCGGAAACCACGGCCAGCTCTTGACCGGTAAGGGCGTTGATTAAGCTGGATTTTCCGGCGTTGCGCCGACCGAAAAGGGCAATATGCAGCCGGCTTCCGCGAGGAGTGTCCTGCACAAAGTATCACCTCCCGCCGTCACGTAAAAAGGGGAAGGCTTCGCCTCCCCCACTCCGGTCAATACTGGTTTTTGCCGGCAAGGTTATGCTGTTTCACTTTCCTTTGCCTTGACTTTAGTCTCTTGGCCTTCTGCCTTCGCTTCCTCTATTTTGGCCGCTTCTTCGATACCTTCGCTTATAGAAGTGGTGGCCTTTTTAAATTCCCTAATCCCCTTGCCCAGCGCCCGGCCCACCTCCGGCAGTTTGCCCGGGCCGAAAATGATCAGCGCCAATACAAGGATCAGCAGAAGTTCCGGAACCCCTAAAGGCCCGAGTATGCCCAACGTTGCAGTCAAGCCTCCTCACCTCCTTAACTGAATATCTTGTTTTCAAGTGCTTTCACTTTCGGCCTTCTCCTGCCTCCGGCGCACTAGAAAGGAAAGCCAGATACTGCTTTCGTATAGGGCCACCATGGGAAACCCCATGAGGACCTGGGATATAACATCCGGCGGAGTCAATACGGCTGCTACAACGAATATGAGGAGTACGGTAACCTTCCGGTTTTTGGCCAGAAACTCCGGACTGAGCAGGCCCAGCCTGGTCAACATAACCACCACCAGCGGCATCTGGAAAATCAGGCCGAAGGGCAGGACAAAGGTGACCAAGAAGCCTACATAACGAGAGATGGTGATCAAGGGTTCAAACCCGTGGCTCACCGTAATCAATAAAAAGTTCAGAGCCACGGGAAAGACTACGAAATACCCGAAGGCTAAGCCGCACAGGAAAAGGAAAAGGGATAAGGGCATTACAATAAACACTAGACGCCGCTCGTGTTGGTGTAGAGCGGGTAAAATAAAGCTCCATACCTGCCAGAGGATGACGGGAAGGGCCAGGAATACAGCGGCCAGGAGGGAAATCTTTATAGAAGTGTAAAAAGCTTCCAAAGGAGTAATATAAACCAAAGAAACCCCCAAGGCACTCACCGGCCGGGTTATAAGTGCAAAGAGCTGGTTTCGGAACCCGAAATATGCGATAACCGTTCCTACTCCTAGGGCGATAAGGCAGATAATAATTACCCGCCTGAGCTCTTCGAGGTGCTCGGTTAAGGTCATGGACTTGTCTTCCATAGGTTCACCTCCTGCTCCTGGCCTTTTTACCCATTATACATCCTAATGAAGGTTTCTGGCAATTTGAATTGCTATCCAGCAGACTTTACGGAGCCATCCGCCAAACCGTAGCGGGCTTGCAAAGGTCTAAAAGCATTTCCTGCCAGACCTTCCGCTCGGTAAGATCCGGCACTTTTTTCAAGGCCTCCTCCGCTTCAGCCAAATGGCGAGGCGTCAACGATGACCGGCCGCAATTCTGCATACCCCAAAGAAGGCCCAAGGCATGGCCGACATCGTACCACCCTTCCACCTCGTCGGCCGGAGCTCCCGCCAAAGCGCTCCCCACCCTGGTGGCCAGGCCGCCTAGGAGGCCGCATACTTCTACGGTGGCCGCGTCGGGATCTTCCTTCCTTGCCACCGAGTGGATAAACCTGAGGTTTATGCGGCAAATCACTTCGGTCAGATAAGGCAAGAACTCCAGGTTGCCGTCCCGGCAGAGGAGGGCAAAAAACTTGGTGTACAGGTAATCTCCCCAAAGGGCGGACCTGGCGGGCTCGGTGCCGGCCTTGGCATGGAGGAAGGTGCCGAGGAAGATCAGCTTCAGGGCAGCGGCCATGGAAAGAAGACGCCGGCCTTCATACCCATAATGGCGTCCGCTCAAGACGACGAGGGACGGCAAAAAGTTTTGGTCCCATCTGTTGAGGGGTGGACGGACATAGTCCTTTACTTCTTCGTCCACGTATTCTTCAATTAGGGCCAAATCGTCGGCAATAAGCTCGTACACACCTAAATCCATGGGACAAACTCCTTATAAAACTACTGGAGTCATAATTCGCTTTAAGTTGAGGCTTTCCTGCCGGGTTCTTATATAAAGATTAACCCTGTAATAATGCCGCAGGCCTTGCCAGCTTCTTCCTTGCCGGCAAGGCCTGTTAGCCGTGCTTTGCTGTAGGTACTAAAATAAATATCCCCTCCTAAAGATTGACCACCGCAGGGCGGCGGGCCTCTATTATGCCACGCTGGATTTCGGTGGCATGGACTTCCTCCGCCTTAAGCTGGTCGGTCAGGTACCTGCATGCCTCCCACGGATTTACCCTCTCCCCGCAGGTGAAAACATCTACGGCAGCGTATCCTAGTTCCGGCCAAGTATGAATGGCTAAATGGGATTCGGAAATGACCACCACGCCGCTGACGCCTTGGGGACTAAATTTATGGAAGCAGACTTCACGAATCTCGGCCCCTGCTTCGAGGGCTGCTTTGACCATGATTTCTTCGACTTTCTTGATGTCGTTTAGAAGTTCAAAACTGCAACCATAAATTTCGGCCAGCACATGACGGCCCAGTGCGCGCAATTACCATTCCTCCTTTATTTTTAGAGTGGGTATTCAATCAAATCCAATTGTAACCGGACACCCCCCCCTTGTCAACTAAAATTCGGGGCCCATGTCGGATTAAAAAGACAGCCCTGCGGAGCCATAATATCACAGCGTATATCCCTACGGCCGAGCTCTGGGATGGGTAGGGGAACGCAGGATCCCCCCAGGGCCTTCGATCAACGTCCGGGGGCTACGACCCGGGAGGCGCACGCCTCAATTAACAACATCTCCCTTAGCCAAGATCTCCTTAAAGCTCTTAATAGAACCTGACGAAACGCCGTAGCGCGGTATTCTGTCAAGGGGCGTATCGGCGGTTAGGGGTTCTTGTTCCAAAGTGAAGAGATAACTATAACCCACATTCCGCACCTTTG